>JAVVHH010000077.1:0-17999 GCA_032249615.1 Acetobacteraceae bacterium
CCGGCCCGCGACGGCGGCACGATCTGCATGGTGTGCCAGATCGTCCGTTTCCCGTAACCCTTGCGCGGGCAAGCAGCCCGCCTTACTCTCCCGCTATGCCTCGTTGGATGAACACGCGAATTAGCACCCCGGCCACCTAGAGAGCCGCGTTGCTGCGCGGCCCGGTCGCCGGTCCGTCGCCGCGTATCCCCCATCCAACGAAAGCCTTGTCCGATGTTCAAATCCGTCACGTTCGACGTGCTTGCTGACGCCGAGCCGGGCCTCCTTCCGCGCGTTCTTACCCCATTCGCCCGCCGTGATATCGCCGTTGATCAGATGAGGGCCCGCCGCCATGGCGAGGTCATGCAGATCACCCTCGTCCTCGACGCCATGCCGGAAGACGCGGTCCATCTCGTCGAGGGGAACCTGCGGCAGATCGTCGGCATGCGCCGGGTCGAGGTGATGCTCCGGGCCCATGGCCGCGCGGTAGCCTGACACCAGCGCACCGGCTATAAGCCGGGCGCGTGCGCCCTTAGCTCAGTTGGATAGAGCGGCGGCCTTCTAATCCGCATGTCGGGGGTTCGAATCCCTCAGGGCGCGCCATCTCCCCAATCAGAGCAGGCGCACTAAGCGGTCCCAATCAGCAATGGCCAGCGTCTCGGCGCGCCGTTCCGGCGCGATGCCGGCGCGTTCGAGCAGAGCCTCGCCTCCCAGCGCGCGGAGGCTGCCCCGGAGCATCTTGCGGCGTTGGCCGAACGCGGCGGCGGTCAGCCGCTCCATGGTGCGGAACAGGTCGGCCGGCGGCTGTTCCGTGTGGGGCGTCAGGCCAACGACCGCGGACCAAACCTTCGGCGGCGGCGTGAAGGCGGCGGGCGGTAAGCGCATAACCAGATCGGCCGTGCAGATCCACTGGGCCAGCACGCTCAAGCGGCCGAACCCGCTCGTGCCAGGCGCCGCGCAGATGCGCTCGGCCACCTCGAGCTGGAACATCAGCGTCATGCGCTCCCACGACCCGGCCTGGCGCAGCCACCCGACGAGCAGCGGCGTCGCGACGTTGTAGGGCAGGTTCGCGACCAGCTGACGCGGCGCCGTACTGTGGGCGGCAAGATCTAGCGTCGTCGCGTCTGCCTCCAGGACCGTCAGCCGATCCGGGTAGCGCTCCTGCAGCGCCGCCAACGCCGCGATGGCGCGCCGGTCCAATTCCACGGCCAGAACGCGTGTGGCATCCGTTTGCAGCAGGGAGCGCGTGAGCCCGCCGGGGCCCGGTCCGACTTCGACCACATCCCGGCCGGCGAGGTCGCCCGGCAGCCGCGCGATCTGGTGGGTCAGACCGGGGTCGAGCAGGAAGTGCTGCCCCAACGACTTGCGGGCGTCGAGACCGTAGGTGGCGATGACGTCGCGGAGCGGGGGCAGCCCGGCTCCGCCCGCGGACGGAGGGCTACTTGGCGGCGACGTTGTCGACCCGCATGTCCAGCACCGCCCGGCGCCGCAGGTCGCGCTGAAGCTGGCGTGCCGCGAGCTCGATCCGCTCGCTCAGCAGCCGGTTGGTGATCTCTTGCTTGGCGGGAGCGCTATCGGTCTTAACCTCTCGCGAGCACACCATGACGACGGCCACGCCGTCGGACGCGACGAGAGGCCGGCTCGCCTGACCCACCGCCAGACCCGTCATGAGTTGCCGCAGCGGCGCCGAGCCGACGGCCTCAAGTCGAATCTCGCCAGGGTCGGACGGACGTGTCTTGCCGACTCGTTCGTTGGCCGCCTCCATGTCCTGGCAGTTCTTCGCCGATTTGGCGATTTGGGCTGCTTGCTCGACCGCCTTTCTCTGCTGCTCGGTCGGGGCGGCCGGATTGACCGCCGAGGTGAACGGGATGAAGACCTGCCGCACCTTCAGCATGGTCGACTGGTCTCGACCGATGATCCGCTTGCCGGTCAAGGTCACGATGTCGATGCCGCCCGGTACGCGGACGGGATTGCTGATCGCCCCGGGCGGCATCTCGCGGATGACGGTCGCCACCTCCGGATCGAGTTGGCTGGCGCGGACCCATCCGAGATCGCCGCCCTGAAGAGCGGTCTGGGATTGGCTGAACTGGGCGGCCACGACCGGAAAGGGCGCTCCCTGGCGCAACTCGGTGATCACCGTTTCGGCGAAATGCTGCGCGTCTTCGGCCTTGGCCGGTTCGTCGATGGGAATGAAGATCTCGCCCACATGGAACTCTGGCTGCCCGGTCTGCGCCTTGAACAAGCGCTGCTGCTCGGCAATGTCGGCGTCGGTGATGTCGGCTTTGCTGCCCAGCTCCTCGCGCAGCACCTTCGTCCAGCCGAGCTGCACCCGCACCTGGTCGATCAACGTCCGCATCGCCACGCCACGCCCCTGCAGCGCCGCGCCCAGCGCGCCCTTCGGCATCCCGTTGCGCGCCTCGATCTCGCCGATCGCTTCCGCGATGTCGCGGTCGCCAACCACGATCTTGCGCCGCTGCACCTCCTGCAGCCGCAGCCGCTCGTCCACCAGCTGCTTCAGCACTTGCGGCCGGAGCCGGTTCAGAACCTCGGGGGTAACGGGCAGCCCGGTGCTGAGCGCGAACAGCCGCCCGCGCGCGGTCACGTCGCCGGAGGTGATGGCGTCGCCGTTGACGACGGCGACGATCCGCTCCGAATCGGTCGGTTCGGCCTGTCCCTTCGAAGGGGCGGGAGCCTGCGTCCCGCGATGCTGCGCCAGTGCCGGAGCCGCACCGATGGCGAGTGCGGCGCACAAGAGAAGCGAGCGGTAGGTTGCCATGGAGAAGTCCTGGATGTGAGCGCTGGTTCAGAAGGCGTTGAAGCCGAACTGCCCGACAGTCTTGAAGGTTATCTGAAATAATACGAGCGTCGAGCCCGTGTCACCATTTAACGATGTGTAACGCCGGCTGACATTGGCATCGAGGACCAAACACTCGTTTTCGTAGGTCGCGCGCACGCCCGCGGACACCATCTTGTTCAAAGCGAGGTCCCGCCGCGCAAAAGCGGAGAAGCGATACTGGTCGTAATTGCCCGTGGCGGCCATCGTGATCTGGTTGCGAGGCGTGAAGTAGCTCGCCGGGACAGTCGGCGTGTCGTAGTAGAAATACGGGTTGACGTCCGAATACAGGTAGCCGGCGCTCAGGCGGAGGTGTGAGAAGCCGGTGCTGCCCTGCACGTCGGCGAAGCGGAGGCTGAGGTCCCGGCGATCCAGCCGCGTCCGCCCCGTGAGGTCGAGCCAGCTCGCCGGCGTGAACGTCGTCCGCGTCACCACGTCGGAGACGCGATGTTCCAGCCCGCTTCCGAGCGGGAAGGTGTCGGACTCCTTCGTGCGGTAGCTCTGGCCGACCAGGTTGTCGAAGCTCATGCCGCCCACCGTCCAGTTCACGTGCAGTCCGGCGTTCAACCGGGGCCCCCCTTCCTGCCGGTCGATGCCGGGAAATTTGTTGATCATGAATAGGTTTTCGTCGGTCAACTCGAAGTCCAGGCTATCCTCGTTCGGAATGTCGCGCCGCCGCAGCCCGCCCGTGTAGGGGCCCACGATCCCCTGCACGATCGGCTCGATCACCTGGCGCCCCCAACCTTCCCGCAGGAACGGCCAGCGGACTTCCAGCGCGACGTTCGGCTGCGCACGCGCGGTGCTTGCCGATGTGATGGGCGCGTAGTTCGGGTTCTGGTCGAGCGCGCTCGCGTTATAGGCGGCCGCCGTCGCTTGCACGGTGAACTTGTATTGCTGCCCCAGCGCGTTCTCGAACGGCCGGTCCCAGCGGGCGGTCGCGCCGAGGCGCTGGGTGTTCGTGCCGACGCTGCGGATGACGTTGAAGTTTTCGGTATCGAAGCTCAGCCGGCCCCCCCAGGCGTCCGGCTCCCCGAAATAGCTGTATTTGTAGCGCGGCAGGACGTAGGGCAGCCGGGATTGCTGGATGCTGGCGACCAGGCCCTGGAACGCCTGGGCGTCGAGGCGGCTATAGGCGCCCGTGCCGAACCCCTCGACGAAGACGGTCGACGCCAAGATGTCGGCGTGGTTGTTGAACTTGTAGTCGCGCAGGTAGACCGACGAGCTTGCCCGGTTAACATCGAACCCGTAGCGCCACGTATCATTGTAGGCGAACTGGCCGTTGGCGAAAATCGCCGCCTGCGGCTTGTTTTGGTCGTAGCCGACGCCGAGGTCGATGCTGAGTGTCCCGTCGTTGAACCGGCGCCGGTACAGCGAGTCGACGTTGAGATACTGCCTGGTATTGAACGTCGGCGTGAAGGTCACGTCCGAACTCTGGTCGATGTCCCAGAAATACGGCGTCTGCAGGAACTCGCCGATGTTTTTCGAGTGGCCATAGGACGGGATCAGAAACCCGCTCGCTCGTTTGACGGACGGATCGACGTGCCAGAAATACGGTAGCCATCCCACTGGGATACCGTAGATATCCAACACCGCGTCCCGATACTCGATCCGGTGGTTCTCCTGATCCTGCACGGCATCGCGCGCACGGAGCTGCCAGAGCGGGGCTCTCGAGGGATCCTTCGCGCAAAGATTGCATGTCGAGTAGACGGCGCGGCTCAACTCGTTGACCTTGCCCTCGGTCCTCCGCGCGCCGTTGGCCACCAGCCGACCATTTTGGGCCAGGATTGCGCTCATCTGTCGCAGCACGCCCTCGCGCATCCCCTGCGTGAGTTCTGCGTAGTCGCTGAACAGCACCTGGCCGTCCGGCTCGATCATCGTCACGTGCCCGGAGGCCGCGACCACGTCGGTGTTGCGATCGAACGTGATGCGGTCGGCGCGGATGACATGGTCATTCTGCCACGCCTCCACGTTCCCCGTCGCCGTCACCAGGCCATGGTCGCGGTCGTAGGTCACTTCGTCCGCGGTGAACGCCACCGGGTCGTTGCGCGAGATCGGCTTGGCGGGCGGTCCTGCCGCGCGTTGCCGGGTGAATTGTGCGGCGGCCGGGTCGTTCGCCGATAGTGCCCCGAGCCCGCCCATCGCCAGGATGACCAAGCGCCTGATCCACGGCGCGACATTCCGGCGAGGCTGACGGGGCATGCCGTTCTATACAGTCGGCGTGCCGCCGACAAAAGCGGCTCTGCTTCGTCCTGTCGCGCACGAGCCGGAGGGTGACGCTGGCGCCACGCTGCCGCACGCGCCGGTTGCGCCGCAGGCACTTTTAAGCCAGTGCTGCCGAACAATGGATTCGGCGCCCTTTACCCGCTACCTCATCGTCTTCACGGTGACGCTCGTCCTGTGGATTTCCGTCGTGTGGGCCTACACCGCTTGGTTCCCGATGGCCTATCGCGAGAGTGGCTACGTGTCCTGGGCGGCCAAGAAGGCGATGCTCGACGGGTGCGAACTCGGCCAGATCGCGTTCTTCGGCGACTCCCGTCTTGAGGCTGGTTTCGACCCGGCCGACTTCACCGCGCCCTCCACCAATTTCGCCCTGGCCGCGGGAACCGCGATCGAAGCCCGAGTGGCGATCGACCGCGCCCTCGCCTGCCCCACGCTGCCGCGCCAGGCCGTGATCTCGCTGGCGCCCGAGCATTTCGGCCCGGTCAGCAGCTTCTACTGGCTGCTCTCCATCCGCTACGGTTTCCTGTCCGCCGGCGACGTCCTCGCGGTGCAGCGATTGGCCGCCCAACTCGGTGACACCGAAACGCTGGCCACGCGGACACCGGAAGGCCTGTCCGGGGCCCCGCGCGATTGGCTGTATGCCGCCGGGTTCCCGTCGCTATCGTTCAGCAGCCTCGTCCGCGGCCGCATCTTTGGCCGGTATTCCGAAAACCAGGCTCGACTGGCCACCGCCAAAGCCGATCGCGGCTGGGCCGCCTATGTCGGGGGCGACCCACTGCGGGCCGAACACCCCGGCCGCTTCATCGTCACCGCGCTGCAGAACGCCGAGTTCGAAGCGGCGCTGAGCGCCCTTCGCGACCGCGGCGTGGCGGCCGCAATCCTCATCATGCCCTACGCGCAAACCCATGAGGAGACCGGCCCGGTGCTGGCCGCCTATCGCGACTACCTCGCCGACATGGCCAAGCGCACCGGCGCCACCCTGCTCGATCCCGAAATTCCGATCTGGCCCGCACCGCTGTTCGCCGATGGCGCGCACCTCAAGCCCTCCAGCGCCCACGCCTTCACCGCCGAACTCGCCGCCTGCCTCGCCGATGGCCGCCTCGCGGCGCCCTGCGAGCCTGCCGCGCCCGGCGAATAAGCTCAGCCATCCTCCAAGTGGAGCAGCAGCGCCACCGCCAGCATCAGCCCGGCGCCGGCCGGCGCCCACGCGGCCAATGGCGCGGGCAGCGCACCCGACTGCCCGAACTCCTCGGCCATCTTGCTCACCACGAACAGCAGGAACCCGGCCGCGACGCCGCTGCCGATCATCTGCGCCACACCGCCCCGCCGCGTCGCCCGCATGCTGAAGCCAGCCGCCACCAGCGCCATGGTCCCCGCTAGCAGCGGCAAGGCCAGCAACGCCTGGAAATGCAGCCGGTGCCGGATGGCGGAGAACCCCGAGCGCTCCAGCAACCGGATAAAGCCGGGAAGGGCCCAAACGCTCAACGTGTCGGGGCTGGCGAAACTGTCCTGCACGCGCCCGACCGTGAGGTCGGTCGGCAGCTCGATCGTGCCGACATCCTGCGGCAACTTGTCCGGCAGCATCCGCCGCGCGTTCTCCAGCAGCCAATCGCCCGAGCGCAACACGGCCTTGCTCGCCTCCACCCGCGCCAGGAGCCGGTCGTGGTCGTCCAGCCGGAACACGCTCACATCGTTGGCCGTCAGGGTCTTGCGGTCCAGGCTGACCGTCCGCGCGTGCAGGATCGCGACGCCGTCGGGCTCTAGCTGCCGGTCCGATTGCCGGAGCCACAGCTGCCCTCCCGTCAGCGCCGTGGTGCCGGCCGCGGTCTTGAGATAGGCGTTGTCCAGCAACTCCGCCCGGGCCAGCGTGGCCGAGGCGAGCGGGCTGACCCCCGCCGTCGCGATGGCGCCGAGCATGATGGCGCAGAGCAGCGGCGCCGAGAGGAAATGCCAGGCCGACACGCCTGCCGCCCGCGCCACGATCAGCTCGCTGGACCGCGTGAGCCGCCAGAACGCCAGGATCCCGCCCAGCAGCACAGCAAATGGCAGGATCTGCATCGCCACGAACGGGACCCGTAGCGCGGCGATCTGCACCACCAGCCCGAACGTCGCGTCGGGCTTCGTGGCCGACCGGCGGAGGAGCTCGATGAAGTCGAACAGCGACACGACGCCGGTTAGCGCCGCCAGCATGGCGAGCACGGCAGCCATGAACTGTCGTGCGACGTAGAGGGTGATGGTGACGGCCATGCCGCCTTCTACTCCTGGACGCGCGGCCCTGATACACTCGGCGCGTGGCGGATGTCGGCTTCTATCACCTCACCCGGACGACGCTCGACCAGGCACTTCCCGCCCTGCTGGGCCGCACCTTGGCTGCAGGCGAACGCGCCGTGATCCTCTGCGCGTCGCCCGAGCGCGCGGACGCGCTCAGCAAGCTGCTGTGGGACTGCCGGGAGCCCGACTGGCTGCCCAACGGCACCGCCCGCAGTCCGGCCGGCAAGAGCGCCCCGGCGCTGCAGCCAATCTGGCTCACCGAGACGGAGGAGCGCCCGAACCAGGCCCGCTTCCTCTTCCGCCTCGACGGTCGGACCTCCGAGCTGCCCGACTGGACCCGCATCTTCGACCTGTTCGACGGCCGCGACGACCCGGCCGTCACCGCGGCCCGCACCCGTTGGACCGCCGCGAAAGCCGCCGGCCACACACTGACCTACTGGAAGCAAACCGACCGCGGCTGGTCCAAGGCCTAGCTGGTCGGTGGCCGGGTGTTGTGCCAGAAACGCCGGGAGATTCTCCAGCGAACGGGACAAAGGTCGATGTTGAAGAAGCGTTGGGACAAGTCGCAGATGCCGTCGCGCCATGTGACGGTCGGACCGGGGCGGGCACCGCATCGGTCGTATTACTACGCGATGGGGCTCAGCGAGGACGAGATCAATCAGCCCTTCGTGGGCGTGGCGACCTGCTGGAACGAGGCGGCGCCCTGCAACATCGCGCTCAGCCGGCAGGCGCAATCGGTCAAAAAAGGCGTTATCGAGGCCGGCGGCACGCCGCGCGAGTTCACCACCATCACGGTGACGGACGGGATCGCGATGGGCCACCAGGGCATGAAGTCGTCGCTGGTGTCGCGCGAAGTGATCGCCGACAGCGTGGAACTCACGGTCCGCGGCCACTGCTACGATGCGCTGGTCGGGCTGGCCGGCTGCGACAAGTCGCTGCCTGGCATGATGATGGCGATGGTGCGCCTCAACATCCCGTCGGTGTTCATGTATGGCGGCTCCATCCTGCCCGGGACCTACAAGGGCAAGGACGTGACCGTCGTCGACGTGTTCGAGGCGGTGGGGCGGCACGCGGCCGGAACCATGTCCGACGAGGAACTGCACGAGCTGGAATGCGTCGCGTGCCCCAGCGCGGGCGCGTGCGGCGGCCAGTTCACGGCCAACACGATGGCGACCGTCAGCGAGGCGATCGGGTTGGCGCTGCCGGGATCGGCCGGGTCGCCGGCGCCCTACGAGGATCGGGATCGCTGGGCGGTCGAGAGCGGGCGCGCGGTGATGGCGCTGATTGAAAGCGGGCTGCGGCCGCGTGACATCGTGACGCGCAAAGCGCTCGAGAACGCGGCGGTGGTGGTCGGCGCGACGGGCGGCAGCACGAATGCCGGGCTGCACCTGCCGGCGATCGCCAACGAATGCGGCATCGACTTCACCATGGACGACGTCGTCGAGATCATGCGCCGCACGCCGTACATCGCCGACCTCAAACCCGGCGGCAAATACGTGGCTCTCGACGTGCACAAGATCGGCGGCATCCCCGTCATCCTGAAGTCGCTGCTGGATGGCGGCCTGCTGCACGGGGATTGCATCACCGTCTCGGGCAAGACGCTGGCGGAGAACCTGAAGGACGTCGTGTTCCCCGAGAACCAGGACGTGGTCTATCCGGTCTCGCGCGCGATCAGCACCACGGGCGGCGTCGTCGGCCTGAAGGGCAACATCGCGCCCGACGGCGCCATCGTGAAGATCGCCGGGATGGAAAACCTGGTGTTCGAAGGCTCGGCGCTCTGCTTCGACAGCGAGGAAGAGGCGTTCGCGGCCGTCAACGCGCGGGCCTACAAGGCCGGCGACGTGATCGTCGTGCGCTACGAGGGGCCGAAAGGCGGGCCGGGCATGCGCGAGATGCTGTCGACCACGTCGGCGATCTACGGGCAGGGCATGGGCGACAAGGTGGCGCTCATCACCGATGGGCGCTTCAGCGGGGCCACGCGCGGCTTCTGCGTGGGCCATGTCGGGCCGGAAGCCGCCGTCGGCGGCCCGATCGCGTTGCTCAAGAACGGCGACCGCATCCGGCTGGACGCTGCCAAGGGCACGATGGACGTGCTGATCAGCGACGACGAGATGGCGGCGCGCCGGGCCGCCTGGCAGCCGCGCGCGACTGACTACAATAGCGGCGCGATCTGGAAATTCGCGCAAACGGTGGGGCCGGCACATCTGGGGGCGGTGACCAATCCGGGCGCCAAGGCGGAGACGCACTGCTACGCGGACATCTGACCCGCGGCCCGGGGAGGAACGTCCGGCCAAGGAGAGCGAACGGGATGGGACAGGTCAATAATTCAGAGCCACCAGTGCTCCGCGACCTGTTCACCCGGGTCGAGCGCTACGCCTACATCTCGGTCGGCATGCTGCTGATCATTGCCGCCATCGTGGCGGTGGCCGGGGCGATGGCGCTGGTGTGGCATGGCATGCTCGACTGGACCAACACGACGGCCGTGTTCGAGGTCGTCGACCGCCTGCTGTTCGTGCTGATGCTGATCGAGATCATGCATACGGTCAGCGCCTCCATCCGCACCGGCGGGCTGACGGTGGAGCCTTTCCTGATCGTGGGGCTGATCGCCTCCATCCGGCGGGTACTCGTCATCACGCTGGAGACGTCCGAGGCGATGCGCGGACACGCCTGGACCGATAGCGTGTCCCAGCAGTTCCACGCCTCGATGATCGAGTTGTGCGTGCTCGGCGGGCTCATCTTGGTCATGGTGTCGTCGATCTTCCTGCTCCACCGGATCCCGAAGGAGTCCAAGCAGATCACCTCCTAAAGGAACGAGACCGGGTCGACGTCGACATCGATGCGGGCCGTGCCGGTCGGGCGGATGTGGGCCAGCCAGTCGCGCAGGATCGGCTGCACCGCCACGTCGCGTCTCGTCTTCAGCAGCAACCGGCGCCGGTGCCGGCCGCGGAGGATCGCGAACGGGGCGGGTGCGGGGCCGAGCACGGTGAGGCCGTCGCCCCGCGGCGCCGCGCGGCCGAGATCGCGGGCGAGTTCGTCAGCCGCCCCCGCCGTGTCCGCGCTGACGATCAAGGCCGCCAGCCTGCCGTAGGGCGGCCAGCCGCCGGGGCGGCGGATCTCCGCCTCCGTTTCCATGAAGCCGGCCAGGTCGCCGTCGATCAGCGCCTGCATCACCGGGTGCTCCGGGCTGAACGTCTGCAACAGCACGCGGCCCGGCGCTTCGGCCCGTCCAGCGCGCCCGGCGACTTGGTGCAGCAACTGCACGGTCCGCTCGGCCGCGCGCAGGTCGCCGCCGGCCAGGCCGAGATCGGCATCCACCACGCCGACCAGCGTCAGGTGCGGGAAGTGCCAGCCCTTGGCGACGATCTGCGTGCCGATGATGAGATCGACCTCGCGCTGCTCGATCCGCCGCGCCGCCTCGGCCGCCGCGTTCGGCCCGGTCAACGTGTCGCTAGCCATCACCAGCAGCCGCGCCTCGGGGAACACGGCGGCCGCTTCCTCCGTGATGCGCTCCACGCCCGGGCCGATGGGCACGAGGCTGTTCGGCGCGTCGCAGGACGGGCAGGTGGGTGGGATCGGCTCGTTGTGCCCGCAATGGTGGCACGCCAGCATGCGCCGCGCCCGGTGCTCGACCAGCCATGCCGTGCAGTTCGGGCACTGCATCCGGTGCCCGCAGGTGCGGCACAGCGTGAGCGGGGCGTAGCCGCGGCGGTTCAGGAACAGCATGGCCTGCTCGCCGCGGGCGAAGGTCTCGGTCGCCGCCGCGATCAGCTGCGGCGAGAGGAACCGCCCCCGCTCGGGCGGGAACTCGCGCAAGTCGATCGCCTCCACCTCGGGCAGGCTGGCGCCGCCGTGCCGCGCCTCGAGCGTCAGCCGCCCATACCGCCCCGCCTCCACATTGGCCAGCGTCTCCAGGCTTGGCGTGGCCGACACCAGCACCGCCGGCGCCTCGGACAGGCGGGCCCGCACCACGGCCATGTCGCGCGCGTGATACACGACGCCGTCTTCCTGCTTGAAGGCCGTCTCGTGTTCCTCGTCGACCACGACGAGGCCAAGATCGGGGAACGGCAGGAACAGGGCCGAGCGCGCGCCGACCACCACCGGCGCGAGCCCCTCGGCCACCGCGCGCCACGTGACCCGGCGCGTGCGCGACCCAAGATCGGAGTGCCATACCGCCGGCGCCACACCGAAGCGCCGCTCGAAGCGCTCGAGCCATTGCGACGACAGGGCGATCTCCGGCAGCAGCACCAGCGCCTGCCGGCCCCCCGCGAGGCAGGCCGCCACCGCTTCGAGGTACACCTCCGTCTTGCCGGAGCCGGTCACCCCGTCGAGCAGCGTCACGCTGAACGCCCGCGAGGCGACCGCGGCCTGCAACGCCTCGGCCGCTTCGCGCTGTTGAGGGGACAGCGCCGGGCCCGCGCGCGCCGGGTCCGGCCGGTGGAACGGCGGCCGCCAGAGCAGGGCCGCCGGCTCCAGCAGCCCGGCCTGTCCCATGCCGCGCACCACGCCGGTGCTCACCCCGGCGTCGCGCGCCAGTTCGCCTGTGCTGCGCGGCACCCCGTCGGCCAGCGCGGCCACCACCCGCGCCCGCGGCTTGGTCAGCCCCTCCGGCACGCGCCCCACGCGCCAGCCGACCGGCGGCGTCTCGGGCTGCAGCGCGTTGACCCGCAGCGCCATCGCCAACACCTCGCCCGGCATCGCCAGGGTGTAGGCCGCGACCCAATCGACGAAGCGACGCAGCGCGGCCGGGAGCGGCAACCCCTCCAGCACGGCGGTGATCGGTTTCAGCTTCTCGTCGGCAACGTTCGCGTCCGGCGCGCCATCCCACACGACGCCCAGCTCCTCTCGCCGGTTGAGCGGGACGATGACGACGTCACCGGGCTCCGGCTGCTGGCCCTCGGCCAATGCGTAGTCGAACGGCCCCCGGAATGGACGCGGGAGCAGAACGGGTACGCGCTTTCGGGCGGGCACATCAGCGAGTAGGCTCGGCTCACCTGGACGGAGACAGACCATAATCCTGGATGGCGCAGCGCTGGAACGATTGCAACGGCAGGCCCTGGAGGGCGGGGAGGATGGCGACCGGCTGATTGCCGCCTTCCTGCGCGCCAATCCCGGCTGGCTGGCCGCGCATCCTGAACTGTATGCGGTGCTCGATCCGCCGCGGCGGCTGCACGGCGAAGCGATGGCCGACCACATGGTCGCGATCATCGACCAGGCGCGGCGCCATGGCAGCGACGCCGCGGCGGGCCGCCGTGCCGCCGAGGAGTTTACCCGGCGCGTTCAAGACGCGGTGCTCGCGCTCATGCGTGCGCCGGACCCGGCGTGGTGCCTGCAGAACGACGTCCCCGGCCTGCTCCGCGTCGAAAGCGTGCGGCTGTCGGCCGAATCGCCGCTGCCGGGCGCCGCCCTGCTCAAGGCAGGAACGATCGAAACGCTGCTCGGCCAACGATGTGCGCTGGTGCGTGATGGCGGGCGTGACACGGGGCTGCATGGCGAGGCGGCGCCGCTGACCGTGCGGGAAGCCCTCGTGCGCGTGCCGTTGGCCGGGTCGCCCGCGCTGCTGGCGGTCGCGGCCCGGGACGCCGTGGCGCTCGAGGGGGCCAGCACTCCGACGCTGGCGTTCCTCGGCCACGCTGCGGCGGCTGCGCTCGAGCGGGTTTGACCGCGTTCGAGGCCGTTCAGACCTATCTCGACTGGCTGCTCCGGGAGCGCCGGGCCGCTGCCCTGACGGTGGCTGCCTACCGGACCGACCTCAGCGGATTCGTCGGCTTCCTCACGGAGCATCTCGGCCAGGAGCCGAGCCTGGCCGATCTGGCCGCAATCGGGCAGCCAGACCTGCGCGCCTGGCTCGCCCGCCAAGCCGGCGCCGGCACGACGAACGCGACCCGGGCGCGCCACCTTTCCGCCGTGCGCAGCTTCTTCGAATACCTCGCCCGCCACCACGCTGTGACCAATCCGTCACCCTCCCTGCTCGGCCGGCCCCGCGTGCGCGCCCCTGCGCCGCGCGCCCTCACCGCCGTGCAGGCGACCGAGCTGGTCGGCCAGATCGGGGCGGAGCATGCCGATCCCCGCTGGCAGGCGCGGGACACGGCGCTGTTCACGTTGCTATACGGCGCCGGGCTGCGCATCGCGGAAGCCTTGTCGCTCGATGTGGGTGCCGTCGGGCCCGCGGCCGGCACCGGGCTACGCGTGTTGGGCAAAGGGAGCAAGGAGCGCATCGTGCCGCAGTTGCCGGCGGTGCAGGAGGCTTTGGCGGCCTGGCTGCGGCTCCACCCATCGGCGGCTCGGGATGCCCCGCTATTCATCGGCGCGCGCGGCGCCCGGCTCGACCCGGCGGTCGCCCGCAAGACCATGCGCGACTACCGCCGCGCGTCCGGATTGCCGGAACACGCTTCACCGCATGCGCTGCGCCACAGTTTCGCGACGCACCTGCTGGCGGGCGGCGCCGACCTGCGCTCGATCCAGGAACTACTCGGCCACGCCAGCCTCTCGACGACCCAGCGCTACACCGCCGTCGACGCGGCCGGGCTGCGGGATGTGTGGTCCCGTGCCCATCCGCGCCAGGAGTGACTATTTCTGCGGTTTGACGCTCGTGTGCTCGGCTTCTTCCAGATCGTGGACGACCTCTTCGACCGCAGCCGGGTCGAGCGCCTTCGCCTTCTGAACGAGTTTGCCGGCGGTTTTCTCGTCGCCCTCGACCAGGGCGTCGAGCGCCTGTTCGGTCAGATCCAGTGCCTTCTCATGCTTGTCGGACATCATGCTCTCCTTCTCGGAGATCAGCGCAGCGGGCGCGGCCGGGTTCCAGGACGTGCGACCCTGGGCGGAGCCGCGCCAGGAGTGAGGATGCAGCGTAGATCCCCGCGCACACCAACATCAACTTGAGCGGCTCGAGATAGCGGACCTCGAGGTGTAGCAAGATCAACGGCCCAAATACGCCGGCCGTCGTCGCAAACAGGAAGGCGGCTAGGCTCATCAACGCCGGTCCTCGATACCGCCCGATCACGGCGGCGAGGAACAAGGCCACGAGCGCCAGGGCGTAGCCCTGGCCACCCCAGTTCCAACCGGCCACCACGAAGTGGAGCTTGTATCGGAGCCAAGCGATCGGGTGCGAGGCCAGCGAGGTGAGCGTCAGGTGTTTGTAGACCGCCGTCGTGGCGGCTGCCGGATTGGTCAGCCTGAGATCGTGCAGGTAATGACATCGGATCTCGTCGACCGCGCATCCCACGGTCCCGCCGCCGTCCGAGAAGAAGGCCCATTCGGGCGGCAACTCGCTCGGATAGTTCCAGATCATGGACCAGACGTGGTCGAAGCCCCCCGCCGTCACCCACTGACCGCCGTTCCAGATCCGATAGGGCAGCGTCAACGCGTGATAGGCCACGATCATCAGAATTGCTGTTCGCGGCAGCAGGGCCGATCTCGGCACGAAGCGCCGGGCCGCAAATCTGGCGATCAGGCTCGCCAACACCAAGGCCGTGATGATCAGGGCAATGATGTCCATCTGCGCGCGCATGTAGGCCGCGCCCGCGAGGGCGATCCCGCTTCCGACGGCGCAGAAGCGAGGGCGGCGGGAGGAAACGCTCGCCGTGAGAAGCGCCATGCTCAGCAGGCATAAGATCGAGGCATAGCAGTCGCTTAGCCAGATCCCGAAGCCAAGCTCCTCGCCCAACGCGTTAAGGAAAAACAGCGAGGTGGGCGCCGCCAGCGCAAGGAGGTACGGAGCTCCACTCCGTTTGAGTGCCGACGCCATAACCGTGAACAGCGATGCCCACAGGCAGCAGGCTAACGCGATCAGTCCCAGCCCGAGCGGGAAGCCGGGGGACACGGCGTACATCGCTGCCTCGAGCAAGGCGAGCCCCGGCGGTTGGACGTAAGAATATGCCCGCGCGAAGCCTTCGTTGACGATTTTCCGAGCGCGATCCGCATAGCTTGCCTGATCGTTGAAGCCGTAGAGCGAGATGATGTCCTCGACCGTCGACAGCGGGGTGGCCGGCGAGGCGGCCCGGCACGAGAACAGGACTTCGGCCGCCTTTGGCGTGCAGATGGGGTTCGTTTTCGACAGAGACATCGCTGTCTGCAGCCCATGCGGCATCGCAAAGACGAGCAGGCTGAAAAGGTACAAGACGAATGTCAGGCCAGTCCTCACGCCCGGAGCGCCTGGCTCAGCCGCGGGCGGAAGCGATCAGCGCTTTCATCCGCTTGATCACGCCCGGCAGCCCGTCCATCACGGCTTGGCCGATCAGGAAGTGGCCAATGTTGAGCTCCTCGACCTCTGGGAAGGCGGCAATCGGCAGCACGTTGGCGTAGGTCAGGCCGTGACCCGCGTGGCACTCAAGGCCGAGGCGTCGCAAATGGGCCGCACCCGCGCGCAGCCGCTCGAGTTCGCCCTGGCCGCCTTCCGCATAGGCGCCGGTGTGGAGCTCCACGACCTCCGCGCCGAGACGCGCGGCAGCGTCGAGCTGGGCCGGGTCGGGGGCGAGGAACAGCGAGACGCGGATGCCGGCCCCTTTCAACGCCGCGATCTTCGGGCCGAGCGAGGCCGCCTGGCCGAAGGCGTCGAGGCCGCCCTCGGTGGTCACTTCCTCGCGCCGCTCCGGCACGATGCAGCAGGCGGCCGGGCGGAGCCGGAGCGCGATGGCGACCATCTCGTCGGTGCCGGCCATCTCGAAATTGAGCCGGATCTCGGGCGAGGCCGCGATCCGCTCGAGATCGCCGTCGCGCACGTGCCGACGGTCCTCCCGCAGATGGGCGGTGATACCATCCGCTCCGGCGCCGACCGCCACGAGAGCCGCCGCGAACGGGTCCGGATGCGCCCCGCCGCGCGCGTTGCGAATGGTGGCGACGTGATCGACGTTTACACCTAGGCGTGCGCTCATGCGGTTGCTCCCATGTGGGCGGCCAGGCGCAACGCTGCGATTAGGCTGCTCGGATCAGCGATCCCGCGCCCGGCGATGTCGAAAGCGGTGCCGTGATCTGGCGAGGTTCGGATGATCGGCAGCCCGAGCGTGACGTTCACGCCGCTCGCCATGTCGATGGTTTTCAGCGGGATGAGCGCTTGATCGTGATACATGCAGATTGCGACGTCATAGCCGGCGCGGGCGGCGGGCGTGAACATCGTGTCTGGCGGGTAGGGGCCGCTGACCTCGATTCCCTCCTCCCGCAGAACATCCATTGCGGGGCCGATGACCGTGCGTTCCTCGGTGCCCATGGCCCCGGCCTCGCCGGCGTGCGGGTTCAGCCCGGCGATCCCGAGCCGCGGGCGGGCGATGCCGAACTGCCGCCGGAGCGATTCCGCCGTGATCCGCGCCGTGGCGACGATGAGGTCGGTGGTGAGTTGGTCGAGTGCGGCGCGCAGGCCGACATGGACCGTGACCGGCACGACACGGAGTTGATTGTTCGCCAGCATCATGACGGGAAGCGCCGCTCCTGTGAGGGCGCCAAGGAATTCGGTGTGGCCGGGATGGGCGAAACCGGCAGCGTAGAGCGTCGCCTTGCTGATCGGGTTCGTCACCACGCCGGCCGCTTGCCCGGACTGGGCCAGCCGGACCGCCGCCTCGATGCTGGCGATGATCGCGGGCGCATTGGCCGGGTCGGCGCGGCCCGGCACGGCGGTGGCCGCAAGCGGGATGGGCAGCACCGGCAGCGCCTCGCGAAAGGCCGAGGCGGCCTGCTCGAGCGTGTCGACCAAGCGCAGCGGAATGGCCGGATCGATCGCGCGCAAGCGGGCGGGATCGTCGAGCGCTGCAAAAGCGGGCCCCACATGGTGCAGCGCGGACCAGGCCTTGAGCGTGAGTTCGCCGCCGATGCCGGCCGGGTCGCCCATGGTGAGCGCCAGCATCAGGCCTCTAGGAACACGGGTTCGTGGCGGATCGGGAAATTGACCGAGTTGGCGATGAAGCACTTGGCATGGGCGTCGGTGTGGAGCGCCGTCGCCCGGTCTCGATCCGACCCGGCCCTCAATGTGATCTCCGGCTGCAGCACCACCTCGGTGAAGCGGCCGCCGCCGTCCGGATCCTCGACCATCACGCCTTCCGCGATGTCGGCGTATGCCTCGACGACGATGCCCTCGACACTGCAGAGGTGTAGATACCAAAGCATGTGACAGGACGAGATGGCCGAAAGCAGCATCTCTTCGGGGTTGTAGCGCTCGGGGTCGCCAAGGAAAGCCGGGTCGGACGAGCCGGGCAGGGCGGGTTTGCCGCGGGCGGCGATCTCGTGCTCGCGTTTGTAGCCACGGTAGCTCGCCGTGCCGGCACCGGTGTTGCCGGTCCAGGTCACGGTGACGGCGTAGCTATGTTCCCGCGCCGCTTTGAACGCCATCGTTCCGCCTTCAGATGTGGATCGCTCGCCCCTCGACGGCCAGCGCGGCCTCCTTGACGGCTTCGCTCAAGCTCGGATGGGCGTGGCAGGTGCGGGCGATATCTTCGCTGCTGGCGCCGAACTCCATCGCGGTCGCGATCTCCGCGATCAGCGTTCCCGCGTCCGGGCCGATGATGTGGGCGCCGAGCACCTTGTCGCTCGCCTTGTCAGCCAGGATTTTGACGAAGCCGTCCGTGCTGCCCATGGCGCGGGCGCGCCCGTTGGCAGTGAACGGGAACTTGCCCACGGCGTAGGCCACGCCCTGGCGCTTGAGCTCGTCCTCGCTCGCGCCGATGCTGGCCACCTCCGGCCACGTGTAGACCACGCCGGGGATGACGCCGTA
>JAVVHH010000078.1:0-17860 GCA_032249615.1 Acetobacteraceae bacterium
ACGACCTCGTTCATCGTCACGGTATCACCCTCCAGTCCACAGACCTCCGTAACGGCCGTGACCCGGCGCTGGCCATCGCGCATCCGCTCGATTTGAACGATGATGTCCAAAGCGCCGACGATTTGCCGTCGAATAGCCGACACGGGCAGGTTCGAGAGACCCATCTGCACCATGTTCTCGATACGAGTCAGTGCGTCACGGGCCGTGTTGGCGTGCATCGTGCAAATCGAGCCATCATGCCCGGTATTCATCGCCTGCAGCATGTCAAACGCTTCCGGGCCTCGGCACTCACCAAGGATTATTCGATCAGGCCGCATCCGGAGCGCGTTCTTCAACAGATCTCTCTGTAGGATTTCGCCCTTACCTTCGAGATTGCTTGGCCGTGTCTCAAGACGCACGACATGCGGCTGCTGGAGTTGCAGTTCCGCAGCATCCTCGATTGTCACGATCCGCTCGCCATGGTCGATCATCTGGCTCATGGCGTTGAGAAGCGTCGTTTTGCCAGACCCCGTGCCGCCCGAAACAACGATGTTCAACCGGCACCGTGCTGCTAGTTCGAGGATACGAGCGACGGGCGCGGTCATGCTTCCGTTCGCAACCATCGTCTCGAGCGTCATCCGGCGCTTCGAGAATTTCCGGATCGTCACGCAAGCACCATCGAGGGCTAGCGGCGGAAACACGATGTTCACCCGGCTGCCATCCGGCAATCGGCAATCCACCAAGGGACTCGCCTCGTCGATACGCCGACCCACTGCAGACGCAATCTTCTGCGCAAGTACTGAGAGTTGTTGACTGTCACGGAACCGAACGCTCGTCAGCGTCATCTTGCCGGCGATCTCCACGAACACTTTGTCTGGTCCGTTGATCATGACCTCGGTTACGCGCTCGTCTTCCAGTAAACCCTCCAACGGCCCGTAGCCGACCATGTCAGCCGCGAGTTCTTGTGCGAGGCGGTCCTGATCCTTGGCCGACAATTGCAGTCGTTCGCGATCAGCCAGACCATGAACAACCGCACGTATTTGGGTGCGTAGCTGCTCGCTCGACATCGTTCCGATCCGGGCGACGTCGAGCAACTCGAGGACTTGCGCCCTCAACTGAGGAATTTGAGCTTCGGTCGCCGTCGTCAGATCGCGCTGCTGGGGTGGCATGTACGCCACGTCGGCAGTCAAGCTTTCCACGCTTGCAAGAGATTGCACGCGTGTCTCGAGCGTTGCCGAGCTTCCGGCCGAAATCGGCTCAATAGGCTCATCAGTTTTGCGGCCGAAACGCATCATGACCGACGGAGCGCCCGGAGCCATCCTTTCGCCCCAGTCCGGAGATCTGCTCCGGAAGCTTCCTGCGTCAGCTGCATGAGGGCGCGACGAAGGGGCGGGCTGTCGCGGAGAGCTGGCTTGCCCAGGTTGGCGGAGCGCACGAGAGTTTTTCCGAGATCGGGTATAATCACTTCGGGCTTCGAACCGAGGCCTTGCTTGACCATGTCCAGGGTGAGCGCGCCGGGCATGGTCGACCTGTTCAGCACGGTCAAAATGCGGCCGCCACCGATCTGAGCGTTGATGAGGCGTTTGATCTGTTGCGCGTCGCGCAAGCCCGCCATTTCGGGGTTGAGGACAACGAGCGCTTGCCTTGCCATGAGGAGCGCTTCGCGCTCGGCCGGCGATGGTGGCATGGGCAGATCGACGATGATGACGTTGAAGCGCTGCCTCAGGAGCTTGACGACTTGTTTGACCCCGGCCGGTGTCGGGTTGGGTTCGCTGTCGATCGGCTCCTCGGCCGCGATCACGCGCAGCCGATCCCCGATCGCGATCGCGACACGGTCGAGCAAAAGGCCGTCGACATGGTCTGGGTTCTCCAGGGCCGCCCGTAGGCCTGGGCCGGGTCGAACACCGAGCGACAACGCGGCGCTCCCACCGCGAAGGTTTAGGTCTAGCAGTGCGACATGGCTGCGCGTCTCTTCTGCAACTTGGACAGCTAAGTTCGTTGCGACTGTGGTTGCACCCACTCCGCCGCGCGCGCCGCAAACAGCAATGACCCGTCCGCCACGGTTACGATCCTGCTCGGGAGAGGCCCCTGCAATGTAGGGACCAATGAGAAAGGAGACGGCATCTCGGGTGAGCGGCTTGCGAAGATACTCGTCAACACCGAGGCGCTTGGTGACGAGGCGGTAAAACTCAATGTCCGAACGATCGCCGAGGACGATCACCTTGATGTCTGGCGAGCACACGGATGCGAGCTCATCCAGCGCTTTAATCGGATCGTCTTCGATCCCTGAAATGTCGACGAGCAGAACGCGGGGCGAAAGCTCGGTTCTCAGCGCCCGAACGGCTCCCTTGATGCCGCCACGCCTGATCTGAACGCTGCTCAGCTGGTCGACGAGGCCACCACGCAAAGCGGACTCCGTGGCGTCGTCGAGTAGGAAAGCAAGTACGGCATCGCGATCACCCGCACCGTCACGCAACTCCGTCCCATCGGTCGACGGATCGACTGCTGTAATTTGTGTCAGTGCGGGCTGCACGGCGACTCTCCCGATGTTTTCTCGGCGGACAGGATTGAATTCATGCTCAGTGGAACACGAGGTCGCTGACGGCATCACCTTGGATGAGCCGCATCTTGGGGCTCGGCGCCGAGTTCTCGCTCGACAGAGCAGATGAAACATCGGAGCCGAACACAGAGGTGGGCAATGGCGCCGGAGCCGCGCCGCTGCCCGGTTCTGCGGGCTTGGTTGGATTTGACGATGCGGCATCAGCGGGTTGATCACCGTCGATCGAACGAACGGTGAGGGTGAGCCGTCCGAGTTGGCCGGCGACAACGATCTTAGCCGCCTGCTCTGGGGTAACCTGCAAACTGACATTGCTGGCGACGCGGTTCGACGGGGTGACATTCTGCAGAAGATTAGATGTCGGTGCGCCCTGCGCGATTTGCTGGTCGACCGCGATCACCCGGACGCGGCTCAACACTGTTTCGGCCACGACGCGGCGACCTGCTGCCGTTTCACCCCGGGCGAACTCCTGAATGAGGATGATGTCGACGAGGTCGCCTGGCGAGATCAGCCCAGAGGCACCGGTCGTCGCATCGACACCGATCGAGATGGCGCGGGTGCCGGCCGCCAAGACCGAGGCAAGGAAGCCCCGATCACGTGGGCGCAATATGTCTTCCCGATGAATGGTCTGGCCTGCCTCCAGATACTGCCGCAGCATTGCGCCGCGAATCTCGACACGGCTATTCTCGGTCGCGACAAGGTCGGCGGGTTTCACGTCGGCGATGGGGACCTCGCGCTCCTTGAAATCAAGATCTTTGAGAAGCGTTCCAGCCTGGATGGGCTGGGCCGCGACAAGGATCTTGGTAACCGCGGGCGGAGCTGCCACGGCAACACGAACGCCGTCGTCTTGGAAGCTCATCCAAGCTAGAAAGCCGGCACCGAGCAGCAGCATCGTACCGAGCAGCATGCGGATCATTGCGCTGAGACTCCTGGCTGATTGATGACTGCAACGACGGCCCCGATCGCGATCGCGACGCCATAAGGCAATGGGCAGTGGCGTCTAACGCGCCAGAGTTCCACGCAGAAAACGCGTCTCACCAAGGAGTTCGCGCGCCCTAGTGGCAGCGTTCTCATTGCGCTGTCCGGCAAGAGCCTATGCAGAGCGAGATAGGCCAGAGCCAGAACGCCGCCCGACAGCGTGACATCGAGGAGCAGCGTCGCGCTCGAGAGAGGAGATAGGCCCATCGCGAGGGCCACTAGAAGCTTCAAGTCGGCGCCACCGATTAGGCCGCGATGACAGAACGGCAGAAGTGCTAGAAACGCGAGCAAGGCGACGAGCAACGAGGCCCCAAACGGCTGCCAACCCTGAGCCAGGCGGCTTGCAGCGCCAGCAACGATCAATATTACACTTACCGTATCGGGGATCGTGCGTGTCGCGATGTCCCGCCATGCCGCATAGGCGAGTGATGCGGCGCTCAAGGCTATGTAAGCAATCGAAATGGATGTTGGTAAGTCTTGCATGAGCGTAAATTTTTGCCCGCCAGATTTCCGGACTGGACCCGAAGCGAATGTTTTCGCACCGGGTCCGCCGGGTCGCACCGCCCCAAACGGGCGAGGCGGATTAGATGCTTCCCGCGATGGCCGAGAACTTGGAACTGATGCTCGTGCCGAGCGTCGTGAGAGTGGTGGCGGCCACAACGGCCACGAGGGCGGCGAGCAAAGCATACTCAACCATGGCGGCACCCTTCTTGCTGGAAAGAGCAACCTGAGCGGCAACGAAAAGGTTGGTGATGGACATGGCGAACTCCTATGAGGCGCGACGGTGCATCGCGCTCCTAGAAGCATGCGCTGAAAGGGTTAACGAACCATTGAGACGGAGCCGCAGAACAGCAGGTATTTAGCTGCGTCGCGCTGGCGGAGGCCCCGCCGTGCGGCCCCCGTCGATCATGTAATGAGCACCGTTTATGCTACGGGAAAGATCCGAGCAAAGAAACAGGACCAGGTCCGCCACCTCCTCCGGCTCGGCATACCGCCCGATCGGGATCAGTGATCGATACCGTTCGCCGGGGTCGTTCGCGCCCGCGCCGGTCTGACTCTCGAGCGACGCGATCATGCGAGTCGACGTGGGCCCCGGGCACACCGCGTTCACGCGAACGCCGCTCCCGCCATATTCAACGGCTGCCGTGCGGGTGAGACCGATCACGGCGTGCTTGGAAGCGACGTAGCCGGACAAGCCGGCCGAGCCACTGACGCCGGCCGTGGACCCCGTGTTGACGATCGCCCCGCCGCCACCCTGCAGCATCGCCGGGATCACGTATTTGAGGCCCAGGAACACGCCTTTGACGTTGACGGCGAGCACGCTGTCGAACACCGCCTCGTCGTAATCCGCGGTGAGCGCGACCCGGCCCTCGATGCCCGCATTGTTGAAGAAGCAATCGATGCGTCCGAATTGTTGCAGCGCCGTGTTGACATAGGCCTGCACGTCGGCACGCCGAGATACGTCCGCCGAAACGAAGCGGGCCTGGCCGCCAGCGTCGCGGACCAGTGCGGCGGTTGCCTCCCCCTCCGCCTCGTCCCGATCGACGACGACGACCTGCCCGCCAGCCTGCGCGAAGGCCAGGCAGGTGGCGCGGCCGATCCCGGCGGCGCCGCCGGTCACGACCGCCACTTTCCCGCCAAGCTCGATCATGCGGCGGTCCTGACATCGGCGTGGCAGAACCGGACGATGTCGGCGGCCGTCTCGCGCAAGGCCTGGCCGGCGACGTCGACTAGGTCGTGATAGCGGATGAAACCGTGCGTCATGCCATCGTAGCGGCGTAGAGTCGTCTGCACGCCCGCTTCGGCCAGCCGCGCCGCGTAGGCCTCGCCCTCGTCGCGCAGAACATCGTTCTCGGCGGTGATGAGCAGCGTGGGTGGCTGCTCGCGCAACGACAAGGCGTGGAGCGGGGTGATGCGCGGGTCGTCCCAAGCGGATCGGGGCGCGTAGTGCTGGAAGAACCACAGCATGTCCGCGCGGCTCAGCGGCACGTCGCCGTTGCCATAGGCTTCGTAGGAGGGGCGGTCAAAATCGCAGTCGGTCACGGGATAGATCAGGACCTGGCCCGCGACCGGCACCCGGCCGTGCAGCGCGGCGGCCGTCACCGTCGCCAAGTTCCCGCCGGCGCTGTCCCCGGCGAGAACGACCGCGCCATCATGGCCGATGAGCTCCCGGCGCTCGCGGTAGGCCCATAGCAGCGCATCTTCGCAATCATCGGGGCCAGCGGGGAATGGGTGCTCCGGGGCAAGCCGGTACTCCGGCACTAGCACCGCGCAACCAGTTTCAGCGCAGAGCTTGCGGGCAAGCACGGCGTAGTCGGCAAAGGAGCCGATGACCCATCCGCCGCCGTGGAGGTAGACGATCAAGCCGGTCGCCCGCTCCCGCGGCCGAAGCAAGGAGGCGCGGATCGAGCCGCCCCGGGTCGGGACATCGATGGTCTCGCGGCTGCCGACCTCGACACCGGCGCCGAGCACGGGCTGCAGAAGCGCCATCAGGCGGCGGGCATCCTCCGGAGAGCCACCCGAGAGCGGCGGCATGTCCGCCGCGCGGGCCTTGTCCAACATGGCTTGGATGACGGGGTGCACGGCCATCGACGAACTCCCTTCTACCATCGAGCCATCGACGATAGAGCGCGGCGGCGGCGGCGAATAGGCGCGCCTCGCGGCGCAGAGTGATTCGTCTTGCAACGAAGTAGCGACAACGATCCTGCCGCAGTGCACCATGGCGAACCGAAGGAGGAGCGCATGACGGAAGCGATCGACAGTGACGACCCGTTCGAGCAGTTGCTCGAGGGGGTTTCGCGTTTTCGCGACAGCGTGTTTCCCGAGCGGCGCGGCCAATTCGCCAAGCTGGCGAGCGGCCAGCATCCCCATACGCTGTTCATCACCTGCGCCGACAGCCGGGTCGTGCCGGAGATGATCACGCAAACCGACCCGGGCGACATGTTCGTATGCCGCAACATCGGCAACATCGTGCCGGCCTACGGCGAGATGCTCGGGGGCGTGTCGGCCATCATCGAATACGCGTGCGTGGCGCTCGGCGTGTCGCACATCGTGATCTGCGGACACTCCGATTGCGGCGCGATGAAGGGGCTGCTGCAAGCCGACGACCCGACGCTCCGCCGCATGCCCACCGTCTCCTCGTGGCTGCGCAACGCCGAAGCCGCTCGCAGCGTGGTCGAGGCGCTACAGCCGGACCTGGCGGGACCCGGAAAGGTTCAGGCGCTGGTGGAACAGAATATCAGGCTGCAGCTGCAGCATCTGCGCACCCATCCCTCCGTTGCTGCGCGCGTGGCAGACGGGAGCCTGAAGCTGCATGGCTGGCTCTACGACATCGAGAACGGCGCGGTGACGACGATGGACGAGGCCGGCGGTCCGCCGCAGCCGCTGGGAGCGGCGCGGGACAAGCCGGTTCCGGAGACGACCTAGGCAACGGCCACACCCCTTGCCGCCCTCCCCTCCGCGCGCTAGGCGCTGTGCAACGGGGAGGGCAGCAGGCCATGCGGGTTCTGATCATTGGGGCGGCCGGGATGATCGGGCGCAAGCTGACGGCGCGGTTGGCCGATGGCACGCCGCTCGGCAAGCCGGTCGAGCATCTGACGCTCGTGGACGTCGTCGCCCCGTCGAGCCCGCCCGGATTTCCCGCCGCAGAGCTCCGCACGGCGGACCTGTCGAAACCCGGCGCCGCCACGGGATTGCTCGACGGCCGGCCCGACCTGATCTTCCACCTCGCCGCCATCGTCTCGGGTGAGGCGGAGGCCGATTTCGAGAAAGGCTACCGGGTGAACCTGGATGGCACCCGCAACTTGTTCGAGGCGATCCGGCAACAGTCCGGCTACTGCCCCCGGGTCGTGTTCACCTCCTCCGTCGCGGTGTTCGGGGCGCCCTTCCCGGCGGCGATTGGCGATGAGTTCCATACGACGCCGCTGACCAGCTACGGCACCCAGAAGGCGATCGGAGAGCTGTTGCTGGCCGACTACTCGCGGCGCGGCTTCCTCGACGGCGTCGGGGTGCGGCTGCCGACGATCTGCATCCGGCCCGGCCTGCCGAACAAGGCCGCCTCCGGCTTCTTCTCCGGCATCCTGCGCGAACCGCTCGCGGGGCAGGAGGCGGTGTTACCGGTGTCCGAGGACGTTCGCCACTGGTTCGCCAGCCCCCGCGCCGCGATCGGCATGGTGTTGCACGCCGCCACGCTCGACAGCGGCCCGCTCGGCTGGCGCCGCACGCTGTCGATGCCCGGTCTATCGGCCACCGTCGGCGACCAAATCGAGGCGCTGCGCCGGGTCGCGGGCGAGAAGGCCGTGCGCTTGATCCGCCGCGAGCCCGACCCGGCCATTCAGGCCATCGTCGGCGGCTGGGCGCAGAACTTCGACGCGAGCCGCGCGACGTCGCTGGGCTTCACCGCGGAGACCTCGTTCGACCAGATCATCCAGGCGCATATCGAGGATGAACTCGGTGGCCGCATTCCGGTGTCCGCCTGATGCGCGTCGCGATCATCGGCCAGCAAGCCTTCGGCAAGGCGGTGCTGGACGCGTTCATGGCGCGGGGCGACACCGTGGCGGCGGTTTTCTGCGCCCCCGAGAAGGGCCGGCCGGACCCGCTGCGCGTAGCTGGCGAGGAAGCCGGCGTGCCGACCTACATGTTCCCCAAGCTGACGAGCCCGGACGCGCTCGAGGCACTGCGGGAGGCCAAGGCTGATATCGGCATCATGGCCTACGTCACCCAATTCGTGTCGCAGGAATTCTGCGCCATCCCCGTCCACGGCACGATCCAGTTCCACCCGAGCCTGCTTCCGATTCATCGCGGCGCATCGGCCATGAGCTGGTCCATCATCCTGGGCCGCAACGAGACCGGCTTCACGATCTTCCGGCCGAGCGACGGCCTGGATGAGGGGCCGGTGATCTTCACCAGGGCCGTGCGGATCGAGCCGGACGACACGCTGGGCAGCTTATACTTCGGGAAGGTGTTCCCCGCCGGGGTCGCCGGGCTGCTGGAGGGGGCCGACCTCGTGTTGGCCGGCAAGGGCGAGGCGACGGAACAGGTCGAGGATGGGGCAACTTACGAAGGCATCATCGGCGCGGCGGAATCGGAGATCCACTGGGCCAGCCATGTCGACCTGACCTACAACCTCATCCGCGGCTGCGATCCGGCACCCGGCGCTTGGACCACCTACGAAGGCAAGCGCCTCTATCTATTCGAGGTCGAGAAGCGGCCGGCTCGCACCTTCTCCAAGGTGAAGGGCAAGAAGATGGGCCAGCTGGTTTCGCTCGACACGACCGGTGCGGTGATCCAGGCCCCGGGTGGGGCCATCGTGGCCAAGCGGCTCCGCTTCGAGGACGGCAAGAAGGTGGCAGCCGAAGAATCGGGCCTGCTGGTCGGCACGATCCTCGGGCGCTAGCGCGAGCGGCCGATCAGGCCGGCCCGGAGGCGCTGCGAGATCGCGTCGATGAGGGCGACGGTGACGAGCACGAGCAGGATGAGGAACGACGCCTGCTGCCACTCGAGCACGCGAATCTGCTCGTAAAGGTGCAGGCCGATGCCGCCGGCGCCTACGATGCCGATGATGGTCGCCGACCGCGTGTTGCTCTCGAAGAAGTAGAGCAATTGGCTGGCGAAAATCGGCAAGATCTGTGGCAGCAGCCCGAAGCGAAGCTCCAACAACCGGCTGCCGCCGACGGCCCGGGTGGCCTCCACGGGCCGGCGGTCGGCCGCCTCGACGGCCTCGCTCATCAGCTTGGCGAGCGCGCAGACGTCCGACGTCGCGATCGCCAGCAGCCCGGCAAACGGCCCGAGGCCGACCACATTGACCCAGATCAAGGCCCAAATCAGCGCGTCGATGCTGCGGAAGGCGTCCATCGACCGCCGGGTGAGCAGGTGGACGACGCGGTTGGCGACCACGTTGCGGGCGGCAAGAAAGCCGAGCGGAAGCGCGACAATCGAGGCCAGCAGAGTGCCGAGCAACGCGATCGAGAGCGTCTGCACCAGCGCGTCGAGATAGAGCGCCAAATGACCGCCCGTCTCGGGCGGGAGCATCAACCGGGCGATGGTGCCGAGCTGGCTCAGTCCCCGCCAGAACCGGTCGGGCGAGATGTCGAGCAGCGGGAAAGCGCTCAGGTACGCCAGTGAGGCGGCGACGATGGTGGCCACGGTTCCGAACGACACCCGGCGCTTGGGCAGGGTCAGGCCGGGTTGGGCGAGCAGCTCGGTGCGCAGCGTGGTCATTAGGAATCAAGCGCGAGGAGACGGTGCCGCAGCTTCTCCGACACGATGTCGATCACCATGACGCACAGCATCAGCATCAGCAGCATGGCGCTCACATCGCTGTAGTAGAATTTGCGGATGGCGACGAGCAGGTCCTGGCCGATGCCACCCGCACCGACGAAGCCGATCACGGCGGCCCCGCGGACGTTGTATTCCAGGCGCAGCAGGGCGTAGCTGGCGAAATTGCTCAGGACCTGCGGCAGGACGCCGAACCGGATCTGCGACAGCCAGCTCCCGCCGGTCGCGGCGACGCCCTCGAGCGGCTTGAGGTCGATGCTCTCGACGACCTCCGTGAACAGCTTGCCCAAGGTGCCGCCGGTGTGCAGCGTGATGGCCAGCACGCCGGGCAGCGGTCCGAGCCCGAACGCCACCACGAAGACGAGTGCGAACACGATGTCCGGCACCGTTCGCATGAACTCGAGGACGCGTCGGACGGCAAAGCGAACCGCCGCGGAACGGACGAGGTTGGCGCTGGCGAGCACGCTGCCGGCAATGCCGATGGCCAGGCCGGACGCGGTTCCGACATAGGCGATCAGCAGGGTCTGGCCGAGCTCGATGCTCCAGCGGCGTAGGCCCCAGAACCAGTATTTCGGGTCGGTCCAGACGTAAGCACCGGTGTCGAGATGAGCGAGCCGGCCGACGTAGCTGCCCGCGTTGGGCAGACCGCGCCAGAATTTTGCCGGGTCGACCTCGGCGCCGACCCAGGCAAGGGCGACGCCCACCAGCAACACGGCGGCCCCGAGCACCACGACCCGGCGCCGCGCCGCGCCGGCTTCGGCGTAGGCACGGCGCAGCGGATCGAGCTGCGCCGTGCCCGGGGTGGCGATAAGCATTGCGCCCTCGCGGGCGGCCGGCAGCATTTCGCCCTCGCGGGCGGCGGGCAGCATTGCGCCCTCGCGGACGGCGAGCAAGCTCAGCCGTTTTGCTTGCGGAGGCGGTCGACGAACTTGATCAGCTTGATCGTGTCGTCATAAGCGGCGTTGTCGGTGCGCTCCCAGGGGCGGTTCTTGCCGTCGGAAAGCTTGTCGAACGCCGCCTTGTCCTTCGACGCGGCATCGAGATAGGCCTGGGTGATCGCAGTCTTGAGTTCCGCGGGCAGGCTGTTGAGGTAGGCGGTCGGGCTGTTGATGATGAGGTCCGACTTCAAGATGATCCGGAAATCGTCGACCTTGGCCGGCTTGCCGTCGGCGGTCTTGATCATGCCCTTGTTCAGCATGCGGGTCAGGTTGCTGTCGTCGGGCGCGTTCCACCAGTTGGCGCAGGTCTCGACCGTCCCCTGCCACAGCGCGAGCACGGCGTTCTCATGGCTGCCCGTGATCAGCACCTTGTCGAAGAACTGCTCGGCGTTGATTTCGTGCTTGTTCAGCGTGAACAACGGCATGTTGTAGCCGGACGTCGAATTCGGATCGACGAGGCCCAGATTCTTGCCTTTCAGGTCCTCGATCTTCTGATAGGGCGAGTCCTTCTTCACGTAGAAAACCGAGTAGTAGCCTTTGGACCCGTCGCTGTTCACGTCGATGACGAATGCGGTGACGTTCACGCCGGTGACGAGAGCGCGCGAGAACGAGGCCGGGCCGTAATAACCGATGTGGATGTTGCCGGCACGCTGGCCTTCGATGACCGCGGCGTAGTCATTGGCGACGCGGAGCGTCACCTTGGTACCGAGTTGGTTGGATAGATAGGCCACGAAAGGCTGCCAGCGGTCGTTGACGCCCGAGGCGTTCTCGGCCGGCACGACTGCTAGGACGAGCTCGGGATAGGCCTGTTTCCAGCTCTGCGCGGCCGCGGGACGGGCGACGAGCGAGGTGGCGGCGCCGGCCGAGAGGCCAGCCAGAAGGGTGCGGCGATCGATCATGTTTGTTACTCCTCGAGGTTCAGGCGAGCGCGGCAGCAGCGTTCGGCAGCGCCGGCTCGGGTGTTTCCATGACCTCGCCAGCTTCGAGGCCGTATAGTTCGCGGGCCACGTCGTCGGTCAGCGCGTCGGGCGCGCCGTCGAACACAAGGCGGCCGCCAGCGATGCCGACGAGACGGTCGCAATAGCTGCGGGCCAGGTCGAGCGAGTGCAGGTTGCACAGCACGGTGAGGCCGAAGTGCTTGTTGATGCGAAGCAGAGCGTCCATGACGATGCGGCTGTTGCGTGGATCGAGCGAGGCGACGGGTTCATCGGCGAGGATGATCTCGGGCTCTTGGAGCAGGGCGCGGCAGATCGCGACTCGTTGCTGCTGGCCGCCCGAGAGGTTTTCGGCCCGTTGGGCGACCAGGTTGCCGATCCCCATCTGCTCGAGCGCCGCCATCCCCAACAGCTTGTCGTCGCGGCTCCACATCTTGGTCGTCGAGCGCCAGAACGAGGCATGAGCTAGCCGGCCCATCAGGACGTTCTCGAGCACGTCGAGCCGGCCGATAAGGTTGAATTGCTGGAAGATCATGGCGCAGCGGCGGCGCCAGTCGCGCAGCCCGCGGCCGGACAGCGCGGTCACGTCTTGCCCGTCCCAGGTGATGCGCCCGGAGGTCGGCGGGGCGAGGCCGTTCAGCGAGCGCAACAGCGTCGACTTGCCCGCGCCAGACCGGCCGATGACACCGACGAACTGCCCGCGCGGGACCGATAGGCTCAGCGCGTCGAGCGCCTTGGTTCCCCCAAATGCCTTCGTGACCGTATCGACAACCAGCACTCGTGCGCCTCGTTCCACTGCCAAGGCGTCTAGCGGGTCGACCCGCCGCAACCATAGTGAAGCTTAGATGACGGTCGCGAGAGCGTCGGCCCCGATCGTTCGCCCGTCCGCCTGGACGTTCTGGAAGCCGCCGTCGCACCAGCGGCGCAGCCGGTACAGGGTGGCGAACGTGAAAGGCGGCGCCGCACTGCCCTGCCCGCCCACGAGTTCCGCGCCGCGGCGGACGTTGTCCATCATCCAGGCCGGCAGGCGAAGGTGATAGGGGTTGCGCGCCACCTCACCCGTGTGCAACGCGAGGGCGAGCACGAGGTCGGCGACGTCGGCGGCACTCGACTCGACCATGAGGTTGGGCGCGGCCATGGCCCCCCAGAACTCCGTCTCGACGGTATGCACGGCGAGGTCGGGCAGGCACCCCAGAGCGTCCCTGACCAGGAGGTGCGTGCCGATATGGGTTTGGTTCCAGTCCGCGGCATGCGGCAGGAATACGAAAGCCGCGTCCTGCTCGGCGATGATCGACGCCGTCGCCTCGACCGCGGCTGCCCAGCGATTCGGCTCGTCCGCGCGGCCCGCGGGCGTGATCCGTTCCAACCCGGCCTGGTTCGGCGTGATCAGCCGGAACCCGAGCGCCGCGCACGCCGCTTCCTGCTCGCGCCAGCGAGCAGCCCGGCGGTCGACCCGGCTCCCGAGTGTCACCGCCACGACGGTCACCGTGGCGCCCGCCTCCCGCTGCATCCGCAGCGGCAGGCCACCGATGATCGCCTCATCGTCGGGGTGCGGCGCGAACAGCAACACGTTCGGCCCTCCCGTCCTATGGGCCGAGGGCTCGGGGGGCGCCGGGGCGATCAAGCTGCCGCGCGGCAGGGCGGCGGCAAACGCCTCCACCCACTCGCGATAAGGATTCATCCGTGCCGGGCTCGCCGCAAATTGCCGCAAGCGGCCGCTAACCGCCGCCGCGCCTCGTCCTCACCGACGCCGTCCAGCATCAGCACCGCCAAGCGGATGTCCCCAGTTTGCGTCCAAGCCGCCGCCGCGTCGGCGTCAGAAGCGCCGGTCAGCTGCGCGACCATCCGCTTGGCCCGCTCGATCAGCTTGGCGTTGCTCGGCACGACGCACACCATGCGCCCGGCGTAGACGCGGCCGAGTTCCGCCATCAGCCGGGTCGAAAACAGATTGAGCGCGGCCTTCTGCGCCGTGCCCGCCCCCATTCGTGTCGACCCGGCCAGGAACTCGGCCCCGCTTTGTAGCAGCACGGGGAACTCGGCTGCTTCCAGCAGCGGGGCGCCCGGATTGTTTGCCAGCCCGATCGTCGCCGCGCCGGCAGCGCGTGCCGCGCTCTGCACCGCGCAGGTGTAACGGGTCGTGCCGGACGCGGCGACGCAGATGAACACGTCGTCCGGCCCGGGCTGGAGCGCCTCCGCCTCGCGTTGGCCCGCCGCCGCATCGTCTTCCGCGCCCTCGACGGAGCGCAGCAGCGCCGCTGGGCCGCCGGCGATCAGATAGGCCAGCCGGTCATGCGGCCAGCCGAAAGTGGGATACAGCTCGACCCCGTCCTGGACCGCGAGCCGGGCCGAGGCGCCGGCGCCCGCGTAGACCAAGCGGCCGGCCGGCCCCGACAAGCGCCGCGCCGCCTCCGCGACCGCCGCCGCGAGCGCGGGAACGGCGGCGCGGATGGAACAAAGGGCGGCGACCTGCGAATCGAGCATGGCCGCGAGCGCCTCCTCGGCCGGCCACGCATCGGCATCGCGGAAGCGATGTTGGGCGGCCTCTGTCGTCGCGCCGGGGTCGCTCTTTTTCACAGCACGGCGTTTATCGGCCGACCCGGCGCGGTTCAAGCCGGTTGTCTTGTGGTCGGCGAGCCCACACACTCCGCCCCGAGTGGAGACCCCCATGCGCGTGATCGGCCTCATCAGCGGCACCTCGCTCGACGCGATCGACGTTTGCGCAGCGGACCTGACGCTGGAAGACGAGACGATCACCCTGCGGCCGCTTGGCCACGACGAGCGCCGGTGGCCCGACGCCCTGCGCCACCGCTTGCTGGCCGCCCTGCCGCCCGCGGCAGTCACGTTGGGAGAAGTCTGCCGGCTCGACACCGAGATCGGCCAGGCTTTCGGCGAGGCTGCCGCTTGGGCCATCGAGCGTTTCGCGGGTGGCAGGGCCGATTTGGTCGCTTCGCACGGTCAGACGGTGTTCCACTGGGTCGAGGGCGAGCGCGCGCAGGGCACGCTGCAGCTCGGGCAGCCGGCCTTCATCGCGGAGCGCACCGGGCTGCCGGTGATCGCCGATTTCCGGGTGGCGGACATCGCCGCCGGCGGCCAAGGGGCACCGCTCGCCAGCACGCTCGACGCCCTGTGGCTCGCGAGCACGGACGGAACCAGGAGGGCCGCGCTCAACCTGGGCGGCATCGCGAACGTCACCGTCGTCGGGCGCTACGGCGAGCCGGTCACCGCGTTCGACACCGGCCCGGCCAATTGCCTGATGGATCTCGAAGCCGCCCGGCAGAGCGGGGGCACGCTGGCCAGCGACGAGGAGGGGCGGATCGCGCGGCGAGGCTCGGTCCGCGCCGACCTGCTGCAACGTTTGCTGGCCGAACCGTTCTACGCACTGCCGCCGCCGAAGAGCACCGGGCGCGAGTTGTTCGACGGAGGCTATCTCGCGCGGCACCTGTCCGGCCTGCCCTTCGTGCACGACGAGGACCGGATGGCGACGCTCGTCGAGTTGACGGCAGCGACGGTCGCGGACGCGTGCCGCCGGGCCGGGGTGGCGGCGGTGGTGGCCTCGGGCGGCGGGGTGCGCAACCCAGCTCTCATGGCCGCCCTCGCCCGCCGGCTTGGCCCGATCGAGCTGAGAACGGCGGACGCCTTGGGCCTGCCGAGCGGCGGCAAGGAAGCCTACCTGTTCGCCCTTCTGGGGTTCCTCAGCTGGCACGGCCTGCCCGGCACCGTCGAGGGTGCCACGGGGGCGGTCGCGAGCCGCATCCTCGGCCGCTTGAGCCCGGGACCCGGCCCCCTCCGGCTGCCGGAACCGACACGGGCTCCGGTCCGCCTCGTCCTGGCAGCGCCGCCATGAGCGGTGTATCGCGGGGCGAGCAGTTGTCCTATCGAGACCAGAACGGCTCGCCAATGACGGAGAACAACCCTTGCGATTGATGAGTTTCGAAGCGAACGGCGTCGCCTCCTGGGGCGTGGTGGAGCGGGATGAGGTGATCGACCTCGGCACGGAGGCGCCGAGCCTGCGCGCGGCGCTGCCCGATCTGGCGAAGGTGACGCAGAAGACGGACGGCCTCGCGCGCCACAAGCTATCGGCGGTGACCTACCTGCCGCCCATTCCCAATCCGGACAAGATCATCTGCATAGGCCTCAACTACGCCAGCCACATCCTCGAGGGCGGGCGCCCGATGCCGGAAAAGCCCACCATTTTCACGCGCTGGGCGAACAGCCAGGTCGGCCATGACCAGGCCATCGTCCGGCCCAAAGTTTCGGAAACGCTCGATTTCGAGGGCGAGCTGGCGGTGATCGTCGGCGCCGCGGCCCGCCATGTCTCCGAACCCGACGCAATGGCGGTCGTGGCCGGCTACAGTTGCTACAACGATGGCTCCGTCCGCGAGTGGCAGCGCCACAGCTCCCAGTTCGGCCCCGGCAAGAACTTTCCCGGCACCGGCGGATTCGGACCCTATCTCGTCACCCCCGACGAAGCCGGCGACGTGACCCGCGCCAGCCTGGTCACACGGCTGAATGGCGAGGAGATGCAGCGGGCGACCATCGACGACCTGGTGTTCACCATCCCGAAGCTCATCGCATACTGCTCGACCTTCACCGAACTCGCTCCCGGCGACGTCATCATCACCGGCACCACGGGCGGGGTCGGCGCCTACCGCACGCCACCCGTCTGGATGAAGCCCGGTGACGTGGTCGAGGTCGAGATCAGCGGTGTCGGCCTGCTGCGGAACACCGTCGTCGAGGAACGCTGACGCGAGGGCCGGCACCAATCCCTCCCCGTTGATGCCGGCCTGTCAGGCCGGCATCACGCGAAGGCGACGGCGCCCAGATCTGCGCCCGTTAGTAGCCCTGCGACCGGCCGAACTCGATCCCGGACTGGACTTCCGCGATCGCTTTGGCCACGAGCGCCCGCGCCCGAGCCGCGTGCCCGCCCTTGTTCATCGTCACCCGTTCCAGCTCATTCTGCGCAGACATCAGGGCGCGCAACGCCCCTTCCATCTGGGGCTGGCTGGCCAACGCCACACCCCCGCCGAACCCGGCGGCCGCGGCAATCAATACGATGACTACGATTCGCAGCCGCAGCTTCAGATTTCGTTGCATTCGTCCCTACCTAACGTTGTTTGAGGCGGGAGGACCGGCTTTGTGCTCCATCGGCCAAAGCAGGCGCCGCCCCAGCCACACTCAAGGCACGAACCACGCAAGACAAATGAGAAAAAACGTTTCTTTCGCATCGGCTTAGCTAATAACTTCGGCCCATGCTCCCACGTCGAGGTGGCAGCAGTTCGGCGCCAGCTCTCACGCCGATGCCACGCGAGCCCGATCGGACGAGTACGAGCATGCCCAGACCCGGCAACATCGAACCAAGCCTGCTGCGGACCTTCGTGTGTATCGCTGAAACGGGCAGCTTCACCGCCGCTGCTCACGCCGTGGGCCGCACCCAGTCGACCATTTCGATGCAGATGCGGAAACTGGAGCAGCTGCTCCATCAAACGCTGCTGATCCGCGGCCGCGGCTCCAGCATCCGCCTCACCGAACGCGGCAGCGCTCTTCTCGACCGCGCCCAGGATTTCTTGTCGCTACACGATCGCATCTGGTTCGAATTCCAAGCCCCCGGCCCCGCCGACGCCGAACCGCCGCCCGACTACGCCCTGCCGCTCCGCGCCCAACGCGACGCCTTCACCGCCCAGATCATGATGACGCTGCTCACCAATGAGCGCTTCGTCGAGGCTTACGCGCTTGTCATGCGATTTGTGGAACGCAACGAAACCGTCGACCCCGCCAGCCTCGATCCGCAATCGGACGCGCTGTTCGTGGGCTTGCTGAGCATGCTCGAATACATTTCGATCAACTTCCTTTCGAACACGATCGACCGCGAGATGCTGCTCCGACAACGCCGTTCGGGCCTCGTCCGCGTCTACGACACCCTTCGCGGCTACATCGACTACAAACGAGTGGCATGGAACCGGCCCAACGCTTACCGCTCATTCGAGGCTATGATTAGGGACCACGCGAGGCGGTGAACCGATGGACCGATATTGACTCGAAGTGGAATTCGATCCGGTTCCTAGGTCGCCTTCGAATTCATTCGATGAGTCCACCAACTACCGCACCAGAGCGCCCCCAATGTATAGGTCGGGAAATTCGCTTCCTTTTCCCTTTTGTACCGTCCTGCTCCAGTGCGGCAGCCGTCTCTTCCAGGCTAG
>JAVVHH010000079.1:0-17829 GCA_032249615.1 Acetobacteraceae bacterium
TTCGTCGACCCTGGCGTAGGGGATGAACTCGGCGCCGTCGAGGCCGCCCGATGTGAGCTTCAGGATGCGGGTGGCGTCGTCGGGGATGACCAGGAAGTCAATGCCGTCGAGGTAGGGCAGGGCTTTGCCGTCCTCGCCCTTGGCCCAATAATGCGGATTGCGGACCAGCTTCATCGAGGAGCCGCGATCCCAGGATTGCAGCACGAACGGACCCGAGCTGATCGGGTGCTGCGAGTAGGCCTTGGCCTTCTGCTCGTCGGAGGTGCCCGCGGCGGCTTCGAACGCCTTCTGCGGCAGGATCGCCGAGTTGAACATCGACAGCGCCTGCAGGATCGCGGGATCCGGGTTTTTGAGGTTCAGAACGACGCTATCCTTGCCCGTGATCTCGACCGAGCCGACGGCGCCGAGCAGAAAGCCCCAGATCCCGTTCTTGGGATTAGCGGCCCGCTCGAGCGAGAACTTCACGTCTTCTGGGGTGATCGGCGACCCGTCCGAAAATTCGATCTCGCTCCGCAGCGTGAACGTGATCGTCTTGCCGTCCGGCGACACGGTCCACTTGGAGGCGAGCCCCGGCTCCAAGCTCTTGCCGTCCGCGCTAGGCAGGATGAGGGTGTCGTAGAGGTTCGACATGATCCAGATATCGACGTTGGCGTCGGTGAGTACTGGGTCGAGGAAGAGACTGTCGGCATAGCGCCCGTACGTCATGGTGCCGCCGCGCTCGATGGCAGCGGCGGAAAGGCTGGTCCCGCAGAGCAGCGAGGCCGTCAAAGCGGCGCGGATAAGGGACTGCATGGAGACCTCGCTTGATTACGGCTTCGATACCGTGATCTTCGCGGGAATGCGGATGGTGTCAACGCGAACAGGGGGTGTGATGCAGATCGGTGAGATGAATTGGATGGAGGTCGAGGCCTATCTCGAGCGCGATGATCGCTGCGTCCTGCCGCTGGGCAGCACGGAACAGCACGCGCAGCTGAGCCTCTCCGTCGACAGTATCCTGAGCGAGCGCGTGGCCGTCGAGGCTGCCGCGCCGCTCGGCATTCCGGTGTTTCCCGTGCTCGCCTACGGGCTGACCCCGTATTTCAGCGCCTATCCGGGCACGGTCTCGTTGCGTCTATCGACGTATCTGGCGCTGGTCGGCGACGTCTTGGACAACCTCGCCCGGACCGGCTTTCGACGTGTCCTGCTATGCAACGGCCATGGCGGCAACGCGCCCGCGGGCGCGTTCGCGATCGAATGGATGGCCGCGCACCCCGAGTGCACGGTGCGCTTCCACAATTGGTGGAACGCCCCGAAGACCATGGCCCAAGTCCAGCGCACCGACCCGGTCGCTTCGCACGCTTCCTGGATGGAGAACTTCCCCTGGACACGGCTCCCGAACCGGGACAGCCCGACCGAGCAAAAACCCATGATCGACCCAGACCGCCTTCGCCTGCAGAACCCGGCCCGCGTGCGCACGATGCTGGGCGACGGCAATTTCGGCGGACTCTACCGCCGTCCGGACGAAGAGATGCAGGCGATCTGGGACGTGGCCGTGGCCGAAACCCGCGCCTGTATCGAAGGACCGTGGCAATGAGCGCAACTTTGCTGATCTGGGGCGCGGGGGCCATTGGCGGCACGATCGGCGCCTACCTCGCCCGCGCCGGCCACGACGTCCTGTTGGTCGACAGTGCCGCCGACCACGTCGCCGCAATGCAACAGCACGGCCTCGCGATCGAGGGACCGATCGAGGCGTTCACGACGACCGTCCGCGCCGTCACACCGGAGCAGGTCGAAGGCCAATTCGACCGCATACTGCTCTGCGTCAAAGCGCACCATACCGAGGCCGCGACTCGCATGGTGCAGCCGCATCTCGCGCCGGGCGGCTACATCGCGTCGTTCCAGAACGGGCTCAACGAATTGGTCATCGGCGCCATCGTCGGCCCGGCCAGCGTCCTCGGCGCGTTCGTCAATTTCGGCGCCGACTATCTCGGGCCCGGCAAGATCCTCTACGGCGGCCGCGGCGCCTGTGTGATCGGCGAGGTCGACCACCCCGTCACTTCGCGCGTCACCGCGTTGCGCGATCAGCTTGCCGTTTTCGAGCACGAGGCGATCGTGACCGACGACATCATGGGCTACCTCTGGGGCAAGCTCGGCTACGGCGCGCTACTGTTCGCCACCGCGCTGACGGACGACTCCATCGCCGACGTGCTCGACGACCCAGCCTACCGCGCCATCCTGACCGCCACCGCCCGCGAGGCCACCGCGGTCGCCCTGACCCGCGGCGTCACCCCGCGCGGCTTCAACGGCTTCGACCCGGCCGCCTTCGCGCCCGGCGGCAGCCCGGGCGCCATCGCCGCCTCGTTCGATGCCATGGTCGCGTTCAACCGCCGCTCGGCCAAAACTCACAGTGGCATCTGGCGCGACCTGGCGGTCCGCAAGCGCCGCACCGAGGTCGACGCCCAGCTCGGCCCGATCGTTAGTGAAGGCAGGGCGGTCGGGGTGGCGACACCGGTGATGGCGCGGCTGATCGAGCGCATCCACGCCATCGAGGAGGGTCGCCCGCTCGCCCGGTCCAACTTGCTGGAACTCGCGGCATGATGCGGCTCGAACTCGCCGGCCGGGTCGCGGTCGTGACCGGCGCGGCGCAGGGCATCGGCCGCACCATTGCCCAGGGCCTGGCCGCGTCGAGCGCCCGTGTCCTCGCGTTCGATCGCGACGAAGCCGGGCTCTCGCCGATCGACGGCGTCGAGACGGCCGTCGTCGACGTGACCGACGCAACTGCAATCGCGGCCGCGCTCGGGAGCTCGGCGGTCGACATCCTGGTGCACAGCGCTGGCGGCGTGTGCGGGCAAGTCGGCCAACCGGCCGAAACCGTTACTGCGACGCAATGGCAGGCGATCCTGGCCGTCAATCTGACGGGCGCATTCCTGATGGCCCAGGCCGTGATCCCCGGCATGAAGGCGGCGGGCGCAGGCCGGATCGTCACCATCTCGAGCGGTGCCGGGCTCGGCGTCAGCCTCACGGGGATCCAGGCTTATGCCGCCGCCAAAGCCGGCGAGATCGGCCTGACCCGCCAGCTAGCACACGAGCTTGGCCCGTACGGCATCACCGTCAACAGCGTCGCCCCCGGCTTTGTGCGCTCCAACCCGACGTCGGAGCGGCAATGGCAATCCTATGGCGAGGCCGGCCAGCAGCAGATGTTGGAACGCATCGCGATGCGCCGGCTCGGCACCGCTGAGGACATCGCCAACGCCGTGCTGTTCCTCGTCAGCGAGCATGCCGGATGGATCACTGGCCAGGTCATCAGCGTGGATGGCGGCAAGTGATCACGCCGAGGCCCCTTCCTCGAACAGCTCGGGAACTGCTCGTCTTGGAACGCCGGGTCAAGCGGCTCATCGGACACGCCATCCGCTAACCAGGCTTCGGTCTGCTCGGTTTAGTAGTAGAGGTCTTTCGCCACGCGCCATTCGTCGCAGAGTGCTTTCCGATCGGCCCGGTCTCCATCGCGGCCGGCGGTGCGAACGAAATCCAAGTAGCCGCGCAGCGAGGGCTGTCCGAGACGCCAACTGGCGCGGCGAGTATGAGGGGTGCGGTCGTGCTTGCCGGCACCGGGCTCCGGTCTCTGTTGTGCTTGGGCAGGCGGCCTTCACCTTTGTTCCTTCTCGCCCCCACGCGAAACATCTCCCGATCATCCGGCGACGCTTCAACTTGCGTTGACTGCATCAAGTTGGAGGTACGAGCAGGCGCGTTGAGCATCTGGAGCGAGCGACGGGGACGAACACCCCGCACTATCTCTCCTTGCTTAGGTTAAACCCGCTAGACTAGCGAGAATGGGCGAGTTCGGCGATCTCCGCCTCTTCACGCGGATCGTGGCAGCCGGCAGCCTCTCGGAAGCGGGCCGCCGACTGAACATGTCGCTCGCAGTCGTGAGCCGCCGGCTTGCCGCCCTTGAGGACTGGTTACGGGTCCGGCTGATCGATCGTGCCTTCTGCAAATTCGAGCTAACCGACGAGGGCCGCCTTCTCTAGGGGCGTGCGCTGCGGATCGTCGATGACCTTGAGACCACGCTTGAACTGGATGGCGCCTCGCGCGTGATGCGAGGCCAGCTTCGGGTAAGCGCTCCCAACGAGATCGGGCGACGGCTGGTAGCGCCGGTCTGTCGAGACTTCGTGACCCGGTGAGTCCGTCGTGCTACGGCCCCAGGGCGATAGCTCCGTCACAGCACCCCGAGAAGACCGTCTGCAGCGCGCCTGCGGCAAAGCCGAGCACGAAGTCGGCCAAGGTTCGATTAGGCGTGCATTGCTTCCGCCTAGCGAGAACAGTGTGCCGGACCAGCCACCGGCATGATCTTAGGTGGGGATTGACGCTCGCTTGCTTCAATGAGGCAGATCGTCACGCCGGCGTCCTACTCTGGCTCAGCCGCCGCTCGAGAGCCAACCGGCATCAAGGCGGTAGGCCGGTTATGTGCTTTGCAGATCGGGGTGGGTGGTGCAGGGTTATGGCAAGGGGCCGATAAGGTCGTGTCAGAAGCGGGGAAACTTGACATGCAGCGCCGACAGTTCATTGCCGCGACCGCGGCGACGCTTGCGATGCCTACCATTGCCCGCGCGGCCGACAATACGGTTCTGCGATTCGTGCCGCAGGCGGCGCTGAGCAATCTCGACCCGATCTGGACGACGATCTACGTCGTTCGAAATGCCAGCCTGCTATTCTGGGACACACTGTACGGTGTGGACAGCACGCTCACGCCGCATCCGCAGATGTGTGAGGGTCACGAGATGGCGGCCGACGGGCTGACCTGGACGTTCAAGCTGCGCGAGGGACTCAAATTTCACGACAATGAGCCGGTCCGGGGACGGGACGTAGTTGCCTCGGTCAATCGCTGGATGAAGCGGGACCTGATGGGCCAGGTGATCGCGGCGCGTCTCGATGCGCTGGAGGCGGTGGATGACCGCACGTTCCGGTTCCGGCTGCGGCAACCATTTCCGAAGCTGATCTATGCGCTGGCGAAGGTCAGCACGCCGGTCTGCTTCATCATGCCGGAGCGTGTGGCGAACACGGACCCGTTCAAGCAGGTCAGCGATTACACCGGCTCAGGACCGATGGTGTTCCGCAAGGATCTTTGGGATACCGGGTCGTTGGCGGTGTTCGAGCGATCAAAGACGTATCAGCCGCGGGCGGAGAAAGCTGACTGGCTTTCGGGCGGAAAAGCGATGCATTTCGACCGGATCGAGTGGCGCATCATCCCCGATGCGGCGACAGCGGCCGGGGCTCTGCAGAGCGGGGAGGTGGATTGGTGGGAGGCGCCGATCCCCGACCTCGTTCCGCTGCTTAGGCGCAGCAAAGAAATCCATGTCGATATCGCGGATCCGTTGGGCAACATCGGTATTTTGCGCACCAACCATCTGCTGCCACCGTTCAACGATCAAAGGGTCCGGCATGCGTTGATGATGGCCGTCAACCAATCGGACTACATGCAGGCAGTCGTGGGCGATAATCCGGACCTGTGGAAACCCATCGCCGGCTACTTCCCGCCGAACACGCCGCTTTTCACCGAGGCGGGTGGGGATGTGCTGAAAGGCAAGCGCGACTATGAGGGTGCCAAGAAACTGCTGAAAGAGGCAGGCTATAACGGGGAGAAGATCGTGCTGCTGGCGGCCACCGACATGGCGCCGGTCAAGGCACAGGCGGATGTAACAGCCGACACGTTGCGGCAGATCGGCATGGAGGTCGACTACCAGGCAATAGACTGGGGCACGATGGCGGCCCGGCGGGCCAGCATGAAGCCGATCTCGGAAGGAGGCTGGCACATCTTCCATACCTGGACGGCCGGTGCCGACGCTTCGTCCCCCGCCACCTATCCGCACATATACTGCACGGGGAAATCAGCTTGGTTTGGCTGGCCGACGAACGAAACGGTCCAGGCGGATATCGCAAGCTGGTACGCAGCGCCTGACCTTGCAGCAGAACAGCAGATCGCACCCAAGCTCAATGCGGACCTGATCCAAGAGGCACCTTACATCCCCACGGGGTTTTTCCGCGGCTACCAGGCGACGCGCACCAGCTTGAAAGGCGTCGTAAACGCGCCGTTCCCGGTGTTTTGGGGAGTGAGTAAAGCCTAACCCACGCCAAGATCGCAGGCCTGGGCTGGCGTTGTTTGGCGCGGCGTTGTCAACGCTTCCATCGTCGGCAGCGGGTCGTAGATTCGAACCCTACAGCACCCACCAACTTCCCGGTCACTGGGTGCGCACGAGATGGGTCGCCCGCGACGGCACGGCATCGTTCGAGGCACCTCCTCCCCAAATCCGCTGTCCTCGCCCGGCATGAGGCGCGTGGTGGACGGTGCGCGCACGGCGTGACAGGACTGGCTCGCGCCGGCGACAGATCGGCCGCGGAAGGGAGGCAGGGCATGAAGATCGTTGCGGTCGAAAGTTCGGTCGTTTCTGTGCCGTATACGATGGGTGGGCCGCACTCCCGCTTCGCCGGCCAGCTCTGGGACCGGATGGAGATCCTGCTCGTCCGTGTCGAGACCGACGATGGGTTGGTCGGCTGGGGCGAGGCCTTCGGGCACGCCGCGATCCCGGCGACCAAGGCAGCGCTCGACAGCATCGTCGCGCCGCTCGTGATCGGAAGCGACGCCGGCGACATTACCGCGCTGACACGGCGCGTCATGCACGCGATCCACCTGCTCGGCCGGAACGGACCGTTCGTCTATGCTTTTTCCGGCATCGAGATCGCGCTGTGGGACTTGCTCGGCAAGCGCTGCGGCCAGCCCGTCTGGCACCTGCTCGGCGCCACCGCGCCCCCGCGCCTCGAGGCCTATGCCAGCCTGCTGTCATACAGCAACGACCTCGACCTGGTGGCACGCAACGTCGGGGACGCGCGGGCCAAAGGCTACCGCAAGATCAAGCTTCACGAGCTGACGCGCGACGCGGTGACGGTGGCGCAGCGGGCCGCCCCCGACGCCGCGATCATGATGGACGTGAATTGCGCATGGGCGCCGCCGGCGGCGCGGGCGATGGCCGCCTCGCTGCAGGGTGACGGGCTGCTGTGGCTTGAGGAGCCGGTCTGGCCCCCGGAGGACGCCGCGGGGCTCGCGAGCCTGCGCCGGTTCGGCATTCCCCTGTCGGCCGGGGAGAACACGGCCGGGCTGCTCGGCTTCCGCACTCTGATCGAGGCGGGTGCGATCGACATCGCCCAGCCGAGCGTGACCAAGATCGGCGGCATCGGCGAGACCATGCGGGTCGCGACGCTGGCCCGCGCGCACGGCATCCAGACCGTGCCGCACTGCCCGTATTTCGGTCCGGGCTTCCTCGCCTCGCTGCACGTCGCCGCCGCGCTCGAGGAACGACCGCCGGTGGAGGTGCTGTGGCTCGAGATGGAGGCGAGCCCCTTCCTGCCGTTCACCGTGGTCGAAAACGGCACCGTCGCGGTGCCGACCGCGCCCGGGCTCGGCTGCGATCCCGACCCGGCGGTGCTGGACCGCTACGGCTCCACCCCCACCCGCACGGAGGCGCAGACATGAAAGTCACCCACGTCGAAACCAAGCCGGTCCGGGTCGCGCTGAACAAGCCGATCGGCAGCGCGCTCGGGCAGATCGCCACCTTCGGCGTCATCCTCGTCACCGTACGGACCGATGCCGGAACCTTCGGCGAAAACCTGGTCTTCACTCTCAACGACCAGGGCACCAAGGTGCTGCGGCAGATGATCGACGATCTGGCCGAGGTCGTGATCGGCCAGGATGCCGGGCACATCGCGGGCTTCTGGGCCAGGGCCTGGAAGCGGATCAACTTCCTCGGCCACAAGGGCGTGCCGGTCGTCGGCATCTCGGCGATCGACGGCGCGCTGTGGGACGCGGCGGCCAAGGCGGCGGGGCTGCCGCTCTACCGCATGCTGGGGGGCGCGCGCGATCGAGTGCCGGCGTACCAGAGCGGAGGGCTGTGGCTCTCCTCGTCCACCGCCGAGTTGGTGGAGGAAGCGGGCCGGTTCGCCGCGCAGGGCTTCCGGGCGATGAAGATGCGGCTCGGCTCGAAGCGGCCAGCCGACGACATCGCCAGGGTCCGGGCGGTGCGCGAGGCGATCGGGCCCGACATCAAGCTGATGGCCGATGCCAACCAGGGGCTGAACGAAGCGCAGGCGATCCAGCTGGGGCGGATGCTGGAGGAGTTCGACCTGACCTGGTTCGAGGAGCCGCTGCCGGCGTGGGATCTCGACGGACTGGCCCGCGTCGCCGCCGCGCTCGACACGCCGATCGCCAGCGGCGAGACCGAGTACACGCGCTACGGCTTCCGCCGCATGATCGAGCTGCGTTCGGCCGATATCCTCATGCCGGACCTGCAGCGGGTGGGCGGCGTCAGCGAGTTCATGCGCGTCGGCCACATGGCCGAGGCGCACGACATCGCCGTCTCCAGCCACCTGTTCCCGCAGACCAGCATCCAGGTTCTTGGTGCGCTCGCGAACGCGTGCTTCCTCGAATACATGCCCTGGTTCGACGAGCTGTACTGTGAGCGGCTGGAGTTCTCCGATGGCGAGGCGGTGGTGCCGGAGCGACCGGGTTGGGGCTTTACCTTCGACGCCGAGGTCGTCCAACATCTGACCCCATAACGCATGAGCGCATCGACGCTAGCGAACGAACCGGGAGGAACAGCCTGATGATCACGCGCCGCACGCTCGCCTTGGGAAGTACCGGACTGGCAGCCGCCAGCCTCGCGTCGGTCCGTCCCACCCTCGCGGACAACGAGCCGATCCGGATCGGCTGGCTCGCGGCGCTGACCGGGCCGAGTTCGGCGCCGGCAATCGGCTTCGACCGGGGCGTGCATCAAGCGGTCGATACGATCAACGGGCAGGGCGGCGTCAACGGCCGCAAGATCGAGCTGGTGGTGCGCGATACCCAGGGCGACCCGACCAAGGCGGTCAACGCCGTGCAGGAGATGATCAGCCGCGCCCAGGTGCACGCGATCTGGGGCCCCACCAACTCCGGCGAGGCACTGGCCACGACGCCAATCATGGCGCGCTTCAAGATGCCGGACGTGCATCCGTGCTTCGTCGACAGCCTGATCGACCCGGCCCGCTTCCCGACCGCGTTCCGCATGGCCCCGTCCAACAGCCAGATCGACGAGGCGGTCAGCGATTACGGGATCAATAAGCTCAAGCTCAAGAAGTTCGCCGTCATCGGCGACACGACCGGTTACGGCACCACCACGGTCAACAGCTCCTCGGCGTCGTTCGGCAAGCGCGGCGCGGAGGTCGTCTACAAGGGCACCATCGACGCGACCACGCCGGATGTGACGCCCGACATGCTGCGGATGCGCGACGCCGGCGCGCAGGCGATCGTGGTCTGGACCGTCTCCACCGGGCTGATTTCGCGGCTGATGAACACCCGCGCCAACATGGGCTGGGACGTGCCGTTCCTCGGTCACCCGGCAATGGGTTCGGGCGAGGTCGGCAAGCTGATCGCCAAGCCGGCGAACTGGGACAAGACCTACATCCTCGGCTTCAAGAACTGCAGCTACGGGCCGGACGGGAAACTGCCCCAGAAAGTGCAGGCCTTCGTGGACAGCGTGCAGGGCAAGATCGATTTCGCCGACACGACCCTCTGGTGGGTGCTGGCCGGCGTCGATGCGATCGACCTGATCGCCGGCGCCGTCCGCGAGACCGGCTCGACCGAGTCGAGCAAGATCGTCGACTACTGGAACACGCTGCACGATTATCCTGGCCTGTTCGCGACCTATACCTTCAGCAAGGACCAGCATAACGGCATGCCGCAGAGCGACCTCGTGATGTCGGAGGCCAACAGCCAAAAGCAGGGCGCCTACAAGCTGGCACCCGGCTACGGCTGACGCGACGTGATCGCCGCCATCCTGACCTCGGGGCTGGCACTCGGAGCGGTCTATGCGCTGATGGGCGTGGTCTACAACGTGATGTTCGCCGCCTCGCGGGTGATGAGCTTCACCACCGGGCAGCTCGGCATGCTGGGCGGCGTGCTGGGGGCGGCGTTCATCGGCGTGCTCGGCCTGCCGACCCTGCTCGGCTTCACGCTCACCCTGGTCTGCTGCGCGCTGGTTGGTGTCGTCACGGAGCTGGTGGCGGTCCGGCCCGTGCTGCACAAGCTCGAGCAGCACCTCTACGTGCTCTCGACCCTGGCGCTGGCGCTGATGATTCAGCAGGTGGCCGCGATCGAGTGGGGGACGGAGCCGCGGCCGTTCCCGCATTTGTTCGGCATCGGCGGCGGCGGCGCAACGGACGAGAAATTCTGGCTGCCGGTGCTCGCCTGCGCCGCCACCATCGGCGGACTCGAACTCCTCTTCCGCCGCACCCTGGTCGGGCGCGCGTTCCTGGCGATCGCGGAGGACAACTTCGCCGCCCGCGCGCTCGGGCTGCCGGAGCGCAACCTGCGAATTGCGAGCTATGCGCTGGCCGGCGCGATCGGCGGCCTGGCGGGGTTCTCGTCGGGGCAGTTGCTGCTCGCCTTCTTCGCCAACGGGGCGATGCTCAATTTCTACGGCTTCGTACCGGTCGCACTCGGCGGGCTCGGCAGCAACCGGGGCGCCGTTGCGAGCGGATTGGCGCTGGGCGTCGTGCAGCAGGCGGCCAATTTCACCCTCGGCGGCGTTTTCGCCTCTGTCGCCGTTTTCGTGATCTTCATCCTCACCCTGCTGGCGGCCCCGCAGGGCCTCTTCGGCGTCGCGCAGCAGCGCCGGGTTTGAGGCGATGAGCAGCGTGAGCCAGGAACTGCCTCGCCCGGCTGCCGCCTCCGCCACCGGCGTGCTGGGGCGGCTGCTCCCTTACCTTGTCATCCTGGCGCTGGCCTTGGCGCTGCCTTTCGTGACCAACGATTACTGGACACTGATCGCGACCCGGGCGGCGGTCTACTGGGTGCTGGTCTCGGGTCTCAATCTCGTGGTGGGCTACGCCGGACAGCTGGCGATCGGCTGGGTCGCGCTGCTCACGCTGGGCGCCTACACGGCCAGCGTGCTGATGGCCGGCACCGTGACCGCGCCCTTGCCGGCAGTGCCGGCGTTCGCCGCCGCTGGCGCGGTGGGCGCTATCGCCGGGCTGATCGTCGGGCTGCCGGCGCTGCGGCTGCGCACCTTCTACTTCGCGATGACAACGCTCGGTTTCGCGACCATCGTCACCCAGATCGCGCTGGCCTGGCAGAGCGTGACCGGCGGCGGCATCGGCATCGCCGGGCCCCTGCTGCCGGCGACCGTCGCCAACGGCACGGGGTTCTATTTCCTCTGTCTGGCGCTGGGCGCGCTGTGCACCTGGATGACCGCGAACGTGGCGCAGAGCCGATTCGGTCGCGCGCTGGTCGCGGTGCGTGATGCCGAGGTTGCGGCGGAGATCTGCGGCGTGTCCAAGCCGAAGCTGCTAGGGGCGGTATTCCTGTTCAGCGGCGCGCTGGCCGGGATCGCCGGCGGCTTGTTCGCGACGCTGCAATCCTACATCACCCCGGACGCCTTCACCTTCGACCTGTCGGTCCTGTTCTTCATCTCGATCCTAATCGGCGGGCGCGGCTCCATCCTCGGTCCGCTGATCGCAACGGTCGTGCTGACCTGGTTGCCTGAATTCGCCGCCCCGCTGGTGGTCTGGTCGACCTTCCTTTACGCGGCGCTGCTGCTGGTGATCGTGCTGGCGGTGCCGGGCGGTATCGCGTCGGTTTTGGCATTCGAGAACCGCAGGAAGCTGCCCAGCAACCGTGCGGTGCTGCCGCGGCCGGACCTGCTGGCCGAGTTGCTGCCGCGCCCGCCCGCGCTCGGCGCGATCCGCCTGGACGGGATCCTGCTCCGCTTCGGCGGCCTACGCGCGATCGACGGGCTCGACCTGCTGATAGAGGGCGGCGCCATCCACGGGCTGATCGGGCCAAACGGCTCAGGCAAGACCACGACACTGAACGTGATCTGCGGCTACAACGTGCCCGAGGCCGGCAGCATCGTTGTCGACGGCGCGGCGCTTTCGTTCGGCACGCCGCAACGCCGGGTCACCTGCGGCATCGCACGCACGTTCCAAACGCCACGCGTGGTCGGCGAGGCGACCGTGCTGCAGAACGTGATGGTGGGTGGCACGACTCTCGGCCAGGCCGGCTTCATTGAGGCCGTGTTCAACCTGCCGCGTCAGCGGCAGGACGAGGCCCGGCTGCGCGAGCAGGCGTTCCTCGCGCTGCGCATCGTGGGTCTCGAACACCTCGCCGCAGTGCGGACCGACCGGCTGCAGCACAGCGAGCTACGCTTCGTCGAGATCGCCCGCGCGCTGATGTCGCGGCCCCGTTTCGTGCTGCTCGACGAACCGGCCGCCGGGCTGTCCGTGGACGAGATACTGCGGCTTGGCGGGCTGATCCGCGCCGTCCGCGAGCGCGGCATCGGCGTCCTGCTCGTCGAGCACCACGCCGACCTCATCTTCGACATCTGCGACAAGGTGACGGTCCTCAATCTCGGACGCGAACTGGCCGCCGGCACGCCCGAGGAGATCCGCCGGCACGAGGATGTGGTGAGTGCCTACCTTGGCGGCTGATCCGTTGCTTGAGGTCGAGGGACTGCACGCCGGCTACGGCAAGATCGCGGTCTTGCACGGGGTGGCGCTGCGGCTGGCCGCGGGCGAGATCGTCTCGCTGCTCGGACCGAACGGCGCTGGCAAGACCACCCTGCTCGCGACCCTCTCCGGCCTGGTCGCGGCGACGGCCGGTTCCGTCCGGTTCGGCGGCCACAGCATGAAGGGCCTCGGCCCGCGCGAGACGGCCCGGCGCGGCCTCGTGCACGTCATCGAGGGCCACCGCGTCTTCACCCAGATCAGCGTCGCCGACAACCTCCAGCTCGCCGGCTACGACCTCAAACGGGCCGAGCGGCAGGCACGGATCGAGGAGGCGCTAGCCTATTTTCCCGAGATCGCGGCCAAGCGGCACGAGCGCGGCGGCGCGCTCAGCGGCGGACAGCAGCAGATGCTGGCGGTGGCGCAAGGCCTCGTGCGGCGGCCGCGCCTGCTGATGCTCGACGAGCCCTCCGCCGGCTTGTCGCCGGTGCTGGTCGACCGCGTGCTGGGCGTCGCCGTCCGGCTACGCGAGGCCGGGACATCGGTGCTGCTGGTCGAACAGCTGATCGAGAAGGCGCTGGCCGTGTCGGACCGGGTCTATTCGCTGGCGCAGGGCCGGGTGGTGCTGGAAGCTAGGGCCGATGAAGACGGGCTGAAGATGCGCTTGGAGCACGCCTATCTCGGAACCGGCGCTTGAGCGCGCGAGATACCCGCGGCGGCTATTGACCTGCCGCCGGCAGCAATCGGGCAAAGGTGCGCACGACCGGTTGGCAACACCCACAGGAATGAACCGATGGAGGGCTTTGACCCGCGCTTCCGCGACCTGCCGGACTACATTCTGAAAATTACCAAAGAGATCTGGGAGGACCGCGGCCTCGCCACGCTGCGACAGTATTACGGAGACGACATCGTCGTGCGCGCGCCCGGGGCAATCGTTCGGGGCAACGAGGGCGTCATCGCCGCCACGATGGCCACGCTTGCCGAGTTCCCCGACCGCACGCTACTGGGCGAGGACGTGATCTGGTCCGGAGACGATCAGGCAGGCTTCCTCTCGTCTCACCGTATCCTTTCCACCGCGACGCACCTGGGGGACGGCATGTTCGGCCCGGCGACGGGCAGACGGCTGCGATACCGGATCATCGCCGACTGCTTCGCACGCAACAACCAGATCACCGACGAGTGGATCGTGCGTGATCAAGGGGCGGTTGTGCGGCAGATGGGCATCGAGCCGAAGCGCTACGCGGCCAAGCGCATCGCGGCGGAGGGCGGACCGAAAAGCTGCCCGCAGCCTATGGCGCCCGACAACGACCCGGCAGGCCCCTATCTCGGCGCCGGCAACGACGATCCTTGGGGCTCGCGCTACGCTGACATCCTGTCGAGGCTGATGGCCGCCGACTTGGCGTCGATCCGGACCGTCTATGACCGGGCGGCGCAGCTGGAGTTGCCAGGCGGCATCACCGCCCATGGCTGGGAAGCCGCGGACGGTTTCTGGATGCGCCTCCGCAGCGCGCTCCCTTCCGCCGAGTTCCGCGTCCACCACCGGATCGGGCGGGAATATCCGCTGATGCCGCGCCGCGCTGCGCTGGAGCCTGTGGGGCCGCCATGATGGGCCGGGCGCGTTCGGGCCCCCGACGGGCGCACAGATTTCGTCCTCGGGATCAGTCACGCCGAGTTCGGGCCGTACGGCGTCCGGCGCGAATGGGTGCTCTACGACGAAACGGCGATCTGGAAGCAGATCGCGCTGCACACGGGCTGACCAACACCGCCCAACGCCACAATCCTTTCGCTTGAGCAGCGCGGGGACGCGCCAATGACTGAACCACCGACGCTCCTCCGCGATGGCGTTCGTGTGCTGGCGAAAAGAGCAGAAAGAAGTCCTTAGTAGAATTAACTCAGGATAAACCACTTTGCGGCAGCATGAACTCCCGTCAGCAGTCGTCTGGGAGTATCATGCCCTCTCCCATCAATCGCAGCGTGCGCCTTCGAATGCTCGCCTGTTTTGGAGTAATGCTCTGTATCACGTGCGGCGTCGGGCTGTTCGCGATTGATCGGCTGGCCCGCGTGAACGAGGCCGCAAACGAAATCCGAACTGAATCACTCCCGACGACGGGCGCCCTTGGCGAGGCCGGAACCACCATCACCCGGTATCGGCAGCTGGAAGCCGCGACCCTGATGTCGAAAGGCGAAGAGAGGCAGTCTGAGAAGAACATTCTAAGCACCTCGAAAGACGAAGCGATTAAGGCCCTTGCTAGGTATGAAAGCCTAGCTCTAGCCGGAAAGGAGCACGAAATCGTCGTCAATATCCGGCAGGCTTGGACAGACTATCTAGTCTTGAGCAACAAGTTCGTCTCTCTGATGAATGCAGACGATGATCATGCGGCAAGCGAACTCTACCGCGGCCCAATGCGTGATCTCTATCGTAAGCTCTACACAGCGTTGCTCGACGGCATTCATTACAACCTCGACAAGGGGACGGCAGCGGCCGATCGCGGCTTAAAGATCGGCGAGCAGGCGAAGTTGCTCATCATCGGAACCATGGCCCTCGCGGCTCTGATTGGGTTTGCGGTCAGCTATCTCCTGTTCCGCACCGTCGCACAGCCGATCGTTCTGCTGACGGAAACAATGAAAAAGCTTGCCGGGGGTGACAACGAGGTCGCGGTGCCAGCGCAGGACCGAACGGACGAGATTGGCGCCATGGCGTGCTCGCTCCAGGTCTTCAAGGAAGCGGCGATCGCGAAACTGAAGCTTGAAGCCGAAGCCGAAGCTACTCGCCGCAGTAACGGCGAGGAGCATCGCCGCAACGAGATGGTGCGTGAGCAGATCACCCGGGAACAGGCAGAAGTCGTCGCTGCCATCGGCGGCGGGCTGGAAGCGCTGTCGCACGGTGACCTTTCCACCACGTTGGAGCAGCGCTTCCCTGAGGATTACGAAGCGCTCCGGACGAACTTCAACGCAGCACTGACCGAACTGCGTCACCTCATCAGCGGCATCGTGACCAACACGGGCAGCCTCCGTTCCGGCACTGGGGAAATCGCCCAGGCCGCCGACGACCTCTCGCGCCGGACCGAGCAGCAGGCCGCGAGCCTCGAGGAGACTGCAGCCGCTCTGGAGCAGATCACCGCTACGGTGCGTCGCACCGCCGAAGGTGCCAAGCAGGCCGGCGAGGTGGTCTCCAAGTCACGAGCCGACGCCGCGAAGTCCAGCGCCGTGGTGCAAGACACCGTGTCCGCGATGAGCGAGATCGAGCAGTCGGCTCGCCAGATCAGCCAAATCATCGGCGTGATCGATGAGATTGCCTTCCAGACCAACCTCCTGGCGCTGAATGCCGGCGTGGAGGCCGCGCGGGCTGGTGACGCCGGTCGGGGCTTCGCGGTAGTGGCCCAGGAGGTCCGGGCATTGGCTCAGCGCTCCGCTCAGGCGGCAAAGGAGATCAAAGCGTTGATCTCAACCTCGACGCAGCAGGTCGAGCGCGGGGTCGACCTCGTCGGCGAGACGGGTCGTTCGCTTGGCCGCATCATCGAGCAGGTGAACGAGATCAACAAGGTCGTCACAGAGATCGCCCTTGCGGCCAACGAGCAAGCGACCGGTTTGACTGAGGTCAACACGGCCGTCACCGAGATGGACCGCGTCACTCAACAGAATGCCGCGATGGTCGAGGAAAGCACTGCGGCAGTGAGGGTGTTGGCACAAGAAACGGAAGAACTCGTCGCCATGACCGAGCGCTTCGATCTCGGCTCCGCACAGGCGGGCACGACCAAGCGGACCGACCGCAAGTCGACTTCGGCGACGGCGAGTGCGGACGAGCCGGGTGGGAGGACGCCGAGGGACGGCGCGAACCGCCGGCCAGCTCGGGCAGACACCGTCGTGGCGATGCGCACCAGCGGAAGGGGCGGGGCGGCACGTAAGCCGAAGGCGGAAGAAGAGGGCTGGAAGGAGTTCTGAGGCCGTCCTCCACCGCTGGAATGGTGCCCACTATGAACGAACACACTGAAGCCTCGACGAAGACGCTGCAACTTAGTCCGATACTCGATCTCGGCGCTGCCGGTCCGCTGGCCGCCGAGTTCCAGGCGAGCCGCGGGTCCGAACTCACCCTGGTCGCCTCGGACGTGCAGCGCATCAGCGCCTCCTGCCTCCAAGTCCTGTTGTCCGCCCAGCTCACCTGGGCGGTCGACGGAATGGGGTTCCGAGTAACCGAGCCCTCGACGGAATATTCTGAAGGCGTGGGGCTGCTCGGTGCTGAAAGCCTCATTCCGGGAACAACCGATTTGGAGATGCGCTCGTGAGCCATACGATCCTTACCATCGACGACTCGCGCAGTATGCGTGACCTTCTCAAGCTGGCGCTTTCCGGTGCCGGCTACCGGGTCATCCAAGCCGAGGACGGCATCCACGGTCTCGAAGTGCTCGAGACCGAGACGCCCGACGTCATCGTCACCGACATCAACATGCCGAGGATGGACGGTTTCGGGCTAATAGAGGCGGTTAGGGCCAATCAGAACTATCGTCGTCTGCCGATCTTGGTGCTGACCACCGAAGGGGATGCTGCAAAGAAGATTCGTGCCCGGAATGCCGGCGCCACCGGTTGGATCGTCAAGCCCTTCAACCCTGTGAAGCTGATCGACGCCATCCGGCGCGTCGCCGCCTGAGGCTGGTGCCGCAATGGACGCTATGGAAGCTATTCGTCAAACGTTCTTCCAAGAGTGCGAAGAGCAGCTTGCCGAACTAGAGAGCGGTCTGATGGCGATGGATGCCGGTCAGGTCGACACCGACACCATCAACGCCGTTTTCCGCGCAGTACACTCGATCAAAGGCGGCGCGGGCGCGTTCGGCCTCGAGGAACTGGTGCGCTTCGCGCACGTGTTCGAAACGGCGTTGGATGAGGTCAGGGCGGGCCGCCTCGCGCTCACGAATGAGATGCTGGCCGTCATGCTTCGCTCGGCCGACGCGCTGGCAGATCTCGTTCGTGCGGCGCGAAACGGCGGCACGGCCGATACGGCCAAATGCAGCGAACTCGCCACCGCGTTGCGGCAATTCAGCGCCTCCGAAGCGTCCGCGCCCGACGAGGATAGCGCGGACGATGGGGAGATGGAGGGGATCGATTTCCAGCCGCTTCAGGTCATGTCGCTCGATCTCGCCGGCGAGACAAAACAGCCGAAGGCTTGGCAGATCACCTTCAAGCCGCATCCCGCGATGTATGCGAAGGCCAACGAAACCGGCCTGCTTCTGCGGGAGCTGAAGCGCCTAGGCAGCATGAGCGTCCAGTTGGACGCCTCCGCACTGCCACCGCTTGGCGACCTCGATCCGGACGGCGCGTATCTGTCCTGGA
>JAVVHH010000080.1:0-17824 GCA_032249615.1 Acetobacteraceae bacterium
ACAGCGGGCTGAGCGCGTCAGCGGTGACCAAGATGCCTCCTGCTAGAATGTCCCGCATCGCGCCCGTCTCTCACGCTGTTTGCCGATGGTTAACAAGCGCGCCGATTCCCGTCCCGTCGAACCAGCGTCGGCCAGCGTCGAAAATTCGTCGCGGCCGCAAAGATTAGTTTAGACGCCAAGGGTTACTGACGGGTTAAGGCATCACGTTCCCGAGAGCTGCACCGACCGCGCCGGCCGTAAACCCGGTCGTCGTCACCATCGCGGCCAACCTGCCGCGCATGGCGGGCGATGTCGCCAGGGCTTGAGCCCGCGCTTGATTGGCGACGAGCGACGTTTGTGTTCCCACGTCGAGCAACGCCATCGCGATAAGGGCCAGCGGCGCGGCTCCATTTGCCTGTAGCGCAAGGACGCCCGCGAAAATCACCATCGACAGCCCCAAGCGGGAGACCGCGCCCGGGCGCCATCTCCGGCAAGCCCAACCCGCAGCCAGCGCAGCGCCTGCCCCGAACGACGCGACGCTTCCCATCCAAAATGCTCCGGCAGCGTCGCCGCGGATCAGCAGACGGGGAAACAACGCCCATCCGAAGTTGAACATGGCGAACACGAGGCCCTGCTGCAGCGCGGCCCGGCGCAAGACAGGCTCGGATCGCCACAGCGCGAGGGGGCCTGGCACCGGCGCCGCGTCCATCTCCCAACCGCGCCGGTCGATGTACTTCACCGCGATCGCCGCGCCGATGCCGCAGCAACACACGAGGCCCGCATCCAGCATGAACATCGTGCGCCACCCCAACGCTGCGGACGCGGCCGGCACGAGCGCGCGAGCCGCGACGATTCCGGCGAGGCCGCTGGCGATGATGCCGCCGATGACCGGGCCCCGCGAGGCTGGCGAGACGGCACTCGCGGCACAGGCGAGCGCCCGCTGGGTCAGCGAGCAGCCGATACCCACGACGAGGCTGGCGAGCATCATGAGCGGCGGTTGCTGGGCCACGGCTCCGGCGCCAAGACCGAGCCCGAGCAAAAGCGCATGCAGGCCGAGGCCATTGGCGGTCGTCAGATCTCGGGCGAGGCCTGCGAGCGCCGCCACGCCGAGCGCGTAGCCTACCAACGTGGCGCTTGGCATCTGGGACATCCAGATAGAGGGGCCAAGCTCTGCGCGCGCCAGCGGGGCCAACGACTGGGCCCAGTAGAGAGTCGATACGGTCACGCCATTGAGGGCGAACAGCGCCAGGAGGAGGGGCGATGCGGAGATGCGGGGAACTGATGGCGCGAGCATGAAGAATCTTTTCCGCTGATGAGAACAAACAGTGGACTTTATAGGAACAAAAAGCCATTATGCGTTTCGGAACACAGCCGCTCCTCGGAGCAGCCCCTCAGCAAAGGACCAACCTCATGAGCAACGCGACCCAGAATGGTGCTCCCTGCAGCTTCGAAGCGGTCACCTTCCGTCTGCCGGCCCTCGCCAACGCCGGCGCTATCAAGGATGCCGGCCAGGTGCGGTTGGGCGGCCAGGGCCCGGTATTCCGCCTTCCCAGCATCGGCGATGCTGGGACGGTTCGCCTTGGGGGCCAGGGCCCGGTTTTCCGGCTTGCGAGCGTCGCCGATGCCGGCCGGGTTCGTCTGGGCGGCCAGGGCCCGCTGTTCCGTTGAGTTGACCGGCCGGCTCGGCACGGGTCGGCCGACTCAAGGTGTTGCTTGTCGGTTGTAACAAAGCCGGCAAGCAACTACCCTGGCTTGCAAACTCGTCGGGACCAAGCCGTTCATGATCGCTTCTTCGTCAGAGCCGCTTGCACGCTTCCACCAGCTGATCGAAACCGCCCGCCCGCCGCAGCGAGCCGACCGATCCGCGGGCGGGTTGCTCCCGACCCGGGCTTTCCGCTTCTGCGAGGCCGTCACCACCGCCTCAGCGTTCGGCTGGTATGTTTTCCCACCAATGAGCTTCAGCCTTATCTGGACGGGCGAGCAGGTCGCCTGGACTTTCGAGGGGGCGCACGATTGGTTCTCTCTCGGCCGCGCCCAGTTTCCCGGCTTCTCCGAGCGCTTCGACGAAGCCGCGCCGGCGGACGTGCAGGGCTTTGCGCCACCCTTTCTCGCCGCCCTGCCGGAGCCCGGCGTCGTTCAGGTCTGGTCCGGACTGCTTGCCCGCACCGCGCCCGATTGGAGCCTCTTGCTGCGGCCGCCCGCTAACCTGCCGCGCCAGGGCTACGATCTGTTCGAGGGAGTCGTCGAGACGGACCGCTGGTTCGGGCCCCTGTTCACGAACGTCCGGCTCACGAAAACCGATACTCCGGTGAGCTTCGACGCCGATTACCCGCTGTTTCAGGCCCAGCCGCTCCACCGTTCCACCTATGCCGACGACAAGCTCAACGATTTTGCCTGCACGCTCGGCCTCGATGAACTGGGGCCCAGCGATTGGGCCGCTTATGCACGCACGGCGGTCCGACCCGGCAACGCGGCCGCCAAGCCGCTTGGGCACGATGCGGCCCAAGTCCGCCGCCGCCGCCGGGCCGAGACAACGCCAAGCCTCAGAGAACCCCAGCCAGGGTGAGGCCGCCGACGTAGTGGTCTAGATGGTCGCGGCGTGCGAACGGGGCCGTCATGCGGAAACTGCGGATGCTGAAGTCCGGCTCGAGCTGCAGGAGGCGGCGGTGCACGACGTGCGCCTCCCGCTCCTCGCCAAGATGGCCGAGTGCCGACAGATAGGGCTTGTAAGCCGCCGAGAAGCGGGGATGAAGCTGCGTCACCTTGCGCCCGATATCGGCAGCGACGTCATGCTGGCGGCTCAGGAGTTCGACGATAATGGCCGCGCCGTCGGCGAAGAAGCTGTGCGGGTCGCGCGGCGCCAATCTCCGGCAATGCTCGATGCGGCGCCGCGCCTCGTCGAGATTGCCTTTATAGGCCTGCGCGACGCCGCTCAGGTGCCACGCCAGCGGAAGGCTCGGATTGACCGCCAGAGCCCGCTCATGCAGGGGCAGCGCCTCGTCCAAACGGCGGTGCAGGAACGCCCGCACATGACCGGCGATCGTCAGCCCGCGCGCGTCGTTCGGGTCGAGCATCACGGCATGTTCCGCAACCTCGCCCGCCCGCGTGATGCTCGCCCGCGGATCGCGCGCCCAGCCTTGGCCCACGAGAAAGATGTGCCAGAGCGCGAGCCAACTATAGGCCGAACTGAATTCCGGCTCGATCTCGATCACTCGGCTCAGCAGACCGCCTGCCTCGTTGAACGATCGCCGGTCCAGCAGATGGATCAGCGAGATGGCCCGCAGCATGAGCACATACGCACCTTCGCCGAACGACCCCAATCGCCGCATCCGCTCGGCCGCGATGGTGGGGAGTTCAGGCTCGAGCCCGGCCGCGACCAGCGCCGCCACATCCTGTTGAATGTGGAACAGATCATCATGGTCGTAGTCGAAACAGGCGGACCAGCACACGACGCCCGACGGCACTTCGACGAGTTTCGCTGAAACCCTGAGCCGCCCGCCAAGCCGCTGCAACGAGCCTTCGAGTACGAAATCGAGGCCTGTCTGGACCGGCGCCCCGCAAACCCGAGCGTGCGACACGACGCTCACGCCCCGGATGCGGGACAGCGACGTTCCGATTTCTTCTGCCAGGGCGAAAGCGAGCCCGGTCTCCGCACCCGCTCCGATCACGTGCGGCGCCGCAACCGCAATGACGACCCCTCGCTTCATCCCACCCGGCGCCGCCGCCAAGGCGGCCGGGGATGATGCGCCATCGAATTTCGCGCGGTATCGGCCCCGTAGCGCGAGCAACCACGCATCCAGCGCCGGGTCGATGCCATCGAGATCGGCCCCGATCTCAGCGGGCAGTAGCGACGATACCGACCCACCGCTCGCCGCCGTATCGAGGTCCACCAGGACCGCGCCGGGACGCAGCATCACGCGATCCGCCGTCACCCGCACGAGATCAGTGTCGCCGACCGATACTTTGAGCGCGTGGCGTAAGGTGCTGAGGGTGTCTCGAAGCCGCGCAAGTCCTTGGGCTGGCTCGTTCCGGCTCCAAAGGAGAGAGGCCAGCCACCGCCGGGTCACCGCTTGACCCTCCGACAGCGCGAGCACCACGAACACCGCCCTCGCTTTCCGCAGGGTTGGCAAGATGTTCCTCGTGTCGGGCGTAGAAGCGCGGAGCGGGCCGATTAGGCTCAACTCGATAGGCGCCGGATCGGCGCTGTCACTTCGAACGGCGATGCCTTCCACGCGGTCTCGTCCAGACCTAAGTGTTATGTAACTATCAATTAAATAGCATGGCCCGAGCATGTAATACAACCCTGGCGCGAATATGAGACTTCTCTCATCTGATTGCGTGTGTTCTTTTTCCGAGACTGCCGCTCGTTGAACTCTTCGACCCTGACGGTCCCGCGCGTTTGCGCCTATGGTCCCGCCGTTGCTTGCACAGGAGTTACCATGGTCGACGATCGCGCTGCCCGGTCAGCGCTGGCCCTCTCGCTGGTCGACCAACTCGAGCCGATGTTCGACGCCGCGGTGCGCCGCGTGGCGGCTCTGTGCAGCCGCAACGGCGCGCTCGCAGCCGACCTGCTCGACGCGCACCAGTGGAGTTCCTACGAGCTGTCGCTCTGCAAGGCGGATCTGCTGGCGGCGCGGACGCTCACCGAGGCCGGCGGCAACGTGTCCGACCTGGGCGCCGGCCTCGGGCTCGCCTTCGTCACCGACGTCCTGCTCTCGACGGTGAGCCGGCTGAGCGCCATCTATCTTGCGACGGATCTGGACGACGCCGGGCTGCAGCGGTTCGCCTCCGGAGCCGAGTTGCGCGCTTTGCGGCGCGCGGCGGCAGGGCCCGAGACGCTATCCGCGCTCGGCAGTGCGGTGGCGGAACTGTCGGGCGAACTGGCCGACGTCATGCTGGACGAGCAGACGGCACTGGCGCGGGATTCGTTTCGCCGGTTCGCCGAGGAGATGGTCGCACCGCTCGCCGAGGAGATCCATCGTCAGGACCTCACCGTGCCCGAGGACCTGCTCCAGCCCTTGCGCGACATGGGGGTGTTCGGCCTGTCGATCCCGGAGGAATACGGAGGCAGCGCTGTTGCCAACCAGGAAAGTACCCCGATGATGATCGCGGTGACCGAGGCGCTGTCGGAAGCCTCGCTCGGGGCGGCCGGCAGCATGATCACGCGGCCAGAGATCCTCGCCCGCGCCCTGCTCGCCGGCGGAACCGAGGAACAGAAGCGCCGCTGGCTGCCGGGGATCGCCGCCGGCGACCCGCTCTGCGCCATCGCCATCACCGAACCCGACCACGGCTCCAACGTTGCCGACCTGACGCTTCGCGGCACCCGCGTCGAGGGCGGGTGGCGGCTCAACGGCGCCAAGACCTGGTGCACCTTCGCCGGCAAAGCGGGCGTGCTCATGGTCGTCACCCGGACCGACCCCGACCGCTCGCGGGGCTACCGGGGGCTGAGCCTGCTGCTCGTCGAGAAGCCGTCCTATGACGGGCATGAGTTTCGCTACGAACAGCCCGGCGGCGGCATCCTCACCGGCCGCGCGATCCCCACCATCGGCTACCGCGGCATGCATTCGTATGACCTCGCATTCGAGAACGTCTTCGTGCCGGACGAGAACCTCGTGGGCGGCGAGGGCGGACTGGGCCAAGGCTTCTACCTGACAATGGCCGGCATGGTCGGCGGCCGCATCCAGACAGCCGGCCGCGCGCTGGGGGTGATGCGAGCCGCACTCAACGCCGCGATCCGCTACGCGAGGGATCGCCGGGTCTTTGGCGAGCCCCTGGCCGACTATCAGCTCACCCGCATCAAGCTCGCCACCATGGCCGCCCGTTTCGCGGCTTGCCGCCACCTCGCCTATGCCGTCGCGCGGCAAATCGATGCGGGCGGCGGCCGGATGGAGGCGAGCCTCGTCAAGCTGCTCGCGTGCCGGTCGGCCGAACTCATCACCCGCGAGGCCCTGCAGATCCATGGCGGCATGGGCTATGCCGAGGAAACCCCGGTCAGCCGCTACTTCGTCGACGCGCGCGTCCTCTCGATCTTCGAGGGCGCCGAAGAGACGCTGGCGCTCAAGGTGATCGCCCGCAGCTTGCTCCAAGCCGCCCTCCCTGCCCGGGAGGAAGCGGCCGCCTAGGAGCTGGCGGAAACGTCCACGTCACGGGCGCCGGACGCGCGCACGTGGAAGGCGTCCGGCACGGCGCGGCCGGAATCGGTGAACGCCTTGCGCAGCGCGTCCACGTTCGGCCCGAAGATCGTTTTGCGGTTCTCGACCGCCCATTCGTAGCTGGCGCGCGGCATATCGAGCGATTGCTGGAAGCGCGGCATCACCCAGCGGGCGAACAACTCGTAGCTGCGCCAGGTCTGCTCGCGGTCCGCCCAATCGTGCGCGCGGAACAGGAACCCGCCGAACCCGCCTTCGCTATGGTCCCACAGGTTCTGAAGACCGCGCGCCACCGTCTCGGGGCTGCCAACCAGCGTCGTTCCCGCCCGCACGCCGTCCGTCAGCGGGTCTTCCGAGCGACCCGGCGGCCGGCCCAGCGCGTCTTCGAAATACCCCGCCGTCTCCAACCGCTCGCCGACCCGGACCTGCTCCATCGCGGCCTCGGCGGTCTCGGCGACATGGACGTTCATCACCATGCGCCAATCCGCCCGGTCCATCGTTTTGCCGTGCTTGGCCGCCTCCTCTTCGGCGATCCGCCACTGGCCCGCGATGGCCGCCATGCCGCCCGGAGCTCCGGCCCCCAGCGAGAGGATGCCGACCCCATGCTTGCCGGCGACGGCGGGGCCGGACGGGGTGAGCGTGCTGGCGACCGCGATCGGGAAATGCGGATCGCTATAGGGCCGCAGATGCAGCCGCGCCTCCCGCAGGGTGAACCAGTCTGTCTGCCGGGTCACCGGCCCCTCGCAGCGCAGCAGCGCCATGATGGCCTCGAGCGCCTCGTCCATCCGCCGACGCTGGGTGGCCGCATCGATCCCGAGCATGTAGGCGTCCGAGACGAGCGCGCCGGGGCCGCAGCCGAGCATGGCCCGGCCGCGCGTCATGTGGTCGAGCTGAACGAAACGCTGAGCCACCAGGAACGGATGGTGGTAGGGCAGCGACGTCACGCCGGACCCCAGCCGGATGGTCTTGGTGCGCTCGGCCGCGGCGGCGATCACCAGCTCCGGAGAGGCGATGATCTCCCAACCGGCGGAATGATGCTCGCCGATCCACGCCTCGTCGTAGCCGAGCCGGTCCAGGTGCTCGATCAGCTCGAGGTCCCGCTGGATGGCCAGCGTCGGGTTGTCGCCCACGCGGTGGAAGGGGGCGAGGAAAATGCCGAACTGCATGCCACGTTTCTTCATGAACGTCTCCAGACCAGGCGGTTGACGCGTCAATGGACCAGTGGGCAGCCGCCTTCATTGAGCGGACGGAAGGCCTGGTCGGCAGGGACGGTGAAGACGGGGGTGTAGAGATCCCACGTGGAGTGAGACTCGGCCGGCGTCTTGACCTTGAACACATACATCGGATGCACCGCGCGGCCATCGGCACGCACGGTCACGGTGCCGAACAGCTTGTCGTCGATGGGCGCCGAGCGCATCGCCGCCATCACCTTGTCGCCCTCGATCGAGTCCGCCTGCTTGGCCGCGTTCAAGTATGCCAGAACGGACGAGTAAACGCCGGCCTGGTTCGCCGTCGGCACGCGGCCTGGCATTTTGGCTTCGAAACGCTTGGAGAAAGCGCGGCTGGCGTCGTTCCGGTCCCAGTAAAAGGCCTCGGTCAACAGCAGGCCTTGTGCCCCCTGCAAGCCGATCGCCTTCACGTCGGAGATCTGGGTGAACAGGCCGGTCAGCTTCTGCTTCGGCGTGATTCCGAATTCGGCGGCCTGCTTGATCCCGTTGATCAGATCCGTGCCGGTATCGGCGAACGCAATGACGTCGGCGCCGGAGGATTGCGCCTGCAGCAGATACGAGGAGAAATCGGTCGTCCCCAGCGGATGCTTCACCGACCCGGCGACGGTGCCGCCCAGCTTCTTCAGCGCCTCGCTCGTGTCGCGCTCGAGAGCGGCACCCAGCGCGTAGTCGAATGAGATGAAGAAGAAGCTCTTGGCGCCGATCTCGGTCAGCGCCCGAGCCGCCGCGTTGCCCATCGCCCACGTGTCCATCGTCCACTGCACGGTAGTGGGCTTGCAGAACTTGCCCGTCAGGTCGGAGGTGCCGACGTTGGTGGCGATGAAGGTCCGGTTCTTTTCGGCCATGATCTGATTGACGGCCAGCCCTACCCCGGAGTTGACGGCGTCGGCCACTGCGTCGACCCCGTCGCGATCGATCCACTGCCGCACGATCGTGCTGCCGACATCCGGCTTGTTTTGGTGGTCGCCATAGATGATGTCGACTTTGAGACCCGGGTTCTGCTGGGTGAAGTCGTCGGCCGCGAGCTGGGCGGCAATGAGCGACCCTTTACCGGATTGATCCGCGAAGGGACCCGACTGGTCGTTCAGCACGCCGACCTTCAGAGTGTGGTTGGGGATCTCAGCTTGCGCGGCCGAGGCGATCAACGCGGCAACGAGCGGCATGAGACAGAGGACGCGCATGGTGCTTCTCCCGATTTGCGCCTTTGTGGCACATCGTTGCCGATCAGTCGCCGCCAGCGTCGGCGCGGAACTTCGACTTGGGGTAGACGCCGAGGATGCGGATTTCACGCGAGAAAAAGGAGAGCTCTTCGAGGGCGAGGCGCAGGGCGGGCTGCTCGGGGTGTCCGTCGACGTCGCACATGAACTGGGTAGCGGTGAACTCGCCGTTGAGCATGTAGCTCTCGAGCCGGGTCATGTTGACCCCGTTGGTCGCAAAGCCGCCGAGGGCCTTGTACAGGGCGGCAGGAACGTTGCGGACACGGAAGACGAAGGTGGTCATCAGGCCCGGCGCATCGATCGGGGGCATCACCGGGTCGAGCGAGGTGATGTAGAACCGCGTGGTATTGTGGGCCGCGTCCTCGACATTGGCGCGGAGCACGTCAAGGCCGTAGATCTCGGCGGCTAGCGCCGAAGCGATGGCCGCGTCTTCGGGACGGTTCCACTCGGCCACCGAGCGCGCGGCGCCGGCCGTATCGCCCTCGACGACGGTCTCGACTCCGAGTTCGGTCACGATCCGGCGGACCTGGCCGAGTGCCACGGCATGGGAGTGGATGCGTTTGATGCCGGCGATGGTGGCGCCGACCGGGGCAAGCAAGCAGTGTTCCACGCGCTGGAAGTGCTCGCCGATGATGAACAGGCCGCTGTCGGGCAGCAACGCATGGATGTCCGGCACGCGGCCGGCCAGGCTGTTCTCGCAGGCGAGCATCCCGAGCGTGGCCTCCCGGCTGCGGATGGCCTCGATGGCGCGTTCGAAGGTCGGGCAGGGCAGCGTCGGCATGCCGGGAAACACCCGTCGGCAGGCGAGGTCCGAATACGCGCCGGGAATGCCTTGGAACGCGATCATCGGGCGAGGTCCCGCCGGGCCCGCTCGAGGTCGGCCGGAGTGTCCACGCCATAGGGTGCGTGGTCGACCCGGGCGCACGCGATCCGCATCCCGGCCTCGAGCGCTCGCAGCTGCTCGAGGCTCTCCCGCCGCTCGAGCGGGCTCTCGGGCAGGCTGACGAAGCGGGCCAGCGCGGCGCGGCGATAGGCGTATATGCCGATGTGATGCCAGCGCGGGCCGTCGCCGGCGGGGATGGCGGCGCGGGAGAAATACAGCGCCGGGGACACGGCACGGCCCCGCTCGAACGCGCAGGCGGCCTTCACCACGGACGGAGAGGCAGCTTCCTCGGCCGTTTCGATCGGCGCGACCAGCGTGGCGATGTCGATTGCCGGGTCGGCGAGCGGCGCGATGACCGCGCGGAGATGCCCGGGCGGAATGGTCGGCAGATCGCCCTGCAGATTGACGACGATGTCGTGCGCGCCCTGCGGGTCCAACGTCGCCAGCGCGGCGTGCACGCGGTCGGAGCCGGAAGGCAGCGTGGGATCGGTCATCACGGCCGAGCCACCGGCGGCGCGGACAGCGGTCGCGATGGCCTCATCGGCACAAGCGACCGCAACCGGGCCGATGCCGGCCTCCCGCCCACGGTCGAGCACGTGCAGGATCATGGCCCGGCCCGCGATGTCGGCGAGCGGCTTGCCGGGCAGCCGCGAGGATGCCATGCGGGAAGGGATGACGATGATGGGGGTCACGTTTGGTCGATCTGAGACGGTCGCGAAGCGGCTGGGTTCATCGTCATGCGTTGAGGAGCGGCACCATAGGTATGGCGCGATGCCGGCGCAACGCCGGCCTGAAAGGAAGTTTGCATGTTGAAGCCACTGTTTGCGGCGGTCGTGCTCATCGCCGCACCCGCCGCGGCGTTCGCTCAGTACAGCAGCCGCCCCGGCTCCACGTCGCCGGCCCGACCCGGCCCCACCATGAACTTGGCCAATCCGCAGGCTCAGGCCAACATGGGCGGCGAGCCCCCGAACGCCCACGTCGTCCCCAGCGCCGGTGACGCGAAACGGATTCCAACTCCGGTGACCGCCGGGCAGTCGAAGTCGCAGCGGATCCCGCAGCCAGCCAAGCCTCCCACCTCCGACATCATCCGCTGACCGTGTCGGACCGGGCGGCCCTGGTCGCCGCGGCGGAAGCAGCACTCGACGCCGCCGCCGCGGCCATCCGCCCGCACTTCCGCAGCGGCCTGGCGGCGGATGACAAGTTGGATGCGAGCCCGGTCACGGCCGCCGACCGCGCCGCCGAGCAGGCGATGCGCGCCGTCCTGGCCGAACGCTTCCCGCAGCACGGCATCATCGGCGAGGAGTTCGCCCCGGACCAGGCGGACCAACGCTTCTGCTGGGTGCTGGACCCGATCGACGGCACCCGGGCCTTCATCACCGGGCGCCCGACCTTCGGCACCCTGATCGCGCTGCTCGATGGCGATCAGCCCATCCTCGGGATCATCGACCAGCCCATCACCGGAGAGCGCTGGATCGGTGTCGCGGGCGAGCCGACCCGGTTTCGCGGCGGATACGGCAAGGCCGGCTGCCGCGCCTGTCCGGCGCTCGCGGACGCCGAACTATCGTGCACGTCGCCGGATCTCTTCGACGAGAGCCAACGGACCGCGTTCCAGCGCGTGCAGGCCGTGGCCAAGCGAACGAGCTGGGGCGGTGATTGCTACGCCTACGGCCTCGTCGCTCTGGGCGGCATCGATGCGGTGGTCGAACCCGGCCTCAAGCTATGGGATTGGGCGGCGCTGGTGCCCGTGATCGAAGGGGCCGGTGGTATGGTCCGCGACTGGAGGGGAGCGCCGTTGCAGCGGGGAGGATCCGGCGACGTGATCGCGGTAGGCGATCCGGCGCTGATGCCGCAGATTGTCGGCCTTCTCGCCTAAGTCGGAGCCTCCATGCTGCGTGCACTCGTCGTTCTCCTCGCCCTGCTGGCGGTACCAGCGGCCGCGCAGACCCGTAGCCACGCGTTGACCATCCTCGGCACGCCGTCGCTGCCGGCGGATTTCCCCTACTTCCCCTACATCAACCCGCAGGCGCCCAAGGGCGGCGAGATCACCTTCGCCATGGTCGGCAGCTTCGACGGGTTCAACCCCTACATTCTGCGCGGCAACGCCGCGATCGGCCTGGGGGCTAGCTGGCAGCCCGGCGTCGGCGGCACCTCGTCCGGCACCGCGGGCGGGCATGTCTGGGAGAGCCTGCTCATCCCGTCGGCCGACGAAGTGGCGACCGCGTACGGGCACTTGGCCGAGACCATCGAGCTGGCGCCCGACCGCATGTGGGTCGCCTTCGAGCTCCGGCCGGAAGCGCGGTTCGCGGACGGCTCGCCGGTGACCGCGCAGGACGTCAAGTGGACGTTCGACACCCTGATGGAGAAGGGCCGGCCCTCCTTCCGGGTCGCCTTCCAAGACGTGAAAGACGCGGTGGCCGAGAGCCCGCGCCGGGTCGTGTTCCACTTCAAATCCAACCAGAACCGTGAGTTGCCGCTCATGGTGGGCGGGCTGCCGGTGCTGCCCATGAAATGGTGGGCGACGCGGGACTTCAGCAAGCCGCTGACCGAGCCGCCGCTGGGGTCCGGCCCCTACAAGGTCGGCTCGTTCGAGCTGGGGCGCAGCGTCACTTACGTGCGCGACCCCAATTGGTGGGCGCGGGACCGGCCAACCGGGCGCGGGTTCGCGAACATCGATACGGTCCGCATCGAGTATTTCCGCGACCCGACCGTGGCGTTCCAGGCGTTCAAGGCCGGGCAGATCGACTACCGGCAGGAAAACATCAGCAAGCAATGGGCAACGGGCTACGATTTCCCGGCCGTCACGAACGGGCTGGTCCAGAAGGTGGAGATCCCCCACGAGCTGCCGATCGGCATCCAGGGCTGGTTGTTCAACACCCGGCGCGCGCAGTTCGCCGACCGGCGCGTGCGCGAGGCGCTCGGGCAGGTGTTCGACTTCCAGTGGATGAACAAGAACCTGTTCTTCGGCGCCTACGATCGCACCACGAGCTATTTCGGCAACACGGCGCAAGAGTCGAAAGGGCTGCCGAGCGTCGCCGAACGCGCTCTGCTCGACCCCTTCAAGGACAGCATACCGCCTGAAATCTTCTCGCAACCGTTCACGCTGGCCGTGACGGACGGCTCCGGCAACAATCGCGAAGGGCTGAAACGCGCGCTGACCCTGCTGGAACAGGCGGGATGGCGGGTGCGCGACCGCAAGCTGGTGGACGCCTCGGGCAAGCAGATGGCGTTCACCATCTTGCTGAACGACCCGACGCTGGAGCGGATCGCGCTGCCCTATCAGCAGTGGATGCAGCGGCTGGGCATCGATGTCAGCGTCCGGACCGTCGACACCGCGCAGTTCGAACGGCTGACCGACGATTATGATTTCGACATGACGACGATGATCTATCCGGGCTCCGAGCTGCCCGGCAACGAATTGCGCGACGAATTCTCCTGCGAGGGCGGCAAGATCACCGGCGGCTCGAACCTGGCCGGCATCTGCGACAAGGCGGTTGACGCGATGGTGCAGCGCGCCGTCGACGCGACCGATCGCGAATCGCTCGCCACTGCCGGCCGTGCGCTAGACAGGCTGTTGCTGACAGGTTGGTACATGGTGCCGAACTGGCATGATTCGAAGTTCAAGATCGCCACCTGGAACCGGTTCGGCCGCCCCGACGTGCGGATCCGCGACGGTTTCGTGCTCGATTCGTGGTGGATCGAACCGGCCCTGGCCGCCAAGACCGATGCGGCGCGCAGGGCCGGCAATTAGCCGTCCCTGAGCCCGTAGCTCGCGAAGCCCCGGGCGGTCTCGGCGATCTCCGCGTCGCTCAGCACGACCGGGTCGCCCAGTTGCAGCGCGAGGCAGAATTGCTTGGCCAGCGTCTCGAGCTCCACGGCAAGCCACATCGCCTTGGCCAGCGTGGCGCCCACCACGATCATTCCGTGGTTGGCCAGCAGGCAGGCGCTGCGGTCCTCGAGCGCGCGAAGCGCATGGGCGGCCAGCTCCGCGGTGCCATACAGCGCATAGGGCGCGCACCGGATCGTCGGGCCGCCAAACGCGGCGATCATGTAGTGCACGGCCGGGATCCCGCGGCGCAGGATCGAGAGCGTCGTGCAGTAGGTGGCGTGAGTATGGATGACCGCGCCGGCGTCCGGGCGGGCGCGCAGGATGTCGCGGTGGAACCGCCATTCGGTCGAGGGCTTCAGCGGCCCGGCCCACGCGCCATCGCCGTCCAACTCCATCGCAGCGACATCGCCGGGCTGCATGGCGTCGTAGGGCGTCGCGGACGGGGTGATCAGCATCTTCGCGCCGAACCGGGCTGAGATGTTGCCGGAGGTTCCCTGGTTGATCCCCAGCGCGTTCATGGCGCGGGCTTGTTCGACGATCTCGCGCCGCAACTCGGCTTCATCCATCCAGCCTCTCCTGTTCCGACGCGGATGTAGGGCAGAAGGGACGCCGCCGTCGACGGAGGCTTGTCGCGGCGTTGGCGCCACGCTAGCCCGGCAGTCGCAGGCCTGCTCCATGTTCAGGCCAGCCATCAATCGGGAGAACGCCATGTTTAGCCACCTCATGATCGGCAGTAACGACCTCGACCGTTCCAAGAAGTTCTACGACTCGACCCTGGCCGTGCTGGGCGGCAAGCCCGGCGTGACCGATGCCGCAGGCCGCTTGGTCTACTCGCATTCCGGCAACCGCCTGCTGATCACCAAGCCGCTCGATGGCCAACCGGCAACCGGCGCGAATGGCGGCACGATCGGCTTCCTCGCGAAAGACGCCAGCGAGGTCGATGCCTGGCACCGGGCTGGCGTCGAGAGCGGCGGCACGGCGGTCGAGGATCCGCCGGGCGTGCGCCAGGGCGGCTCGGGCAAGCTCTATCTTGCCTACCTGCGCGATCCCGACGGCAACAAGCTCTGCGCCCTGCACCGCATGGCGGCATAGGGCGCGATCACCGCCCGGCTGTCATTCGGCAGCCGGGCCCCGGCCGGGGTATGATGCAATCCATGGTCCCGACTCCCCTGCCCGGCCCCGCTCCCGCCGAACCCGTCACGGCCAAGGAAGGGGCGGGCGATGAGGGCGCGGCGAACTGGCGGCGAACCCTCGCCGTGATGATCGGGCTGCAGATCGGGATGAACGCCGGCTTCACCGTGCTGGCGCCGATCATGCCGCTGCTCCTGCCGCAAATCGGCGTCACCGACCCGGTTGGCATCAATCTCTGGGCGGGCATCCTGGCCTGTATCACACCCTTGTTTGCGGCCGTGATGTCGCCGATCTGGGGCCGGGTCGCCGACCGGCGAGGGCGACGGCTGACGGTGCTGCGCTCCTGCATCGCGATCGGCGTGTTCATCGGGCTGATGAGCCTGGTGCAGAACGAGTGGCAAATGCTCGGCCTGCGAGCCGGCATGGGGATCTTCGCCGGCTTCAACGCGGCCTGCATCGCGATGGTCGCGACCCAGGTGCCGGCCCGGCGTCTGGGCTACTCGCTGGGCTGGCTCAGCACCGGGCAACTCGTCGGCACCCTCGTCGGCCCGCTGCTCGGCGGCGCCGTGGCCGACGTGTCGGGCAGCTACCGCGCACCCTTCGTGCTGACCTCGGTCATCTGCTTCCTGTGCGCCGGGGTCGTGGTCTGGCTCGTGCGCGAACGCTTCAGCGCACCCAAGATCACGGCAGGAAAGCGCTCCTTCGTGCAGAGCTTCGCCGTTCTGGGGCGGACGCCGGGGCTGGTCGCGCTGTTCGTCGTGCTGCTGCTGGCGCAATTCGCGGTCCAGGCGGTGCAGCCGGTGGTAACGGTGTTCGTCGAGCACCTCGCCGGAGACCGGGCCGACATTGCGACACTGAGCGGGATCGCTTTCTCGATCACCGGGGCGGCAGACCTCATGGCCTCGCCGTTCCTCGGCCGCCGGAGCGACACGCTGGGCTACCGGCGGGTTCTACTGATCAGCCTCGCGGGCGCGGCCCTGGCGAGCGCGCCGCAATTCTTCGTCACCGACTACTGGGCCTTCGTCGCCGCGCGGTTCGGCCTGGGCCTGTTCGTCGGCGGCATCCTGCCCACGGCCAATGCCCTGGTCGGGCGCCTTGCCCCGCCGGCCGACCGCGGCGCCGTCTATGGCGCGACGGCGTCGGCCATGTTCCTGGGCCAATCGCTCGGCCCGCTGTCCGGCGGCGCGATCGCGGCGGCGGCGGGTGTGCGGTGGGTGTTCCTGGTCACCGCGGCCCTGCTGACGATCAACCTGATCTGGGTCTGGGCCACGGTGCCGGAAGTCAAGCAGGCCCGATGAAGCCCCTCGCTGCCGTCCTGAACGCGCTCTGCGCCCTGGCCGCGCTGACCGTCGTGATCGCCACGGCGGCCTTCGCCCTCATCGACCCGAACGACTACCGGGACCGCCTCGTCGACGCGGTGCAGGGCGCGACCGGGCGCACCCTGACGATCGGCGGCGACCTGCGGCTGACGCGTTCTCTCTGGCCGACGGTGCAAGCTAGCGACGTCTCGCTCTCCAACCTGCCAGGCGGCAGTCGGCCGGACATGGCGCATGCCGAAAAGATCGAGGGTCAAGTCTCCCTTCTAGCCCTGCTGCGGCACGAGGTCGACATCACGCGCCTGACGCTGATCGGCCCCAACATCCTGTTCGAGCAGGTGGGCAACGCGCCGAACTGGGTGTTCACCAAACCGGCCGCCTCCCCGGCTCCGGCCTCGTCCGGCGCGCCTCCCTTCACGCTGCGGATCGAGTCCGCCCATGTGCGCGACGGCATGGTCACCTGGAAGCTGCCGGCGCGCACCAAGGTGGTCGGCATCCGCGCGCTGGACTACCGGCAGATCGCGGCGAACGGTCCGGTCGAAGCGCGCTCCACTCTGGTCTACTCCGACAACCAGCCGTTCCAGTTCGACATCGACGCCGCGCCGACCGGCGGCGTGTTCGACCCATGGAGGACCCGGCTGCACTTCATGGCGTTCGACACCGACGCGACAGCGGAGGGAACCATGCAGGTTTCCGGTCCCTACGATCTCGCCGTCGCGGTCACGACGGCCAATCTGGAGAAGCTGAACGCGCTCCTGCCCGAAATGCAGCTGCCGCCCGTGCACGGGGCCACCCTCACAGCCCATCTCGGCAACGGATTGCGGCCCGGCGACATCCCCGTGATCGGGCCGGCGACGCTGCAATTCCACTCGGCCGACCTGACGAACCGTATCCCAGGGCTGGTCCTGGCCGCGACCCGGGTCTCGCTCCCGGCGCCCGGCGGCCAAGCGGCCATCGACGGCACGGGAACGTACGCCGCGGCGGGGTTCCTTCTCACCGGCGGCATCGGCGTGCCAACCCATCCCGACGCAAAAGCCAGCGTGCCGGTCGCGCTGTCCATGACGCTGGCGGGTAAGGCGGCCGCCACCATGAGCATGAAGGGCACGCTGGCGCTCGATCAGCTGCGCTTTGCCGGGCTGGAAGCGGCAACGTCGCTGCGGACCAACGAGCTCGCCGGGCTGCGCCCGGTTCTGGGCGGGAGCCTCCCCGCCCTGGCGGACGTGCAGCTCGCAGGCCACGTCTCCGTTCCGGCTGGCGGGCGCGCCGTCCGCTTGCGCGGTGTCACGCTGCAGACGGCGCAGGGCGATCTGGCCGGTGACGGGATGGTCGAGACTGGAGCCAAGCTCTCCATCACCGGCGATTGGCGCTCGCGCTCGCTGGACCTCGACGCCGCGTTGCAGGCATTCGGCATCGATCTCGGAGGCGGGGCCGCGCGACCCGCTAGCGGACCGCTCATCCCCGCCACCCCGTTGCCCTGGTCGACGCTGCGCGGTCCGGCCCTGAACCTCAGCCTCGCCTTCGCCTCGATGCAGTTCCAAGGGCAGATCTGGCGGGATGTGCAAGCGGCGGTGACGCTCAAAGGCGGCCTGCTCGAGGCAGGTCCCATCTCGGTCGCGATGCCGGGCTCCCGATTGGAGGCGGCGATCAAAGTTGACGCCAGTTCCGCCGCGCCCCCTGTGTCGTTCTCGCTCGCCGCCCCGGCGCTGCCGCTGGCGTTGATCGCCCGCAGCGTCGGCCTGCCGGGCCCCATGACGGGCACGGCCGCCATCAGCGTGCAATGGCGGGCGAGCGGGTCGACGCCGCGAGCGCTGGCGAGCAGCCTCGAGGGTCCGTTCTCGATCCGGGCACTTGACGGCAGGCTGACGAACGCCGCGTTGATCGACCTGACCTCGGCCCCGCTGGATGCGCTCGGCATCAAGGTTCCGGCGCAGGGCGAGACCCGGTTGGACTGCCTCGGCCTGGTCGGTTCTTTCGCTCGCGGCCTCGCCACCTTCCGCACCATCGCGCTACAGACGACCTATCTTTCCCTCGCGGGCAGCGGTCAGGTCGATCTCGGACGGGAAACGGTGGCGTTGAAAATGGAGCCGATGGCCC
>JAVVHH010000081.1:0-17531 GCA_032249615.1 Acetobacteraceae bacterium
GATCGTTTTCCTGGGTTTGGCCGCGGCAATCTGGGGCGGCTGGCTCGAGCGCGTCGGACCGCGCAAGGCGGGTTTTTATGCGGCCATCTGCTGGTGCGGCGGGCTCATCATCACCGCGCTCGCGATCTATATCCACCAGCTCTGGCTGGCCTGGATCGGCTCCGGTGTGATCGGCGGGATCGGGCTCGGGCTCGCCTACATCTCGCCCGTCTCGACCCTGATCAAATGGTTCCCCGACCGGCGCGGCATGGCGACCGGCATGGCGATCATGGGCTTCGGCGGGGGGGCGCTCATCGGCTCGCCGCTCGCGGTGTGGCTGATGAATGTGTACGGCGGCGGTGTCGCGTCGCGGGGTGTCGCGATGACGTTCCTGACCCTCGGGGTCATCTACGCCGTGTTCATGCTGGGCGGTGCGCTCGGGTATCGCGTGCCGCCGACCGCGCATTGGCAGCCGGAAGGCTGGACGCCGATGCAGCAGGGGCGGGGCATGATCACGGCGAACGATGTCCATCTGCACGATGCGCACAAGACACCGCAGTTCTGGCTGATCTGGCTCGTGCTGATGCTGAACGTCTCCGCCGGGATCGGTGTGCTCTCGGTGGCCTCGCCGATGCTGCAATTCCTGTTCGGCGGCACGCTCATCAGGGTGCCGGGCGTGCGGCTGCCTGATCTGAACCCGGACCAGGTGCGCCAGGTCGCGGCGATCGCGGCCGGCTTCGTCGGCCTCCTGTCGTTGTTCAACATCCTGGGCCGGTTCTTCTGGGCGTCGATGTCCGACAAGATCGGCCGCAAGATGACCTACGCGACATTCTTCCTGCTCGGGACGGTGCTCTACGCGGCCTCGCCCTGGACGGCCGATATCGGCAGCGTCGCACTGTTCGTCACGTTCATGTGCATCATCCTGTCCATGTATGGCGGCGGTTTCGCGACCGTGCCGGCTTATCTCGCGGACATGTTCGGCACTCGTTACGTGGGCGCCATCCATGGCCGGCTGCTCACCGCGTGGTCGACGGCGGGCGTCGTCGGGCCGGTGGCGATCACGCAGATCCCGCAGTGGCTGCAGGGCCGGGGCGTGCCGCGCGGCGAAGCGTATGCGCAGACGCTCTATATCCTGGCCGGCTTTCTCGTGGTCGGGTTCGTCTGCAACCTGCTCGTCCGCCCGGTCGCGCAGCGTTGGTTCATGCGCGAGGGCGCGCAGACAGGGGGGCCCGTTGCGGCACCTGTCGCGGCGGGTTCGTCGCACGGGATCGGGCGCGGCGGCTTGACGGTAACCGCCGGGATCGCGTGGGCGCTGGTGGGGATCCCGCTGCTGGTGGGGATCTGGATCACCATCGAGAAATCCTTCGCGCTGTTCCGGTAGCCCGGCATGGCACGGATCGGCTTCCTCGGACTGGGGAAGATGGGGTTGCCGATGGCGGTCAACCTCGTCAAGGCGGGCCACGAGGTATGGGGATACGATCTCGTGCCGGCTGCGATGGAAGAGTTCCGGGCGGCAGGCGGGCAGCAGGCCGGGTCGGTCGGCGCGGCGGTCGAAGACGCCCCAGTCGTCGTCACGATGCTGCCGGCTGGATCACACGTGCGAGACGTGCTGACCCGCGAACAGGGCGTGTTCGCCAGCGCCGTCCAGGGAGCGCTGATCATCGACAGTTCGACGATCGATGTCGGAACCAGCCGCGCGATGGCCGAACAGGCCGCCGCCCGCGGCCTGGCGATGCTGGACGCGCCGGTTTCGGGGGGTACGACGGGGGCTACCGCCGGAACGCTGACGTTCATGGTGGGCGGTGACGCGGCGGCGTTCGAGCGCGCCAAGCCGTTTCTCGACATCATGGGGAAGAACATCGTGCATGCCGGGCCCTCCGGTGCCGGCCAAGCCGCGAAGGTCTGCAACAACCTCATCCTCGGGATCGCAATGGCCGGCGTCGGCGAGGCGTTTGCGCTCGCCGACAAGCTCGGGCTGGACAAGCAAGCGCTGTTCGACATCGCGTCCACGTCGTCGGGCCAGTGCTGGGCGCTGACGAGCTACTGTCCGGTGCCGGGGCCGGTGCCTACGAGCCCGGCCAATCGCGACTATGCGCCGGGCTTCGCGGTCGACCTCATGCTGAAGGATCTCACGCTGGCGACCGATGCCGAGCGGGAGAGCGGGGCGCCATCGGTTCTCGGCGAGGCCGCGCGCGCGACCTATGCCAAGCTCAGCCAACTCGGCCTGGGCGGGCGCGACTTCTCCGTCATTGCCCGTGCATTGCTCGAAGGGCGCTTCTCAAGCTAGACCGGGGCGGTCTGCTGGAGGGCGCCCGATGTCACGGCTCGATGTCTATTCCGACGTCATCTGTCCCTGGTGCTACATCGGCAAGCGGCACATGGAGGTGGCACTCGCCGAAGTGGGCGCGCAAGGGCATTCCTTCGAGGTCAGCTGGCGGCCGTTCCAGCTGAACCCCGACATGCCAGCGGGCGGCGTGGCCCGGGACGAGTACCGGCGGGCGAAGTTCGGCAGTCTGGAGCGCTCGCGCGAACTCGACGCCCAAGTGGCAAGTGCGGCTTCGGCGGCCGGGCTCGAAATCCGGCACGATCGCATGGCGCGCACGCCGAACACGCTGGCCGCGCATCGGCTCATCCAGTTCGCGGGCGAACAGGGCCGGCAGGACAGCCTCGTCGACCGGCTGTTCGAGGCATATTTCGTCGAGGGCCGCGACATCGGGGAGCGTGAGACTTTGATCGCCTTGGCCGCGAGCGCCGGGCTGGACGCGGCGGAAACGGCCGAGTTCCTGGACAGCGGCCGCCTGTCCCGCGAGGTGCAGGCAGAAGATCAGGCGGTGCGTCAAGCTGGCTTGAACGGCGTGCCTACGTTCGTGCTCGAGCGGCACGTCCTGTTTTCCGGCGCGGTCCCGCCCGACGTCTTTGCCGAGGCGTTGATCAAAGCACAACGGGTCATCGCAGGCCGCGCCGCCTAAGCTCGCGCTTTTTTGTCCTTACCGAACTGACACATCTTTGAAATAGCGCGGCTACAAACAAGCTGCCGCAGCGTTCTCTGCTGTGCTGCGGATGGAACAGGTAAGAGGTGCATGGATGTTGTCGGTATGACCAAGCGGGTTCTCGTTACCGGCGGCGCTGGCTTCATCGGTTGTCATGTCGTTCGTATGCTGACGCACCGCGGATATGAGGTGCGTGTTTTGGATAGCCTCATCGACCAGGTCCATGGCGATGTGGCCGCCCGCAACCCGATCCTGAACGAGGTCGAGCTGATCCGCGCGGATGTCCGCGATCTCGACCGCGTGACCGCGGCCCTCGATGGCGTCGACAGCGTCATCCATCTCGCGGCCGAAGTGGGCGTTGGCCAGAGCATGTATGCGATCGACCGGTATGTGTCGGTCAATGATGGTGGCACGGCGGTGCTGTTCCAGGCACTGATCGAGCGGCCGGTGGCCCGGGTCGTGGTGGCGAGTTCCATGAGCATCTACGGCGAGGGCCTCTACCGCTCCGCCGCCGGCGAGCGGATGGACGACGTGACCCGGCCAGCGCAGCGGGATGGCGGCTGGGACCCGGTCGGCCCCGACGGCCGGCCGATGACGCCGATGGCGACGCCCGAGTGGAAGCGGCCGAACCTGGCCTCGGTCTACGCGCTGACGAAATACGTCCAGGAGCGGCTGACGCTGACCGTCGCGCCCGCTTACGGGATGCAAGGCGTCGCGCTGCGGCTATTCAATGTGTATGGGCCGGGGCAGGCGCTCTCGAACCCCTACACCGGCGTTCTCGCGATCTTCGCGTCCCGGCTGCATAACCGGCAGCGCCCGATGGTGTTCGAAGATGGCGAGCAACGCCGCGATTTCGTCCATGTCGAGGACGTCGCCCGGGCGTTCCTGCTGGCGCTGGAGCACCCTGATGCGGCGGGACAGGTGTTCAACATCGGTAGCGGGCGGGACGTCAGCATCCTTGACGTCGGCGCGGCCTTGGCGGCTGCGATGGGCGTGCCGCATCTCACCCCGGAGGTGATGGGCAAGGCCCGGACCGGCGACATCCGGCACTGCTTTGCCGACATCTCTCTCGCCCGCGACGTGCTGGGCTTCGCGCCCCGGCGAAGCTTCGCCGACAGTCTCGGCGAGCTGGCCGAATGGGTGCAGCGGCAGGAAGCGCTCGACCGGGTGCACGACGCGCGGCGTGAACTCGAGCAGCGCGGCTTGGTGGCATGATGGCTGACCGCTCCATGCCGCCCTCCGATGACGGGCGCCCGGTGCTGGTGACGGGCGGGGCAGGGTTCATCGGCAGCAACCTTGTCGATCGGCTCGCCGGGTTGGGGCGCCGGGTGATCGTGTTCGACGCGCTGAGCCGGCCCGGCGTGGACGCCAACCTCGCCTGGCTGCGGTCCCGGCACGGCGCCAGGATCCAGCCGGTCATCGCCGATCTGCGGGACCGGGACGCGCTCGACGAGGCGATCGACCGGTGCGGCGCCATCTTCCACATGGCCGCCCAGGTCGCGGTGACGACCAGCCTGCAGGACCCCGAGGGCGATTTCGACGTCAATCTGCGCGGCACGCTGCATGTGTTGGAGGGTGCGCGGCGGCAAGCCCGCCCGCCCTCGGTGGTCTTCGCCAGCACCAACAAGGTTTACGGCAATCTGGCCGATATCCGCCTCGCCCGTGACGGGGAGGCTTACCTGCCGGAGAACCCCGCCCTCCGCGCCTCGGGCATCGGCGAAGATCGGCCGCTCAGCTTCTACACGCCCTATGGCTGCTCCAAGGGGGCGGCCGACCAGTATGTGCTCGACTACGCGCGCGGTTACGGCGTGCCGGCCTGCGTGCTGCGGATGAGCTGCATCTATGGTCCGCGGCAGCTCGGCACGGAGGATCAGGGATGGCTCGCCCATTTCCTCTATTCAGTCCGGGCGGGCAAACCGATCAGCATCTATGGCGACGGCCGCCAGGTGCGGGACGTGCTGTATGTCGACGACGCGGTGGATGCCTATGTCGCGGCCTGGGCGCGGATCGAGGCGATATCCGGCCGCGCGTTCAACCTCGGCGGTGGACCCGGCAACGCGGTCACGCTCTTGCAAGTGCTGCACCGGATCGGCGAGTTGACGGGGCGGACGCCGGACCTCCGCTTTGCCGACTGGCGTCCCGGCGACCAGCGCTATTTCGTGGCCGACACGAGCACCATCCGGCGGGCGCTCGGCTTGGGCGAAGCGCTGCACTGGCGCGATGGACTTGCGCGGCTGGCCGATTGGATCGGCTCGGAGCGCCAGGAGATGGCGATGGCGTCGCTGTGAAAGTCGCCCTGGTCAATCCGCCTTGGACGTTCGACGGCAGCATCTATTTCGGCTGCCGCGAGCCCCATCTGCCGCTCGAACTCGGCTACTGCCGCTCGGCGCTCGAGCGGGATGGCCACCAGGTGCTGCTACTCGACGGGCATCTGATGGGCCAGAGCTATGCGGAACTGGCCGAGGCGGTTCGAGCGTTCGGACCGGCGATGACCATTGTCACGACCGCTCCCTCTTACCTGTTTTGGCGTTGCGCACCCCCTGAACTGCGGGTTCCGCGCGAAATGCTGGACGCGCTCGACGACGGGGCCGGGTTGACGGTCGCCGTTGGGCCGCACGGGTCGGGCACGCCGGGGACCACGCTGAGTAAGCTGGGGGTCGGCGTCGTCGTGATGGGCGAGTGCGAGGAGGTCGTCGCCGGGCTCGCCAATGGCGGGGAGCCCGGCGTCCTGCCCGGGACGGCGGTGCTGCAGAGCGGCGTGCTGCGGCAAGCCGGCGGTCCGCAGGCATCGCGGTTCGTCGCCCAGGAAGCGCTGCACTGGCCGGACGAATGGGTCCGCCGGCACCACCACCACCACCACCGGTTCGACCGCGCGCCGGAAGGGCCGGGGGCGGAAGTGGAGGCCTCGCGCGGCTGCCCCTACACCTGCAGCTTCTGCGCGAAGATCGATTTCCGCGACAAATACCGTCGCCGCGACCTCGCGCCGGTGCTGACCGAGATCGACGCGCTGATCGCACAGGGCGTCACCTATCTCTACTTCATCGACGAGATCTTCCTGCCCAATCGCCCGCTGCTGGAAGCGCTGGTCGATCGCCCGGTCGAATTCGGGGTCCAGACGCGGATCGATCTGTGGAAGCCGGAGATGATCGAGTTGCTCGGCCGGGCCGGCTGCGTGTCGATCGAGGCGGGGGTCGAGAGCTTGACCGAGGACGGCCGGGCGGCGCTGGACAAGCGCTGCAAGCTATCGACCGACGAACTGACGGCGCTGCTGGTGCTCGCGCGACTGCATGTGGCGTTCGTGCAGGCCAACCTCCTCGAGGTTGCCGACGACGACCCGGCGACCGTGGCGGCTTGGCGGGACGGGTTGAAAGCGCACGGGGTCTGGGCCAACGACCCCGTGCCGCTCTACCCCTATCCGAGTTCGCCCGATTACCGAAAGCTGTTCGGTCTGCCTGACGACGCGGCGTGGGAGCGGGCACACCGGCACTACCTCGAACAGTTCACCCGCTTTTCCGACATCCAGGACGAGCGTCCGCTGCCGCTCGCCGCGCTGGAGCAGGCGTGCCGGACGGGCTAGCAGCGTCGCCTCGCCTGCTGATGACGACCGATGCCGTGGGCGGCGTGTGGCGCTACTCGCTCGATCTCACCGAAGGAATGGGCGCGCGGCCGGTACTGGCCGTGCTCGGTCCCTCGCCGTCGGCGGCACAGCGTGACGAGGCGGCCGGGTTGGGGCTGACGCTGATCGATACTGGGTTGCCGCTGGATTGGACGGCCGACGACCCCGCCGCCCTGAACGAAGCGACGGCGGCGTTGCAGGACCTCGCCGCCGAGCGGCGGGTGGCCTCTGTACATCTTCACGCGCCGGCGCTGGCCGGCGCGTGGCGATGGCCGATGCCGGTCGTGGCCGTCGCGCATTCCTGCGTCGCGACCTGGTGGGAGGCGGTCCGCGGCGGGCCGCTGCCGGCCGATCTGGCCTGGCGGACGGAGGCGACCCGGACCGGGCTACGGACCGCCGACGCGGTGGTGGCCCCGACCCGGGCGCATGGCGACGCCGTCCGCCGGCTCTACGGCGATGTGCCGGTCACCGTCGTCCACAACGGAACCAGGCAACCACTGGGCCTCGCCCGTGCGCAAGCGGCTCCGTCGGTATTGACCGCGGGCCGGCTGTGGGACGACGGCAAGAACGCGGCGGCGCTCGACCGCGTGGCCCCCAGGCTCGGCGTGCCCGTGCGTGCCGCGGGCCCGATCGAGGGCCCTCATGGCGCGCGGATCGATCTGCCGAACCTGCAGCATCTCGGCACGCTGGGGCCGGACGGGATGGGGCGCGCTTTCGCCGAAGCGACCGTGTTCGCCTCGCTCGCCCGCTACGAGCCGTTCGGACTTTCCGTGCTGGAGGCGGCGCGCGCCGGGCTCCGCCTGGTGCTGTCGGACATTCCGTCCTTCCGCGAGTTGTGGGACGGGGTCGCCCGCTTCGTGCCGGACGGGAGCGACCCCGTGCCCGCGCTGCGCGCCGCCCTGGCCGACACCGGCGACGGCGGGGCGGCCGAGCGTGCCGGGCACTATGGAGTGGCCGCCATGGTTGAGGGCACCCTGGCGGTGCATCGCCGGGTGGGCGCGCGGGTCTGATGCGGATCGTCTACTTCAGCCACGCGCTGTCTTCCTGCTGGAACCACGGCAACGCGCATTTCCTGCGGGGCGTGCTGCGCGAACTGGTCGCGCGCGGCCACGATGTGGTGTCGCTCGAACCGGGGCACAGCTGGAGCCGGGAGAACCTGCTGCGCGACGCAGGCCCCGAAGCGGCGGACGCCTGGCGGGAAGCCTATCCGGAACTGGAGGCCCGCCGCTTCTCCCTCGCTGACGACCCGGCGCCCCTCGTCGGAGAAGCCGACCTCGTGCTGGTCCACGAATGGACCGACCCTGCGCTCGTCGCCCGCCTCGGGGCGCTGCGCCGTGCCGGCGGGCGCTTCCTGCTGCTGTTCCATGACACGCACCACCGGGCTGTCAGCGACCCGGCCGCGATGCAGGCCTACGACCTCGCGGGCTATGACGGCGTGCTCGCTTTCGGCCGCGCGCTCGCCCACATCTACCGCGGCTGGGGCTGGGAAGGCCGGGTGTTCGTCTGGCACGAAGCCGCCGACACCCGCCTGTTCCGCCCGCCTGCCCAGGAAGTCGAACGGGCCGGCGCCGTCTGGATCGGCAATTGGGGAGACGGCGAGCGGACGGCGGAACTGGAGGAGTTCCTGCTCCGCCCGGCCGCGGCCGAGCACCTCCCGCTCACAATCCACGGCGTGCGCTACCCGGCAGCAGCCCGCGCGCTGCTGGAGCGCACCGGCGCGGACTACCGGGGGTGGCTGCCCAATCATCGCGCGCCCGAGGTGTTCGCGCGGCACCTGCTGACCGTTCACGTGCCGCGTCGCTTCTATGCCAACCAGCTGCCCGGTATTCCGACCATCCGCGTGTTCGAGGCGCTGGCCTGCGGCATCCCGCTGGTCTCTGCGCCGTGGGACGACAGCGAAGGGTTGTTCACGCCCGGAAGGGACTACCTCGTGGCGTCGGATGGGGCGGAGATGCGGCGTCATCTCGCCCGGCTCCGCGCCGAGCCGGAATTGCGGGCCTCGCTCGCCGCCCACGGACTCGGAACGATCCGGGCCCGCCACACTTGCGCCGCACGGGTCGACGAGCTGCTGGCCATTGCTGATCGATTGAGAGCCTGATGCGGATCGCCTTCTACGGATCGAGCCTGCTGTCGTCCTACTGGAACGGCGCCGCCACCTACTACCGCGGAATCCTGTCCGCCCTGGCACCGCTCGGCTACGAGATCACCTTCTACGAGCCCGATGCGTTCGATCGGCAAAGCCACCGCGACATCGACCCGCCGGACTACGCGCGCGTGGTCGTCTATCCCGCGACGATGAACGGGTTGCGCTCGGTGTTGAACGAGGCGCGCTCGGCCCACATCGTCGTCAAGGCGAGCGGCGTCGGGGTGTTCGATGACGAGTTGCTGGCCGGCATCCTCACCCAGACCCGGCCCGGCGCGCTCAAGCTGTTCTGGGACGTCGACGCAGCGGCTACGCTCGACGCGCTGCGTGCCGAGCCCGCCCATGTGCTGCGGGCGGCCCTGCCGGACCTCGACCTGGTGCTGACCTATGGGGGCGGGCCGCCGGTCGTCGACGCCTATCGCGGCTTCGGCGCTGTGCGCTGCGAACCGATCTACAACGCGCTCGACCCGGCGACGCACCATCCGGTGCCAGCAAACCCGCGCTTCGCCGCCGACCTCTCCTTTCTGGCCAATCGCCTGCCAGATCGCGAGGCGCGGGTGGAGGCGTTCTTCCTCCAGGCCGCCGCCCTGGCCCCGGAACGGAGCTTCCTGCTCGGCGGCAACGGCTGGCACGACAAGCCGATGCCGCCTAACGTGCGCGCGATCGGCCATGTCGGCACCGCGGACCACAACGCGTTCAATTGCTCGGCCGCGGCCGTTCTGAACGTGGCGCGCGACAGCATGGCCGCCGTCGGCTTCTCCCCGGCCACGAGGGTGTTCGAGGCTGCCGGCGCGGGCGCCTGCCTGATCACCGACGCCTGGGCGGGGATCGAGCTATTCCTCGAGCCGGAGCGGGAAGTGCTCGTCGCCCGCGACGGGCAGGACGTGGCCGATCACCTGCGCCGTCTCACCCCCGAGCGCGCCCGCGCCATCGGCGCCGCGGCCCGGCTGCGGATCGAGGCCGACCATACCTATGCACAGCGCGCGGTGGTGGTGGACGCCCTGTTCAGGCGAGAGTTGGCCGCCAAGGGCTGACGCCGCAGACGGGCGCGCGTAAGGAAACCGGATGCCCGATGACCTGCAGAGCGATATTCCTGGCTACACGCACCAGCAGATCCTGCGGGTCATCACCGGGATCATGCTCTGCATCTTCCTGTCCTCGCTCGACCAGACGGTCATCATCCCTGCCGTGCCAGCCATGGCGGCCGATCTCAACGCTTTCGGCCATCTCGCCTGGATCGTCACCGCCTACCTGCTGACCTCGACGGCGGCGACGCCGATCATCGGCAAGCTCTCCGACATTTGGGGCCGGCGGGCGCTGCTGATCCCGAGCTTGATCGTGTTCATCCTGGCGAGCCTGGCCTGCGGCTTCGCGCAGTCGCTGCCGCAACTGATCGTGGCGCGGGCGGTGCAGGGGCTGGGCGGGGCCGGGTTGATGTCGATGGCGCAGGCGTCGATCGCCGACGTGGTCGCGCCGCGAGAGCGCGGGCGCTACCAGGGCTACATGGCCTCCATGTGGGGCATCTCCTCGATCGCGGGGCCGATCGTGGGCGGCTGGGTGACGGACCATCTGTCGTGGCGCTGGATCTTTTGGGCGAACCTGCCGATCGGGCTGGTCGCGCTGGTGCTGTGTGACCGGGCGCTGCGGATGATCCGGCTGCAGAAGCGGGAGGTGCGGATCGATTTCGCCGGATCGGCGCTGCTCATCGCGAGCGTCACGTCGTTGCTGTTGATGGTGAGTTGGGGCGGGGTGGAACTGCCCTGGGACTCCGGCGTGGTGATTTCTTTGGCGGTCGGCGGCGTGCTGATGCTGGGCGCGCTGGTCTGGCAGGAGCGCCGGGCCGCCGACCCGATCCTGCCGCCACGGCTATTCGCCAACCGGACGTTCTTCTGCGGCGTGCTCATCGCGTTCTTCACCTCGCTCGGCCTGTTCGGGGCGACGTTCCTGCTGCCGCTGTTCTTCCAACTCGTGCTGGGTTTCGACGCGGAGTCGTCCGGCCTGCTGGTCATGCCGTTCCTGACCTCGAGCGTGGTCGGCGCCTATGCCGGCGGCCAGGTCGCCCGGCGCTTGGGGCGGACCAAGGGGATCGTGCTGGCTGGGTTGATCTGCTGCGTGATCGGCCTGCTGGGGTTAATGTGGCAATCGACCAGCGGAACCCTGTGGGTGGTGTTGCCGATGTCGGCCGTGCTCGGCCTCGGCATCGGGGTGACGATGCCGAGCGTGCTGATGCAGGTTCAGAATGCGGCGGAGCGGCGGGACGTGGGGGCGGCGACCGGGTCGCTGCTGTTCTTGCGTTCGATGGGCGGAGCCTTCGGCAGCACCATCGTGGGCTCGTTGCTGGCGTCGCGGTTCAACGAGGGATTGGCGGCGGCCGGGCTGCCGCCCATCGACCTCGGCTCGCTCCGCGGCGGCGGCGGCGCGGCGGCGCACCTCATGCAAGCCCGGGCCGCGCTGGCCGGGGGCTTCTCGCTGGCGTTCGGGGTGTGCCTCGCGTTGCTGATGGTCGCCGTCGTGGTCGCGTCGGTGATGAAGGACCTGCAGCTACGGTCGGGGGCGCCGATCTCCCGCGAGATCGCGCACTGAATCACATGGTCGCGCCTATCACCCACGGCGCGAATTCGGCGGTGCCGGCGTCGAACGCCTCGCTCTTGGTGCGGGCGCCGCTGGCCGTGGCGACGATGGCGTCGAAGATGCGTGCCCCACATTCCTGCACCGTTTCGGTGCCGTCGAGGATGGTGCCGCAGTTGATGTCCATGTCGTCCTGCATCCGCTCATACATGGGAGTGTTGGTGGCCAGCTTGAGCGAGGGCGAGGGCTTGCAGCCGAACACGCTGCCACGGCCGGTGGTGAAGCAGACCAGGTTGGCGCCGCCAGCGACTTGGCCGGTGGCCGAGACCGGGTCGTAGCCCGGCGTGTCCATGAACAGGAAGCCTCGCGCGGTCGCGGGGGCGGCGTAGGGCAGCACGTCGACCAGGTTGGTGGTGCCGGCCTTGGCCATCGCGCCCAGCGACTTCTCGAGGATGGTGGTGAGGCCGCCGGCCTTGTTGCCCGGGCTCGGATTGGCGTTCATCTCGGCGCCTTCCTGCTCGGTATAGCGCTCCCACCAACGCATCAACGCGACCAGCTTGTCGGCAGCCTCCGGCGTTGCGGCGCGCCGGGTCAGCAAATGTTCGGCGCCGTAGGTCTCGGGCGTCTCCGACAGGATCACCGCGCCGCCATGCGCGATCAGCAGGTCGCTCGCGGCGCCGAGCGCCGGGTTGGCGGAGATGCCGGAGTATCCGTCGCTGCCGCCGCACTGCAGCGCCACCGTGAGTTCGGAAAGCGGGGCGGGCGCGCGCTCCACTTGGTTCGCCTCGTCGAGCACTTCGCGCACGAACGCGACGCCGGCTTCGACCGTCTTGCGGATGCCGCCCATGCTCTGGATATCCATCGAGCGCACGCGGTCCGCCAGACGCTGCTCCTCGAGGAGCCCGCCGAGTTGGTTGACCTCGCAGCCGAGGCCGATCACCACGATGTGGGAGAAGTTCACATGCCGCGCATAACCGGCCAGCGTGCGGCGCAGCAGCCGGAGCGGTTCGCCGTCAGTCATGCCGCAGCCGGTCTTGTGGGTGAGCGCGACGACCCCGTCCACGTTGGGCCAGGCCGCGAGCGGGTCGTCGCCGGTCAGCGGGTTGCGGCGGAATTGCTGGGCGATGACGTCGGCCGTATGGGCGCTACAATTCACCGAGGTGAGGATGCCGATGTAGTTCCGCGTCGCGACCCGGCCGTCGCGGCGGTGGATGCCCATGAAGCTCCGCTCGGTGTTGGCGCGCGGCGTGGGACGGGCGTCGATGCCGGGAGCGTAATCCTGGGTATGGTCGCCCATGGCGAGGTTGTGAGTGTGGATGTGCTCGCCCGGCGCGATCGGCGCGATGGCCACGCCGATGATCTGGCCATACCGGCGCACCGCGGCCCTCGCCGCAATCGGCGCCACGGCAATTTTGTGGCCCGCCGGGATCCGGGTGCGCGTGGTCACGCCGGGCGCGACCTCCGTGTTCTTGAGCAGGGTGGAGCGGGCGATGACGAGCGGGTCGCCGGGGTGCAGGCGAATGGTCGGGGTCATGTCGTCTGCACTCCGGAGGACGGGCTACTGGCCGCGCGCGGCCTTGACGGCGGCGGTGGCGGCGGTGAGCAGGATGCCGCTATCGTTGCCGAGGGTGACCATCGAGAAACCCATCTCGATCATCTTGGCGGCATACGCCGGGCTGAGGCAATGGATGCCGGCGCGCTGCCCGCGCTGCTTGGTTTCCTTCAGGATTGTCTCGTAGATGGCCATGATCTTTGGCTCGTCGCGGTCGAGCTTCGGCACCAGGCCCATGGAGAAACCGAGATCCGACGGGCCGATATAGACGGCGTCGATGCCCGGCGTGTCCAAGATGGCGGGAAGGTTGTCGATCGCCTGCTGGGTTTCGATCATCGGCAGGCAGAGCGTCTCGTCATTGGCCGTCGCCTGATAGCCGCCGCCTGGACCGACGGCGCCGTAGATACCGGCCCGGATGGGGCCGTTGCTGCGCGCGCCCATCGGCGGATATTTGCAATACGAAATGAAGCGCTGGGCTTCTTCCGGCGTGTTGATCATCGGGCAGATCACGCCGTAGGCGCCCGCGTCGAGGACCTTGCCGATGATGCCGGGCTCGTTCCAGGGCACGCGGACCATCGGGAGAACGGGATGGATCTGCATGGCCTGGAAGCAGCGGACCATCGACAGGTAGTCCTGCACGCCGTGCTGGAGGTCGACGGTGAGGCTGTCCCAACCGGCCTGGGCCATGACTTCCGCGCTGAACCCGTCTGGGATCGCGAGCCAGCCATTGACCGTGGCTTTGCCCTCGCTCCAGGCCTGTTTGACCTTGTTTGGCACCGATACGTCCTCCCTTGACTATGCGCGGAGGCTAGGCCGGGACACGGGCGCGGGCAATGCAGGCAGCCCCGGTCTCTCGGGGAACCTGCATTGCGGCTCGGTTCAGGCGGCTTGTGCGAGGTTGCTGGCGTCGAAGGCGGCGAACAGCTTGGCCTTCTGCTCGACCGTCAGCTTCACGTGCGGCGGCCGGATGTTCTCCCAGGCCGGCTCGCCGGTCAGGCGCGCGATCAGCGCCTTCAGGCCCGGGATCAGCGGGCTGGCGCTGATGGCGGCGCGCTGCGCGCTGAGCTTGGTCTGCGCCTCGTCCGCGGCCGGGTCCTGGTAGGCCGCAAACACGCGGGCATTGGTCGCGGCCGTGATGTTGCTCGCCGCCGAGATCGACCCGGCGCCGCCCGCCCGCAGGTTCTGCAACAGGTGGCTGTCGTCGCCGCAGTAGACCTCGAACCCGTCGGCGGCGAACGCGTCGATGTAGGCCTTGGTGTTCGACCAGTCGCCGGTGCTGTCCTTGATGCCTTTCATCGCGCCCGGATTGGCGCGGAGCAGCCGCTCGATCAGCTTGACGGTGATCGGCACGGCCGACTGGGCGGGGAAGTGATAGAAGTAGAGCGCCAGCGCGCCCCCCAGCCGCTGGATGATCTCGCTGTAATAGGCGAACAGGCCATCCTCGCTCGGGTTCTTGTAGAAGAACGGCGGCAGCACGAGGCAACCGCGGCAGCCCAGTTCCGCAGCCCGGCGCGCCATCGCCACCGTGTCGGGGATCGCGGGCACGCCGAGGCCGGGCAGCATGCGCTCGGCGGGCAGGCCGCGCTCGATGAGCCCCTCCATGAGGTGCAGGCGCTCGGAAATGCCGAGCGAGTTGGCCTCGCCCGTCGTGCCGAGCACGCCCAAGCCGTTCGCGCCTTGCGCCAGCAGCCACCGCGCATGCGCCGCCATCAGGTCGAGATCGATCGTCAGATCGGGCCGCATGGGGGTCAGGACGGCGACGTTGACTCCCCCGTAGAGTGCGTTCTGCATCAGGATTTCCCTCTGGTTCGGCGCGGCATCCGGCCGGGCCAGGTGACGATGTAGTCTTCCAGGTTACCCGCCTCGCGCTCGTCGACGGCGCGGTTGCGAACGGAAGCGCCGGCGGCATGGACCGTTTCGGGGTCGCCGGAGCGGAGCGGGTGCCAGGGCGGTAGATCGCGGCCCTCCGACAGTAGCCGGTAGGCGCAGGAAGGCGGCAGCCAATCGATCTCGCGGACCATCGCGGGGGTGAGCGTCACGCAGTCCGGCACGTCCTCGCGGCGGGCCTGATAGTTCCGGCACTGGCAGGTGCCGAGGTCGAGCAGGCGGCAGGCGACGTTGGTGAAGGAAAGTTCCTCCGTGTCGTCGTCGCGCAATTTGTGCAGGCAGCAGCGGCCGCAGCCGTCACACACGGACTCCCACTCCTCCGGAGTCATCTCGTCGAGCGACTTGGTCTGCCAAAAGGGTAGGGCGGGCATGACTGCACTATCGCAGAGCGGGCACGGTCGAGCCAGGTCGAACGGTGGGCGCAGCGCTGCGTTTGGGGAGCAGAGCGAGGAGAGAAAGCCGATGATCTATGCATTGCTGGGAGCTGCCTTCGCCGTCGCGGGCGCGGACAAGTTGCGAGGCAACGAGGATTACGAGGACATGTTCGACGAACTCGGCTGGTCGCGGGAGGGCATGAACGCGGTGGCGGCGGCCGAGATCGGCGGCGGCGCGCTGCTGGCGTTGCGGAGCACGCGGCGGTTGGGGGCAGCGGTGCTGGCCGCCACGAGTGCGACGATGCTGGCGAGCGAATTGCAGCATAACCGCACCAAACTGGCGGGGCCGCGGGGATTTCTGCTGGCCGCCGCATTGATCGCGCTGATCGCGCCCGGGCGCGCCTGATGTCCGACCGCGACCCGCGCGAAGCCTACCCAAGCTCGTTTCCCGCCGAGCAGCAGCAGCCGGCCCCGGGTCTCAGCGCCGAGATGGACCCCAAGCCGGACCATGGCGAGCAGAGCTATGTCGGCAAGGGTTTGCTCGCCGGCAAAGTGGCGCTGATCACCGGCGGCGATTCCGGGATCGGCCGTGCCGTGGCGATCGCCTTTGCGCGGGAAGGCGCCGACGTCGCGATCTCCTTCCTGCCGGTCGAGCAGGAGGACGCCGAGGAAACGAAGCGTTGGATCGAGCAGGCGGGGCGGCGCGCGCTGTTGCTGCCGGGCGACCTCTGCGACGAGGGCTATTGTCGTGATCTCGTCACCCGCACGGTCGCCGAGCTCGGCCGCATCGACGTGCTGGTCAACAACGCCGCCGCGCAGGTCGTCAACGAAACGCTCGACGACGTCACGGCCGACCAAGTCGAGACCTCGTTCCGCACCAACGTCTTCGCGATCTACTATCTCTGCCGAGAGGCGGTGAAGCACATGAAGCCGGGCGCGGCCATCGTGAACACCACCAGCGTGCAGACCAAGGTCGCGACGAAGTCCATGCTGATCTACGCGGCGACGAAGGGGGCCATCGCCTCGCTGACGATCGGGCTCTCCAACCTGCTGGCCCCGCAAGGCATCCGTGTGAACTGCGTCGCACCGGGCCCGGTCTGGACGCCGATCCAGCCGATCGCGAAGGAGCCGGAGAAACTGGAGACGCTGGGGCAGAAGACCGTGCTCGGACGGGCGGGCCAGCCGGCCGAGTTGGCGCCGGCGTTCGTCATGCTCGCTTCGCGCCAAGGCAGCTACATGACGGGTGCGCTGATTCCGGTCACGGGCGGCCAGCCCATGCTGTAACAGATCGGTCAGTGCGGGCAACGGGGCGGAAATGGCGGCGTTGGCATAGGCAGAACACAATGAGGTACGCCCAATGTCGACGCCTACTACCCTCAAGGAAGTCTACACCGACGAGATCAAGGATCTCTGGTCGGCCAACGAGCAGATGATCAGCACCGTCCGCACTCTGATGGAGGGCGCGCACGATGCGAAGCTCCAGAAGCACCTGACGAAATCCGTCGACGGCATCGTCAAGCACAACGAGACGCTCAAGGAGTTGCTGTCCAGCGCCGGCGCCGAGGTCAAGAAGGAGCATTGCAAGGGGATGGAGGGGCTCTGCAAGGAGGCTCTCAAGCACGGCCAGAAGGAAGCACCCGAGAACCCGGAGCTCAAAGACATCGTCATCATCACGCAGTATCAGCGCATGTGCCATTACGGGATCACCGGGTTCGGGTCCGTCAAGGCGATGGCGAAGGCCCTGTCGATGCGTGACCACGTGAGCAAGCTCGAGACGATCGTCTCCGACATCTACGGGGCGGACGAGCTGACCAGCCAGCTGGGCGAGAAGCTCGCCAAGCTCGCGGCCAAGCACGAGAAGACCGCGTCCACCGCCGCCGCCGCGGCGGCGTAGGCTCTGCCGGGGGCGCCTGCGGGCGCTCCCGAGCTAGCCGATGATGGCGGCCGCCAGCCGCCTCCCTGACAACCATGCCGCCTCGACCCGCGGGCCGAGGAGCCAGTCGCCGCACAATCCTAGGCGCAACTCGGCATCCCAGAGCGCGCCGCTTCCCTCGGCCCCCGCCCGGGCATAGCGCCACCGGTGAACCGTCGCCGACAGGCATGGCGGTAGCGTCTTGCCGAGCCGGTCCGCGAGCGCCTTCAGCAACAAAGGCACGATCTCTGTCGGCTCGCGCTCCATATTGACGCGCGACCAATCGGGGCCGGCTTGCACGACCCACGCCTCGGGCCCGGTCCGACCCGGCTTGGCGCTGTTGCGCGCCGCCCAGCCGATCGGGCCGGACTCGCGCAGGATGTCCGGCGCCGGAAGCCGCTCGCCGAACGCCGCCATCACGGTCCAGCACGGAGCCGCCGGCGTCTGCGCCGCAAGCTCGGCGAAACGCGGCTGCACCGGCCGGATCAGCGGACCTGCCTGTTCGGCCGG
>JAVVHH010000082.1:0-16649 GCA_032249615.1 Acetobacteraceae bacterium
GTTCAGCGTGAACACGCCACAGAAGGAAAGCTCGGCGATGAACACCGGCTTGCCGTCGTTACCCGCGCTCCCGTTTGGCGCGGCCGGCGCTTCGACCGCTTCCGCCCTGATCTGCAGCGTCACTTCGAAGATGTCCTGCCCGTCCTGCAGGCGCCGGGCCTGCACGTCGAGATTGATGTTGACGTTCGGCTGCGCCTTGAGCGTGGAGAACACTTCGGGAGCGTTCGGGACCTCGAAGGAGAGATCCTTGATATACTGGGCGTTGACCATCAGCGGCGGGGTTTGCGGCTGTGTCGGCTCGGCTTCGGACATGGGCTTCCTCGGAATTGGTCGCGATCAGGTCGCGGGGCGGTAGCATGAGCGGGGAACGGGCGCCAGGCTCGCCGCTCAGTGATGCTTCCACACGACCTCGGCCGGGGCCGGCGCGGTCGGATCGTAGCCGACATGCTCGCCATTGCCGATGCTGCGGCCGGTGAGCGACAGGATGAACCCCCAGTGGCTGATCACGAGCGTGCCCGCCCAGTCGGTGCGCGCCGACCATTCGGTGCGGAAGCGCGCCGCGCGCTCGAGCACGCCTTCGATCGGCTCCTCCACGGTCGGCCACCAGCGTTCCTCGATGGCCGCGAAGTCGTGGGCCGGCCAGCTCTGCATCAGCGCGGAACGCGGCGAACCGACGTCGCACGCGAAGGCATAGCGCTCGCGCACCGCGGTGGTGACGAACACCGGCAGATCGAGCGCGCGCGCGATCGGTGCGGCCGTCTGCAGCGCACGGGTGTAGGGCGAGACCACGATCCGGCGCAGCCCGGCGCCGGCCAGTTCTACCGCCGCCCGTTCCGCCTGCTCGTGGCCGAGCGGGGTGAGGTGCGGGTCCTCGATCCCGGGGTCGATCCGGGTGCGGCTGAAATGAAGATTGAACTCGCTTTGACCGTGGCGCAGCAGAAGCATGCCCGTCAGCTAGGGCCCCCGGCCCGTCAGAGCAACATTCGGTTCTGGCCATCGTTGTTAAGCGAGCCCACGCCGCTTACCTGTAGGCCGTCAATAGGAACGTGTCATGGGTGGAACCGGTAGTTTCCCGATCGATCTGGTGCTGTTTGGCATGATCGCCGCATTTCTGGTGCTCCGCCTCAGGAGCATCCTGGGCAAGCGCAGCGGCTTTGAACGGCAGCAGCAACCGCCGCAGCGGGGCCCGGTCGCGGTGCCCGGCCTGGGCCGCGGCGCCGTGCCGACGATCGACGCCAAAGCTGAGCCGGTCGCGCCGCCACGGCCGCTGCCGGAGGCGAGTTCGCCTACGGCCGCCACCCTGCAGCGCATGCGCCAGGTCGACCGCGATTTCGATCCGGCGCGGTTCCTCCAGGGTGCCGACGCCGCCTTCCGCTTGATCGTGACCGCCTTTGCCGAGGGCGACCGGGTCGCGCTGCGGCCCCTGCTCGGCGACGACACCTATCGTAGCTTCGAGACCGCCATCGCGGCTCGCGAGGCCGCCGGGGAGACGCAGAAGAGCGAGATCCGGTCCATCGAGACCATCAGCATCGAGGCGGCCAGCCTGCTCGGCACCGTCGGGACCATCACGGTCAAGTTCGTCTCCGACCAGGTCTCCGAAACGCTCGACAAGGACGGCAAGCCGGTGCACGGCACCGACGCGGTCACCGAGATCACCGACGTGTGGACCTTCGAGCGCGACCTGGCGCAGCCGAACCCGGCCTGGAGGCTCACGGCAGCGCGCTCTGGGTGACGGTGTTCACGCTCGAGCAACGCGTCGACCACTATGTGAAGCAAACCAACTTCCCACGGTCGTTGTTCGTCAGCGAGGACGGCCGCCTCGTGGGAACGTGGATCATGGGCAACAACTACACCGTCCGTAGCGCCTATTATGGGGGCTATCCGGCGGGCTATTTACGTCGGATCAAGGCGCTGTTCCCCGATAAGCAGCGTGTGCTGCACCTGTTCAGCGGCCGGGTCGACACCGCGGCGCTTCCCGGCGACACGGTCGACATCAACCCGGCGCTTTCGCCCACCTACATCGACGACGCCCAGACCTTGGGGGCGGTGCCGCTCGAAAGCTACGACCTCGTGCTGGCGGACCCGCCTTACAGCGTCGAGGACGCCGAGCGATACCAGACGACGATGATCAAGCGGAACGTCGTCATGCGGGCGCTGCAGCGGTTGCCGGCGGGGGCTCACGTGGCCTGGCTCGACCAGGTTCTGCCCATGTACCGCAAGGATGCCTTCGCCATCGACGGCGTCATCGGCATGGTGAAGTCGACCAACCACCGCTTCCGCGTCGTCACGCTCTTTCGGAGGCGGTGATCCCGGCCTAAATCGAGGTATGCCCAATTCCAAACCTCGCGTCGGCCTGTATGTGACCTGCCTGGTGGACCTGCACCGGCCGACCGTCGGGTTCGCGGCCATCAAGTTGCTCGAGGATGCCGGGTGCGTCGTCGAGGTGCCGACCGTCCAGACCTGCTGTGGACAGCCGGCCTACAACAGCGGCGACCGCGCGACGGCGCGGGACCTCGCGTTGCAGGTCATGTCGGCGTTCCGGGGCTTTGACTACGTGGTGGTGCCCTCCGGCTCCTGCGGCGGTATGATCAAGCATCACTTCCCCGAACTCGTGGCCGACGATCCGAAGCTGCGGGCCGAAGCGGAGCGGCTGTCGGGCAAGACGCACGAGCTGGTCAGCTTCCTCACCGACGTTTTGGGCGTGCGGCGGGTGGAGGCGCTCTACTCCGGCCGGGTCACATATCACGATTCCTGCGCCGGGCTGCGCGAGATGGGGGTCAAGGCCCAGCCGCGGCAATTGCTGCGGGGCGTCACCGGGGTCGAGCTGCGCGAGATGGCCGAGCCGGAGGTGTGCTGCGGCTTTGGCGGGACTTTTTGCGTGAAATACCCTGACATCTCAACCCGTATGGTCAGCGACAAGGCGGCCGACATCATGGCGACCGAGGCGGACACGCTGCTGGCGGGCGATATGGGCTGCCTGCTCAACATGGCGGGACGGCTCACCCGGCTGGGCAGCGGGATCGCCGTGCGGCATGTCGCCGAGGTGCTGGCCGACATGACCGATGCGGCGCCGCCGATCGGGCAACCCGAGGAAGGACTGCGCTGATGCAGATCACGTCGACGAGGTTCAAGGAGAACGCCAAGGCGGCGTTGTCCGACGCCGGGCTGCAGAAGGCGCTGGCGTTCTCCAAACCGCAATTCATGGCAAGGCGCTCCGCCGCGGTCGCCAACCTGCCGGAGTTCGAGCAGCTGCGCGACATCGGGCGGGACATCAAGAACCACACGCTGGCGAACCTGGATTTCTACCTCGAGCAGTTCGCCGCCAATGTCGAGAAGGCCGGCGGACAGGTCCACTGGGCCGCCGATGCCGACGAGGCGCGCGCGATCGTGCTCGACATCTGCCGCAAAGCCGGCGCCAAGACGGTGACCAAGGGCAAGTCGATGATCTCCGAGGAGCTCGGGATCAACGCTCATCTGGCCAAGCACGGCGTCACCCCGATCGAGACGGATCTGGGCGAATACATCATCCAGCTCCGCGACGAGACGCCGAGCCACATCATCGCGCCGGCCTTCCACCTGAACCGCGAGGATTGGGAAGCGCAGTTCCGGCTCTCGCACACCGACCTCCCCGTCGACCGCGTGTTCGCCGAGCGGAGGGACATCCTGACCGAGGCGCGCTCGCGGTTGCGGGCGAAGTTCCTGGCGGCTGATGTCGGAATCACCGGGGCGAATTTCCTGATCGCCGAGACCGGCAGCTCGGTCATCGTGACCAACGAGGGCAATGGCGACCTGACGCAGACGCTGCCGCGCGTCCACGTGGCGCTCGCCTCCATCGAGAAATGCGTGCCCACACTGGAGGACGCGACCAGCCTACTGCGGCTGTTGGCGCGCTCGGCCACGGGGCAGGATTTCTCCGTCTACACGACGTTCTCGACCGGCGTGCGGCGGCCCAACGATCTCGACGGGCCTGAGGAATACCACGTCGTGCTGGTCGACAACGGCCGGTCGTCCATGTTGGGGACCGAGTTCCAGGAGATGCTTCGCTGTATCCGCTGCGCCGCCTGCATGAACCACTGCCCCGTCTACGGTGCGGTCGGCGGGCACGCCTACGGTTGGGTCTACCCGGGGCCGATGGGCTCGGTGCTGACGCCCAGCCTCATCGGGGTGGACAAATCCGCCCAGCTGCCCAACGCGAGCACGTTCTGCGGCAAGTGCGAGAGCGTCTGCCCGGTCAAGATCCCGCTGCCGAAGATGATGCGGCACTGGCGGGAACGCGAGTTCGAGCGGCACCTCACGCCGGCGGCCGCGCGCAGCAACCTGGCGCTCTGGGCCTGGTTCGCCCGGCGACCCGGCCTCTACCGTCTGGCCACCCGCGTCGGCGCCCTCGGGCTCGGCGTGCTCGGTCGCAAGGAGGGCCGTTTCGACAAGCTGCCCTTCGCCTCGGGCTGGACCGGCGGGCGCGACCTGCCGGCGCCGGAAGGGGATACCTTCTTCGCCCGCTACAAGAAGCAGCAGCGCGAGGCTGGGAAGGCCGCGCGGGCGCGGGCATGACGCGGGAAGCAGTGCTCGGCAGCATCCGGCGCAGCCTGCGCCGGGGCCCCCTGCCCGCCGATCAGCAGGCGATGCTGGGCGGTCGGCTGGCGCGCCCGCCGCGGCACCTGATCCCGGCCCGCAGCCAGGTGCCCAGGCCAGACCAGGTCGACCTTTTCGTCCGCAACGTCGAAAAGGAGTTCGGCACTGTGACGCGCGTGCCAGACGCCGACGCGGTCCCCGCGGCGGTCGCCGACTACCTCGCGTCGCAGAACCTGCCGAGCGAGATAGCCATGGCGCCGCATCCGGAGCTGCGCGCGATGCCCTGGGCCGACCGGCCCCTCCTGCACATCCGCGAAGGCCGGGCCGAGGCGACCGACCTCGTCAGCGTGCAGCACGCCTTCGCCGCGGTGGCGGAAACCGGCACGCTCATGCTGCCCAGCGCCCCGGAACGGCCGACCACCATCAACCTGCTGCCGGACACCGCCATCGTCGTGCTGCGCACGTCGCGCATCGTCGGCCCCTACGAGGATGCGTGGGACCTGCTGCGCAGCGAGATGCGCGGCATGCCGCGCAACGTCATGCTGGTCACGGGCCCGTCCCGCTCGGCCGATATCGAGCAGACCCTGGAACTGGGCGCGCACGGCCCGCGGCAGCTGCACATCGTCCTCATCGAGGACGATGTGAGCGCACGGTCAGCGGCGTAGCGTTCGGTCGAACGACCCGGCCCCGGGTCCGGCCGCGGCCAGATAGAGAAAGATGAAGCAGTAGAGGATCGCGCTGTCGCCCCCGTTGACGACGGGAAAGAACCCGCGCGGCGCGTGGAACAGGAAATACGCGACCGCCATCTCGCCGGAGAGGAGGACCGCCACGGGCCGCGTGAACAGGCCCACCGCGACGAACAGCCCGCCAACCGTTTCCAGGATCGCGCCGATCCAGAGCAGGCTGAACGGGAGCGGCAGCGGGAAGGCCGGTGCGACAGGAAAGGCGAACAGCTTCTGCGTGCCATGCTCGACGAACAGCAGCCCGGTGATGACCCGGAGGGCAGCCAGGATGCGGGGCGCCCAGATGTCGAACGACGCCGTAGGCCTAGAGGGTGACAGGCTCGCGCTCAAAGGTGACTCCGTATCTATCAGGGCTTGAAGGAAAACAGCTCGGTCTTGACCGACGCGGGGGCGCCGGGCTTGAACCAGAGCGTGTCCTGGATGTGGCTGGCGGTGACATACATCGTCCCGTCCGGTCCCTCGGAGAACGTATCGGGCCAGCGAAGACGCTTATCGGTCAGCACCGTCGCGACCTTGTCGCCGTCCAGCTTCTTGATCGAGAAATCGGATGGGGAGGTGAGGTAGAGCACGCCCGCTTTGCTCATCCAGAGCCCGTCCGTTACCTCCGTATGCGCCACCGTCTTAATCGCGTCGCCCCGCTCGCTCTCGGACACGCCATCCTTCAGCTTGGCCGTCGGCACCGAATACAGCGTGTCGCCGTCGAGCGCCTGGTAGTAGAGCGTCGCGCCGTCATTGGAGATCGCGATGCCGTCCGCACCGAACGCTGGCTGCTGGCCGTTCGGCTTGCGCAGCGGCTTGCCGGCGATCTTGACCACCACTTTCGGGTCGACCTGGGTCGAGGGATGCCCGTCCAGCGCGCGCCAACTCTTGCCGCTCTCGAGATCGACGACGACGATCGCCCCCCGCGTGCCGCTATCGGTGAGGTAGCCGGTCTGCCCGTCCGGCGAGAAACGGATGTCATTGAGGTAAGTGCCCTGCAACGCCACGTCGTTCGGCAAGGCGATGACCTTGCTCACGGCATTGGTGCTCAGATCGATGCGCACGAGCTTGGGGGCGTTCGGCAGGATGCGGGAGTTGCCCGGCGCCCCAGCATCGACCACCCAAAGATGGCCATGCCCATCCGGCACGATCGATTGCACGCACACGAAATGGTCGCCCACCGAGAGCTCGCCGAACTTGGTATTCCGCCAGCTGTTCCACTCCGCGTTCGGATAAGGCTTCAGCGAGCCGCCCGCGCCCAGTTCGGCCACCGAGACCGGCGCATCGTCGGTCCAGCGCGGGAAATTGACGAAGCGGCGGCCATCGGCCGTGACCGCCACGCCCGTGACCTCGTGGTCGAAATGCGCGACGAGGGAGAGCTGCGGCGAGCTTGCCCAGGCGGGCAGAGCGGCCGCGGCAAGCAGGGCTGCGGAGAGGGCGAGCGTCGATCGGCGGAGCTGCATCGGTGTCCTTCCGGTGTGTTTATCCCCAATGTTTGGGCGCTCATCCGGCGGAGACAGCGCATAACCGCGTGATCGGGTTTCAGCGCGGGCGGTGACGCGGGTTGGCGCGCGGCCGGGCGCCGGCTTGTGGCGCGCCGCCCGGCGGCAGCGCGGCCTCGATCTTCGGGTCGTGCGACCCGGCCGTCTCGATCGCGGCCGCAAACCCCGAGGCGGCCGAAGCGGCAACCTCGAACTTGGTCTCCTTCTCGAAGATGCGGATCGAGCCGATCTCGGCCTTGGTGATGTTGCCCTGCCGGCAGATCAGCGGGATCAGCCATTTCGGGTCCGCGTGGTTCTTGCGGCCGACCGAGACCCGGAACCACACGCCGCCCTCGCCGTCCCGCGGGCGTGGCGCCGCCGGGCCAGTGCGGCGGGCAGGCTCCGGCGGGGCGGCAAACCCGTCCTCCGGAGCCGGCAGCTCGGCCCGCCAGAACCGCGAGACGGCGGCGGCGAGCTGCTCGGGGGTGAATTTTTGCAGCAACTCCTGCGCGGCCTCCCGATCCTCGTCGGTCAGCTCCTCGGCCAGCCGCTTGTCCTCGAGCAGGCGCTCGTTGTCGCGCGAGGCGATCAGGTCGGCGCCCGGCGGATCGCTCCAGCCCGGGTCCACGCCGGCGGCGGCAAACAACATCTCCGCCCGGCGCCGCCGCGGAAACGGCACGATCAGCACGGAGACACCTTTGCGCCCCGCCCGCCCGGTGCGGCCGGAGCGGTGCAGCATGGTCTCCTTGTCGCGCGGCAGGTCGGCATGGACGACGAGGTCCAGCGCGGGCAGATCGAGGCCGCGCGCGGCGACATCGGTGCAGACGCACACGCGCGAGCGGCCGTCCCGCAACGATTGCAACGCGCCGTTCCGCTCGTGCTGGCTCAACTCGCCGGAGAGCGCGACCGCGTCGAAACCCCGCTCGAGCAGCCGGCCCTGCAGCCGGCGGACGGCTTCGCGCGTGGCGCAGAATACCAGCGCGGCGCGGACCTCGTAGTAACGGAGCACGTTGACCGCGGCCCGCTCGATGTCGTGCGGCGCGACCGTTATCGCCCGGTATTCGATGTCGCCATGCGGCTCGTTGCGGCCGCCCACGTCGATGCGCAAACTGTCCCGCTGGTAGCGCCTCGCGAGCGCGACGATCTCCTTCGGCAGCGTCGCCGAGAACAGAAGCGTCCGGCGCTCGGCGGGCGTTCTGTCGAGCAGGAACTCGAGCTCCTCGCGAAAGCCCATGTCCAGCATCTCGTCGGCTTCGTCGAGCACGGCGGCGCGGATCTGGCCGAGGTCGAGCCGCCCGCGCTCGGTATGGTCGCGCAGCCGGCCCGGCGTGCCGACCACGATGTGCGCGCCCTGGGCCAACACCCGGGCTTCGGCCCGGGCATCCATGCCGCCGACGCAGGACGCGATGCGGGCGCCGGTCCTGGCATACAGCCATGTGAGCTCCGCCTTGACCTGGATCGCGAGTTCGCGGGTCGGCGCGATCACCAGCGCGAGCGGCGCCCCGGCCGGGCCGAACCGCTCGGCGCCGTCCAGCAGCGTAGGGGCGAAGGCCAGCCCGAACGCCACCGTCTTGCCCGAGCCGGTCTGCGCAGAGACCAAGAGATCACGCCCCTCCGCCTCGTCCACGAGAACGGCGCTTTGCACCGGGGTCGGCTCGGCATAGTCGCGGGCCGCCAGCGCATCGGTCAGCGCGGGATTGACGTCGGGGAACGGCATGGAGCGGACTTACTTTCCCTGGAAGCGCGGCTTGCGCTTCTCCATGAACGCGGTTCGGCCTTCCGTGTAGTCGGCACTGTCGAAGCAGGTGGCGACGGCCCTTGTCACGGCCTCCATGTCGCGCTCTGCCGGGTCGCGCAGCGACTGGCCGAGGATGAACTTCATGCCGCGCAGCGAGAGCGGCGCGTTGCCGGCCATCGTGCGGGCCAGCTTGGCCACGGTCTCGTCCAGCTCGGAATCCGGCACCACCTGGTTGACCAGCCCGATCCGGCCGGCCTCGGCTGCCCCGAAGCGCTCGCCGGTGAACAGGATCGCCCGCGCGTGCGCGTGGCCGACCAGCGAATTCAGCCGCCGCACCATGTCCCAGCCGTAAGCGATCCCGAGCTTGGCGGCGGGAATGCCGAACTGGGCGCCGTCGCTCGCGATCCGGATGTCGGCCGCCATGGCGATGCCGAGCCCGCCGCCGAGGCAGAAGCCCTGGATGCGGGCGATGACCGGCTTCTCGTAATCCGTCAGCTTGCGGCGGCCGGCGCTGGTCAGCCTGTCGTATTCCTGCTGCGCCTCGGCATTGCTGCGGTTTTGGGCGAATTGCGAGATGTCGGCGCCGGAGACGAACGCCTTGTCGCCCGCGCCGGTCAGCACCACGCAGCGGACGGCGTCGTCCTGCTCCCAGGCGGACAGGATCTCCGTCAGCCCGTCCCACATCTCGATGGACATGGCGTTGCGCTTTTCCGGCTGGTTGAACGTGATGGTGCCGACGCCGTCGCTGACCGCGGCAAGCATCTTGCCGGACGCATAAACGGTGCCACCGCTGACTGCCTGATCCATCTCGAAATCCCCGTGAACGCGTTCGCCTATGCGCCGCATCGCAGCCTCAATCAACCGGCGGCGCGGCCGGGGCTGCCTCCCCCAGCCGCCGGCGCGCGCGGGGGCGGATGGTCGCGCCCGGCGCCATGCGGCGGATCTCGGCTTGGAACCGGGCGCGCTGCTCGTGAACCGAAACGAGGACGGGTCCCATCGGAATGCCGAGGTCGACCAGCACGGCCTCCGAAAGCTGCAGGCTCGCCTCGATCGTCTCCGGTACCGCATCCGTCGCGCCGGCGCCGTAGAGCTGCGCCGCATGCGTGGCATCGCGCGCGCGGACCACGATCAGCAGATCGGGCCGCGCCGCACGCGCGATCTGGACGATCGTGTCGGCCCGGCTCCGGTCGTCGATGGTGACCACCAGGGCGCGGGCCGTGTGCAGCCCGACGCTGTTGAGCAGCGCCGGCTGTGTCATGTCGCCGTAGAACACCGAGGCCCGCGCTTTCCGGCCCTCGCTGACCCGGCCGATATCGCTGTCGAGCGCCACCCACGGGATCGCGTGCGCGTCCAGCATGGCGGCGACCACCCGGCCGACCCGGCCGAACCCGGCGATGATGACCCCGCCGCCCGCCGGGTCGCTGGGCGGCAGGAGGTCCGGGCTCGCCGTGGGGCGCGGCCGCGGCGCGAGCCGTCTGCCTGCCCAGGACAGCGAGGGGATCGCCGCCATCGAGAGCGCGGTGATCAGGAACAGGCTGCGGTCCAGCCCGGCCGGCAGCAGGCCGAAACTGGCGGCCAGGCCGATGATGACGAAGCCGAACTCGCCGCCCGGCCCCAGCAAAAGCGCCGCCTGCAGCGCCGCCCCGCCCCGCACACGGAAGGCGCGCGCCAGGCCGAACGTGATCGCCGCCTTCACCCCGACCACCGCGAGCACGCCTCCCAGCACCAGCCCCGGCGCCTCGGCCAGCCGCGCGAGGTCCAGCCGCAGCCCCACGGAGATCAGGAACACCCCGAGCAGCAATCCCTTGAAGGGCTCGACCGTGACCTCGATCTGCCGCCGATATTCGGTTTCCGCCAGCAGCACGCCGGCGATCAGCGCCCCCAACGCCATCGACAGCCCGGCCGATGCCGCCGCGAGCCCGGTCGCCAGCACGACGAGCAGGCAAGCAGCCATGAACAATTCGGGGCTGTCGGTCCGGGCGACGCTGCGGAACAGCGGCCGCAGGCCCAGCCGGCCGATCAGCGCCAGCGCCACGATAGCGGCGACCGCCTCGCCGATCGCGCCCAGCAGCCCGGCCAGCCCGCCTCTGCCGCCCCCGAGCATCCCGAGCAGGAAAAGTATGGGCACGACGGCCAGGTCTTGGAACAGCAGGACGGCGAAGCTGGCGCGGCCCGCCAGGCTGGCGATCCGCCGCTCATCCGCCAGCACCTGCGTCACCGTCGCGGTCGACGACATCGCGAGCGCGAGTCCGCCGATAACCGCCGGACCGGTCGCCACCCCGAATGCGGCCGCCAACGCCGCCAGCGCCCCCGTGCAGAGCAAGACCTGCCCGGCGCCCAGCCCGAACACGAGGCGGCGCAGGCTCACGATCCGCTGCCATGACATCTCGAGCCCGATCGCGAACATCAGCAGCACGACCCCCAGCTCCGCCACCGGCTCGATCCGGGCGCGGTCGGCAATGGTGATCAGCCCGAGCGGCGTCCACCAATGCGCGAGGGCGCCCAGCCCCGATGGTCCGGCGAGCAACCCCACCAGCATGTAGCCGACCACCGGGCTGAGCCGCAGACGGTGCAGCAGCGGAATGACGATCGCCGCCGCGCCGAGCACGACCAGAGCCTCCCGCATGGGCGCTCCGATCGCAACCGAGTCGGCGAGGGGTGGCATCGCGCCACTCTACACGCCTCCGCTCGGCTCAGTCGCCCGGCACGTTGGTCGCGGGAACGGGCGGCCGCGCGCCGAAAATGGCGCTTCCGACGCGGACATGGGTCGCGCCATGCTCGATCGCGATCTCGTAGTCGCCGGACATGCCCATCGACAGGGTCGCGAGACCATGGCGCCGGGCGCAGTCGGCGAGCCAGGCGAAATGGGGGGCTGGATCCTGGTCGGCGGGCGGGATGCACATCAGCCCGGCGAGCCCGTCCCCGAAGCGCTCCTGCGCCGCCACGATGAACCCATCGGCCTGGCCGCGCGCGACCCCTGCCTTCTGCGGTTCGTCGCCGACATTGACCTGTATCAGCAGGCGGGGGCGGCGACCCTCGGCCTGCATGGCGGCGGCCAGGGCCTCCAGCAGGCGGGGGCGGTCGACGCTCTCGATCACGTCGGCCAGGCGCACGGCGTCGCGCGCCTTGTTGGTCTGCAGCGCGCCGATCAGATGCAGGCGCAGCGCCGGGTGCTCCGCGCGCAGGGCGGGAAACTTGCCGGCCGCCTCCTGAACCCGATTCTCGCCGAAGCAGTGCTGACCGCAGGCGAGCACGGCTTGCACGGCCGCCGCATCATGGGTCTTGGACACGGCCACGAGGGTGACCGCGCCCGGCTCGCGGCCGGCGCGCCGAGTCGCGGCCTCGATCCTCTGCTGGACGGCCGCTAGACGCTCGGCGAGGGTGGGGTCGGACGGGGAGGAGGGCATGGACGACAGGCTTGTCGCGTGGGGACGCGCGGTCAAGGCACGCCGCCGCTCGCCGATGCCGCCGCTCTGGCTGTTCAGCGACCCGGCGCGGATGGGCGACGTGATGGCCGCGGTACGGGCGCTGCCCGCCGGGCTGTGCGGAGTGGTGTTCCGCCACGACGGCGTGCGGGGACGGGCAGCCCTCCTGCAGGAGGTGGCGCGCTTGTGCCGGGACCGTCGATTGGTGCTGGTGGTAGCCGGCGCGGCGCCGTTGCCAGCGGGCGCGAAGCGGCACCTGCGGGAAGGCAGGGGCGCAAGCGGGCTGACGAGTTCGGCCCATGGCCGGGCCGGGCTGGTGCGGGCGAGGCGGGCCGGGGTGCGACTCGCGTTCCTGTCTCCCGCGTTCCCGACGGCCAGCCACCCCGGCGCGCCGGCACTCGGGCCGGTCCGTTGGGCGGCTTGTGCGAGAGGAGCCGGCGTGGCGGTGGCCGCCCTCGGCGGAATCGACGGGCGTTCGGTGCGGCGCCTGCCGCGGTCGCTTGTCGCGGTTGGGGCGATTGGGGCGTTGCTGGGGGAGGGCTGTCACCTCTCGGCCACAGTGTTTCACGATTGCCATGGCTGACCGCTGTTCACGATTGCGAGGCTCCGCAAGGCGCGGCAATACTTCGCTCAGGTCTGGCTGCCCCCGAGCCCGTGCTGCCTCTCGCAGTGGTGGAGTGATGGGACGGGGCCTGTTGATATCCGCCGAACAAAGGCGATTTGAGGAGGACTTGATGCGTAAACTCCTGCTGGCCACTGTGGCCGGGCTGGGCTCTTGGGGGGCGATCGCGACCGACGCCTCCGCTCAAAATGCCGTTGAGACCCCGATGCAGACCAGTGCTCGGTACATGAACTACAGTGGTGGCGCCGGTCTCCCCACGGCTGCCCCGCCGGCGCCGGGCACGGTTGTCGTCCGCCTGAACGGCCGCGTTCGGTTCTATGCTTACGAAGCCAATGACGGCGACGTCAGCCGCGGCACCGCGACGACCCTGGCGAACAAGCAGGACAAGTATGGGTTCGCCGAGTATGGCCGTCTTTACCCGGGCTTCGACGGCGTGGCTGCGAACGGCCTCAAGTATGGCGCCAGCCTCGAAATCCGGCAGGATACCAACGCACCCGCCGGCGGCGGCGTGAACGGTAGCATCTCCGGCCAGGACCCGAAGCGCGCTAACCTTTATTTCCGGCGCGTTTGGGGCTATTTGGGCGCCGACCAGGTCGGCACCGTCCGCCTCGGCAGCACCGACCAGCCGACCAGCCTCTACCTGACCGGCAACTTCGAAAACTTCAACGACGGCGGCTGGAACGGCGACCTGCCGGGCTTCTTCGCCGGCAACGCGCAAGTTCTGTGGCCGTTCTCGGACGTCGGCAGCTACTACACGACGAACAAGATCGTCTACCTCTCGCCACAGATCTTCGGCTTCGACCTCGGCGCGTCCTATGAGCCGAGCACGGCCAACGTCAGCGGCGCGGACAACTGTAACGCCCCGGGCCTCCCCTTCGGCGGCACGTTCAACTCCCCCGCCGGCCAGATCGGCTATTGCGACCGCGCCTCCTCGACCGGCTCGATCGCCGAGTCGGCTCGCCGCCGCAACACGTTCGACGTGCTCGTCCGCTACCGCGGCACGTTCGGCCCGGTCGGCGTCGCCGCCACGGCCGCCTACATTGGCGGTGGCCATGTCGGCTACAACGGCTCGACCCCGTTCACCAACAACCCGCTGGCGGCTACCGGCGCAGCCCCGAACTACCAGGGTCTGAGCATCGGCGACTTCGGCGCAGCCGTGACCATTGCCGGCCTCAGCGTCGGCGGCCACTACACGACGGGCCGCTACAACGGCAACGTCGCCAACACCCTGCCGAGTGGGCTCCAGGGCTCCAACGCCTGGCTTGCCGGTGCGTCCTACACCTTCGGCCCGGTGATCGTCGGCGCCTCCTACTTCGTCTCGCAGAGCGCGGGCGATCTGGGCAACGCCTTCTTCGGCCGTCAGCGCCGGGAAGTCGGCGTCGCGGCCGGCGGCACCTACGCCTTGGCGCCTGGGATCTCGATCTTCCTCTCCTACCTCTACGGTGAGCGGAAGCAGAATGGCTATGACTTCGTCTCCGGCGCCGGCGTCTCCGCCGCTACCGGCGCCGGCGGCACCGCCACCGGCAACAAGATCAACGTTTCCGGCGTTTCGCTGGGCACCGCCTTCAGCTGGTAACAGCCTGATCGCAACACAGTCGGGGAGGGCGGTGGGAAACCACCGCCCTTTCTCGTTCTGGGCCCACGCGGAGACGATGCTTGGCACCTCATCATGCGCAAGCTAAGACGAGCGCCCCCGAGATGCCGCAACAGCTAGTGTGAACATGTCAAAACCCGCCTCCATCCTCGCCGCTCTGTTGAGCGCCACGTTGTTGCTGTCCGCTTGCTCCAAGAGCCGACCGGTAGCCGACGACGAATACAACGATTACCGCCTCCGCGGTCCGGAGCGGGGCAAGATCGGGGGTGATCAGGGCCTCGTCTTGGGCATCGGCGGCAAGACCGCGGACACCGCGAGCGACAGCGGAGGTGCGCTGGGCGTGAACGCCTATCTCTGGCGGGCCGCGCTCGACACGCTGAAATTCATGCCGCTGACCTCGGCCGACCCGTTCGGCGGAGTCATCATCACCGACTGGTATTCGCCGCCGGGCGCGCAAGGCGAGCGCTTCAAGGCGACCGCCTACATCCTCGGTCGCCAGCTCCGCACGGACGGGATCCGCATCAACGTGTTCCGCCAGGTCGAGCAGGGTGGACGCTGGGTCGATCAGCCCGTGGCGCCGTCGACCGCCAGCGAGATCGAGGACAAGGTGCTGGCCCGGGCCCGCGAACTCCGTTCGCAAGCCGCCTCGAGATCGTAGGGGGAACCGTGCCCGACGCCGTCCCGAGCCCGGAAGCGGCCGCTCAGGCTGGTCCCGAGAGCTACGATTTCCGCGCCGCCGAACCGCGGTGGCAAGCCGCTTGGGCAGCCGGGCACTGCTTCCACGTCGAGGACGTGCCCACCGACGCCAAGCCGAAATACTACGTACTGGAGATGTTCCCGTATCCCAGCGGCAAGATCCACATGGGACACGTCCGCAATTACGCGCTCGGAGACGTCGTCGCCCGGTTCAAGCGGGCGCGCGGCTTTGCCGTGATGCACCCAATGGGGTGGGATGCCTTCGGGTTGCCCGCCGAGAACGCGGCGCGCGATCGGGGCACGCACCCGGACGTCTGGACGCGCGCGAACATCGAGGCCATGCGCGGCGAATTGCAGCGGATGGGGCTCTCGCTGGACTGGTCGCGCGAGTTCGCGACTTGTGACCCCGACTACTACGGGCATCAGCAGAAGCTCTTCCTGCAGCTGCTGGCCGCCGGGCTGGTCGACCGGAGGGAAAGCGCGGTCAACTGGGACCCGGTCGATGGCACCGTGCTCGCCAACGAGCAGGTCATCGATGGCCGCGGCTGGCGCTCTGGCGCCCCCGTCGAGATCCGCAAGCTCGCCCAATGGTTCTTCCGCATCACCGCCTTCGCGCCGGAACTGCTGGGCGCCCTGGACGAGCTGGACCGCTGGCCCGAGCGGGTGCGCCTCATGCAGGCGCGCTGGATCGGCCGCAGCGAGGGCGCGCGGTTGCGCTTCCCGCTATCCGGCACCGAGGATCAGATCGAGGTCTTCACGACCCGGCCGGACACGCTGTTCGGCATGTCGTTCGTGGCCCTCGCCCCAGATCACCCCGTCTCCGCCGCCGTTGCAGCCAGCAACCCGGCCGCTGCCACGTTCATCGCCGAGTGCCGTGCCCTCGGCACCAGCGAGGCCGCGATCGAGACCGCCGAAAAGCGCGGCTTTGACACCGGGTTCCGGGTCAAGCACCCCTTCCTGGACCAGACCTTCCCGGTCTGGATCGCCAACTTCGTCCTGATGGATTACGGCACCGGCGCGATTTTCGGCTGCCCCGCGCACGACCAGCGCGACCTGGAGTTCGCCCGCCGCTACGACCTGGCCGTAACGCCCGTCGTCCTGCCCGCCGGCGAAGAACCCGCTTCGTTCCATGTGGGCGACACCGCCTATACCGGCCCGGGCACCATCATCAACTCCGGCTTCCTCGACGGTCTCCCGGTCGACGCGGCCAAGCGGGCCGCCATCGAGCGCTTGGCGTCCGAAGGGGCCGGCGAGGGAGTCGTGAACTGGCGGCTGCGCGATTGGGGCATCAGCCGGCAACGCTACTGGGGCGCGCCGATCCCGATCATCCACTGCGCGGCTTGCGGGGCGCAGCCGGTGCCGGACGCCGACCTCCCGGTGCTGCTGCCGCTCGACGTCACCTTCGACCGGCCCGGCAACCCGCTCGACCATCACCCGACCTGGAAGCACGTGCCCTGCCCGAACTGCGGCGCCCCCGCCCAGCGCGAGACGGATACGATGGACACCTTCGTCGACAGCTCCTGGTATTTCGCCCGCTTCTGCTCGCCGCACGCCGAATCGGCGCTGGTGCGCAAGGCGGTCGATCACTGGCTCCCGGTCGACCAGTATGTTGGCGGCATCGAACACGCGATCCTTCACCTCCTCTATGCGCGCTTCTTCACGCGTGCGCTGCAGAAGGCCGGCGAAGTGTCTGTCGCGGAACCGTTTGCCGGGCTGTTCACCCAGGGCATGGTGACGCACGAGACCTACCGCGCGCCCGACGGCGCCTGGGTCTATCCCACCGATGTGGAAATGCTCGG
>JAVVHH010000083.1:0-16633 GCA_032249615.1 Acetobacteraceae bacterium
GTCCGAAAGCATCCGGAGTAACAGGCTAGTTCAGCCTGCGGGCACAAATCCAAACAGAAGGGAGAACACGATGAGTGGAAGCTACGCGAACACCACCGAGGCTGGGCGCTACGACCCCGATCGGCATGACAATCAGATCGTCGCTGTCTTCGAGACGCGGTCTCATGCCGAGTCCGCGCGGGATGCGTTGCTCAAAGCCGGCCTTCCGCAAAGCGCCATTCAGGTGCTCGACCGCACCTCGGCCGGCGCCATCAAGGGACCGGCATGCAGGATGAGGGCTTCTGGGGCGCGATCAAAAGCATTTTCGCACCCGAGGAGGACCAATACGCCTACCACCACGCGATCGACCAAGGTCATGCGATGGTGATCGTCACCCCGACGGCCGGCACGGATCGGCACCGGATCTTCGAAGCCCTGGAAGCGGCCGGCCCCATCGATCTCGATGAGAAGGTCGAAGAGTGGCGTCAGGGAGGCACCGAATACGGGTCGAGGATGTCCGGTAGCGATCGCGACCGGCTCGCCCCTACGGCCACGGCCAACACCGGCGCCCGCGCGACGGGCACGGGCCAACCGGCGGCACAGGGCATGACCGGCGATAAGGACACGATCCAGGTCGCCAAGGAGCGTCTGCGCATCGGCAAGCGCGAAGTCGCCCAAGGCGCCGTCCGCGTCCGCAGCTACGTCGTCGAGCGCCCGGTGGAAGAGCAGGTGCGTTTGCACGAGGAACGGGTGGAGGTGGAACGCCATCCGGTCGACCGCCCGGTCAATCCGGGCGAAGCCGGGCTGTTCCAGGAGCGCACGATCGAGGCGCGTGCAACCTCCGAAGAAGCCGTCGTGCAGAAGGAGGCGCGAGTCGTCGAGGAGATCGACATCCGCAAGGTCGCGCAGGATCGGACCGAAACGGTGCGGGACACCGTGCGCGAAACCAAGGTCGAGGTCGACGATCAGGGCAAGCGCCAGGAGACGAGCGGTGCGGGCGCCGGCCGGAGCAACCCGCCGCGCAGATAGGGCGTGACCGGGGGAGGCAGCTGCCTCCCCCACCCTCGTCAGACAGTTTCCATCAGCGCCGCCAGACTATCGGCCAGGTGTGTCCCCGACACCGGCTTGCGCAGCACCGAAAACCGATTGGCCAACGCCCCGTCGAGCGGCGCCAGCGGGGTGGCATACTCCGCGTTGCCCGTCAGCAGGATGGCCGGAAGAGACAGGCCTTGCGCCCGGCACATCCGGATCAGGTCTATCCCACTCATGCCCGGCATGTTCAGATCCGTGACCAGCGCCCCGATCGACCGGTTGCCATCCAGCATCGCGAGCGCCGCCTCCGCACTGGCCACCGGCAGCACGTCGTACCCCTCATCGGTCAACTCGGTCGCCAGGGCCGTCCGCACGATCTCTTCGTCCTCGACCAGCAGAACGATGCTGCGGGCTGATCCCGTCCGGCTCCGGGCGGGCGCCTCCGCTGGTTCGGCGGCCGCGTCGCTCAGCCGCGCGGGAAGCCAGAGCAGAACCGTCGTGCCCTTTCCCACCTCGCTCTGAATCTCGAGCTTGCCGCCAGATTGCTCGGCAAAACCGCGCGCCATGGCCAAGCCCAGACCGGTGCCGACCCCCGGGCCTTTCGTGGTGAAGAACGGCTCGCTCGCCCGCGCGAGGGTCGCGGCATCCATCCCCGACCCGGTGTCCGTGATCGCGATCCGCACATAGGCGCCGGCCTCGAGCGGCTTGGGCCCGCTCGCCTCCGCGCCGATGGTCTCGACGTTCACGCTGAAGGTGAGCGTGCCCGCCGACACGATCGCATCGCGCGCATTGGTCGCAAAATTGACGAGCACCGTCTCCAGTTGCCCCTTGTCGGCGAAAACGAACGGCAGGCGCGCGGGAAGCTCGAGGTCGATCGTAATATGGGCGCCGAGCGTGTGCCACAGGATCTCGCGCAGCCCCTCGAGCACCGGTGCCAGATCGATCGCCTCGGCCCGCAGGTCGTTCTATTTGGCAAAGCCGAGCAGGCGCCGGGTCACCGAGCTGCCGCGGTCGACCGCGCCGAGCAGCAATTCGGCGAACCGGCGGACCGCATCCGGGTCGCCCGCCCGCTTGATGATCGCGGCCGCGCAGCCATTCGCCGCCTGCAGCACGTTGTTGAAGTCGTGGGCGATCCCACCCGCGAGTTGCCCGAGCGCCTGGATCCGCTGCGCCTGCAGCACCCGCGCCTGCGCGTCCTCCCGCGCGGCGATCTCAGCCGCCACACGGGCCTCCAGCTCTTCGTTCCAACGCCGCATCGCCGCGTCGGCGCGGTCCCGCTCGGCGATCGACGCCGCCAGCCGGCGCGAGGCCTCCGCGATCGAACAGGAAACCTCGTTGACTTCACGCACCGACGTCTCGATCGGGCCGAGCAGGACAGGCTCGACGATCCGGGTCGCGAGGCGGCTCAACAGCGCGATCGCGCCCGCTAAACGCCGTCCGTATATAATGACGGCCGCCAGCGACAGGGCGGTCGCGCCCAGCACGAGCCCCCCCAGATACGCCATCGAGCGACGCAGCGGCGTATTGAGTACCGCCTCCGGCACCCCGATCGCAACCCGCCACCCCCAGGTCGGCAGCCGAACATAGGCCCCCCACACCGGGATGCCTGCCACGTTGACGGCCCGGACTGTGCCCTCGGCATCCTTGGCGCTTTCCCGGAGCGACTGGTTGGCGAGACTGCCGACGTACCGGTCGTGGTCGGGCGAGCGTGCGATCAGGCGGTCCTGCCGATCGATGATCGAGATCGCCCAACCCGGCGGCGTCTGATGAGCCCGGAGCAGAGCAGCCAGGTTGGTTGCAGGAACGCCGACATTCAAGAAATACGCGATCTCGCCATCCCGCATCACCGGCGCATCGACCAGCACATAGGGCTGCTTGTCCGAAACTCCGGTGTAGAGGTCCGACGTGCAGACGGCGCGGGTTTCGAACACGCATCGATCGGTGGCGGTCACGGTTTCGGACGTCCGTTCCGGCAACTTCGTCCCGAACGGGAACAGCGTATTGACGATCTGGGCGCCAGACCTGTCCCGCAAAACGATCGCGCCACCCTCCGGCGCGACCCGCAACGCCTGCTCGGAGAAGCGTCGAAGGTTGCCATCCGCCAGGGCAGGAGATGTCGCGAGCACGGACAGGATCGACTTGAAACCGGAAAGCTCGTGATCGAGGTCGACGGCGAAGCTGCGCGCCACGAGCATAGTCTGGTTCTGATACTCGGCCCGCTCCCGCTCGAGGGAACTCAACCCGATGTACAGGACCAGCGCCCAGAGCGGAAGCATGACGGCGAGCGCGAAGCCGGCAAGATGGGCCCAGATCGGGAGCGTGAACCGCCTCCCGCGCTGCGCCATGGCCGAACCAGACTCTCCCTCCAACGACTTTCCTTCTTCGACGTCCGACCTCGCATCCCGTTACGATAATCAGGCGGCATAATCCATCCCGCGTGAAATTTCCCTTCGCGCAACCAACGGCCTATGGCCGGCGGGCGCGGGTTGGGCGAACCAAGACTCCTTGTGGACCGTTGTGCGCTCGGCAAACGGAGTGGCGGTGCATGAAGGCGATGGTTTTGCGGTCCCCCATCGGGCTCGACCAGTTGCGGCTCGAAGAAATCGCCGACCCCGGCGCGCCCGGCCCCGGGGAAATCCGCGTGGCGCTCGGCGGCAGCTCCCTCAATTTCCACGACCTGGCCGTCGTCACGGGCAAGACGGGGGCGCCCAATGGCCGCATCCCGCTGGCCGACGGCGCGGGAGTGGTCGAGGCCGCCGGAGACGGCGCCGAGTTCGCCCGGGGCGACCGGGTCGTGTCGTGCTTCTTCCCGCAATGGCAATCCGGCCCGCCGACCCTGGGCGACTTCAGCCTCACGCCCGGCGACGGCGCCGATGGCTTCGCGCGGCAACACGTGGTGATGCCCGCCACCGCCTTCACCCTCGCGCCGAAGGGCTACGACGCCGTGGAGGCCGCGACGTTGACCACGGCCGGGCTCACCGCCTGGCGGGCGATGGTCGTCGACGGCAAGCTGAAGGCCGGCGACACCGTCCTCCTGCTCGGCACCGGCGGCGTTTCGATCTGGGCGCTGCAGATCGCCAAGCTGATGGGCGCGGCCGTCGCGATCACCTCGTCATCGGGCGAGAAGCTCGAGCGGGCGCGGGCGCTCGGCGCCGATTTCACCGTGAACTACCGCGAGCGGACGGAGTGGGGCCGGGTCGTGCGCGACTGGACCGGCGGGCGCGGCGTGGATCATGTCGTCGAGGTCGGCGGGCCCGGCACCTTGGCCCAATCGATCGAGGCCGTGCGGGTCGGCGGCCACATATCGCTCATCGGCGTGCTGACGGGCCGCTCCGGCGACATCCCCACCGCCGCGCTGATGGCCAAGCAGGCGAGGCTCCAGGGCCTGATCGTCGGCAGCCGCAGCGAGCAGCAGGATTTCGTCCGCGCCCTCGACGCCTCGGGCATCCGCCCCGTCGTCGACCGCCGCTTCCCGCTCGATCAACTGGCCGATGCCTTCCGCTTCGAGCAGGGTGCCGGCCATTTCGGCAAGATCGGCGTCGCGTGGTGAGGGGGCCGGCATCAACACGAGCGGAGGCGTGTTGAGTCGGCGAGGCGCCCGACCAAGCTGCTGCAGGCAGGCAATTGTCCAACGAGGTGACAGAATGTCCGACACCGATCGCGAGCAAGTAGTCCGGCAGCGCGCCCATTCCTTGTGGGAAGCCGATGGTTGCCCCGACGGCCGCGCCGAAGAGTATTGGCATCGCGCCGAGCAACTCGTTGCCGAGGAGCACGACCCCGACCGGCCCACCATGACCGACGTGCCGCCGCTTTAAAGCGTGGCGGGCCGCACCAGCCGCTTGCGGCCCGCTCCCGCGGCGCCCGCCATGCCGACCGCCGTGTAGGCGATCAGCAGCGGGCCCGCCGCGCTCCAATCTCCGGTCCATTGATGGGCCAGGCCCAGAAGCAGCGGCCCGAACGACGCGAGCATGTAGCCGACCGCTTGCGCCATGCCAGACAGCTGCGCCGCCGTCCCCGCGTCGGGCGAGCGCAGCACGATGATGGACAGCGTCATCGAGAACACCGCCCCCTGCCCCACCCCCATCAGAGCGGCCGCGCCCCACACCCACGGCAGCGGCAGATAGAGGCACCCCAGGAACCCGGCGAGCCCGGCCGCAAGGCTCAAAATCGCCGGCGCCCGCTGGTCCGGCCACAACGCAGCGAACGGCGCGCCGCCGAGCGACGATCCCACCTGCACCAGCACCGACCCGGACAGCACCAGTCCCGCCGTCACCGCGGCCATGCCTCGGTCGCGCAGGATCAGCGCCAGCCAGCCGAAGGCGCAATACGTGGTCGTCGACTGCATGCCCATCAGCAACGTCACCTGCCAAGCCAGGCCGTTGCGCCACAGCCCGGGCAGCTTGCGGTTCGCGACGGGAATGAACGTCGCCGGCAGCGCCGGGATCAGCGCCAACCCGGCGAGCAGCGCCGGCGCCGCCCAGATCGCGAGCGCCGCGCCCCATGAGCCGAATGCAAGCGTCAACGGGGCGCTCGCCCCCGCCGCCAGCGCCGCGCCGATTGACAGCACCATCGTGTAGAGGCCGGTCATCAGCGCCACCCGGTCCGGGAAGTCGCGCTTGACCAGCGCCGGCAGCAGCACGTTGACCACGCCGATCGCAGCGCCCGCCAGGATGGCACCGGCAAACAGTGCCGTCGGCGTCTCCGCCCATCGGATCAGCGTCCCGGCCGACAGCAGCAGCACCATACCCAGCACGGTCCGCTCGATGCCGAAGCGTCGCGAGAGCCGCGGCGCCAGCGGCGCGAACAAGCCGAAGCACAGCGCCGGCAGCGTGGTCAGCACGCTGGCCGCCGCCGCCCCGATGCCCGTGCTGCGCATGACTTCGGGCAGCACCGGCCCGAGGCTTGCGATCGCCGGCCGCAGATTGAAGCTGGCCAGCAGCAGCGCCGCCCCCAGCACCCAACGGCCGCCACGGCGCCCCGGGCCCGGCGCCACCTCCGTCAAGGAGCGAAGGCCGAAGGCGCCAGCCGCACCTCGCCGACCCGGATGCCGTTCCAGTTCCGAAGCTCGGGCCGCGCAAGCCGGTCCACTACGCCCGCCGCCTCGCCGCCGGGTTGGAGGAAGTGCTGCACCAGCGCGGCCGTCACCACCTCCGCCGCCCGCCCCGCCCCATCGTCGCACTTGACCGCGAAGCCGAGGCCCAGATCGGGCAGCGCGCCGCAATAGACGCCCTCCGCCCCGGTCTTGACGAAAGCGCGCGCGCCCAACGCCCGCATCAAGAGCGTATCGAACCGTCCGGTGCCCGCCACCATGAACGGGTGCGCCGCGACGGCCGAACGGATGCGCCGGGCCGCGGCGGCGCGCGCCGGCCCGAACCCGTGTCCGCTCCCGAACCGCGCGAAGCCGAGCGCCAGATGCCGCAACGGGATCGCGTATGCCGGTATCGAGCACCCATCCGTCCCGTGGTCGGACAGCTCGGCGCCCGTCACCTCTGCCAGCGCCGCCGTCACCTCACGCATGACGGGGTGGTTCGGCCCGACATAGCCCGCGGGATCGACCCCGATGGCGCAGGCCGTGCACACGAATCCCGAATGCTTGCCCGAGCAATTGTTGTGCAGCGCCGACGGGCGCCCGCCCGCCGCCGCCAGCGCGCGCGTCGCTTCCGCTCCGGACGGCCAATGGCTGCCGCACTCGAGACAACTCTCGTCCCGCCCCGCCTTGCGCAACATCGATGCGGCCGTCTCGGTATGGCCGGGCTCGCCGGAATGCGACGCGCATGCCAGCGCGATCTCCGCCTCCGTCAGCCCGAACCGGTCCGCCGCACCCGTCTCGAGCAACGGCAAGGCCTGGATCGCCTTGACCGCCGAACGCGGGAACACCGGCATCTCGACGTCGCCGAGCGCGAGCACGGTCGCGCCCGCCGCGTCCACCACCGCCACCGCACCGCGATGCCGTGACTCGACCCGGCCCCCGCGCGTCACCTCCACCAGAACCGGATCATCCATGGCTGGACACGAAGGCTCTGATTTCCCCGGCAATGCGGTCCGGATCCTGCAACTGCGGCAGATGCGCGCAGCCCTCCAGCAGCTTGAACCGCGCCTCGGGCATCAGCCCGGCCAGCTCCTCCGCCAAAGCCGGTGGCGTCGCCTGATCCCCGTCGCCCGCCATCAGCAGCGCCGGCATCGCCAACGACGGCGCCGCCGACCGCAGATCGAGCCCGGCCAGCTCGGCGCACGCCCCGGCGAACACGTCGACATCCGTCGCGAGGAATCGCGCCCGGCGCTCCGCCATGATCTCCGGCAAGCTCGCCTGTACCTCCGCCGGAAACAGCCGCAACATCGCGACGTCGACGATCCCGGCCAACCCCCTGTTCCGCGCGCCCGCCTGCATGCCGCGGAACTGCGCCGCGCCCGCCTCCGGGAAAGTGGCCGCGGTGCCGGCGAGCACGAGGCGGGTCACCAACGCGGGGTGGCGCAGCGCCAGGGTCAGCGCGACGAAGCCGCCATAGCCGTTGCCGAAAACAGTCGCGGGCCCCGAGGCAGCGCTGATCGCCTGCGCCATGCGGTCGGCGACGTCCGCCAGCGCCGGGCCGCACGCGGCCGAACCGCCGAACCCCGGCAGATCCGGCAGGAACACGGTGAAGTCGCCGGCTAGGCGCTCGGCCAGCGGCGCGCAGCTGCCGGCGTCGGCGAGCAGGGAGTGGAACAGCCAGATCGGCGCGCCGTCACCCCGCCGGTCGATCCGGACCCCCGCTATCGTCTCCTGCATGCCGCTCTCCCCCTTTTGCCGGCATCGCTCTGGCAGATTTGGCCGCCTGCGCCAAGGCGGAACAGGGAAATTAGCTTGACGTAAGATATCACGGCTCGCGACAAGGGGGCGTGAAGCTCCAAGACCACGTCTGCGCCACGCTCCGCGACGACATCCTGGCCTGCCGCCTGCTGCCGGGCGCGGAATTGCGCGAGCAGACCCTCGCGGCACGACTCGGCGTCAGCAAATCGCCGGTGCGCGAAGCCCTGCTCCGCCTCGCGCAGGAGCGGCTGGTCGCCATCCGCCCGCGCCAGGGCTACCACGTGGTGCCCGTCTCCCTGCCGGAGGCCGCCGAGGTGCTCGAGCTGCGCCGCGTGCTCGAGTTGGCCTGCGTCCGCGGCGCCGCGAGTCGTGCGACGGCGGCGCAGCGCGAGTCGATCGCCCGAGCCGCCCGCTTCGAGGGCGGCAGCGACGCCTTCATCTCCTACAACCGGCTATTCCACACGAGGCTCGCCGAGTGCTGCGGCAACGCCCGCCTGGCCCAAGCAGCCGCCGGCGCCATCGCGCAGAGCGACCGTCTCGTCCAGCTCAGCCTCGGCACCCTCGAGAACCGCGATCCCGTGCGGCTCGTCGCCGAACACGCCGACCTTGCGGCTGCCGTGCTGGCCGGCGATGGCCGGGCCGCCACGCGGCTGCTGCGCCATCATCTGGAGGCTGCCGAGCACCGCGTGCTCGACGCCCTCGGCAAACTAGCGGGAGCCGCGGCAAGCGGCGTCATTGGAGAGGAAACCGGATCATGGACCAGGCGGCCGACCAGATAACACCCAGCCAAGCCGGGGCGGGCGCAGTCAACGCGGGACCGCGGCTCGACCGCCTGCCGATCTCGGCCTTCCACAAGCGGCTTTTCGCGCTTGTGGGTCTCGGCATGTTCTTCGACGGCTTCGACATCTACATCGCCGCCACCATCCTGGGCTCTACCCTGCGCTCCGGCTTCTCCACGCTGGGCCAGAATGCCGCCTTCGTGTCCTCGACCTTCCTCGGCATGATGATCGGCTCGTTGCTTACCGGTTTCATCGGCGACCGCTACGGGCGCCGGGTCACCTATCAGCTGAACTTGCTGCTGTTCGGCGGCGCGTCGCTGCTTTCCGCCTTTGCGCCCTCGATGACCGTGGTGATCGGCCTGCGCTTCCTGATGGGGGTCGGCCTCGGGGCGGAGAACGTGGTCGGCTACGCCACCATGACGGAGTTCGTCCCCGCCGCGGTCCGCGGGCGCTGGCTGGGCTACGTCGCGGTGCTGGTCGTCACCGGGTTGCCGGTCTCGGCCCTGGCCGGCTGGCTGCTCGTGCCGTATTTCGGCTGGCGGGTGATGTTCGTGCTCGGCGGGGTGGGCGCCCTGCTGATCTGGCGGGCGCGCAAGTCTTTGCCGGAGAGCCCGCGCTGGCTGGAGAGCATCGGCCGCGGCGCCGAGGCGGAAGCGCTCGTGTCGCGCATCGAGCAGGAGGCGTCCGGCGGGGCCCCGCTTTCGCCCGTTGCACCCGTGAGCCGGGCGGCCCCGTCCCGCTCGATCGCGGCGCTGTTCGCCGCGCCCCTGCTGAGCCGCATGGTGCTCGGCACGGTGTGCCTCATCGTGGTCAACACGCTGATCTACGGCTTCATCACCTGGCTGCCGACCTTCTTCGCCAAGCAGGGGATGTCGATCGCCACCTCGTTCGGCTACTCGCTGGTGATGGCGTTGGGCGCGCCGGTGGGCGCCTTCATCGGTGCCGCGACCGTCGACCGGCTCGGCCGGCGGCGCACGATCGTCGGCGCCGGCCTTGTGTCGGTCCTGTTCGGCTGCATCTACCCGTTCGTGTCCGATCCCGTCTTGCTCCCGCTCACCGGCCTGGCGCTCACCATCCCGATCTACGTCCTCGTCGCGGTCCTGTTCGGCGTCTACATCCCCGAGTTGTTCCCGACCGAGGTCCGGCTGCGCGCGTCCGGCATTTGCAACACGTTCGGCCGCGGCGCGACCGTGCTGACGCCGTTCATCGTCGTGCCGCTGTTCACCAGCTACGGGGTGGGCGGCGTGCTGGCGCTGATGGTGGGCCTGCTCGTGCTGATGATCGTCACCGTGCTGGCGCTCGGCGTGGAGCCGAGCGGGCGGTCGCTCGAACAGATGGCGAGCGCCGTCCCGGACACTGAACCGATGCTTGCGGAGAACCGGCCCTGATGGATGGAATGCAGCCTTTCGCGGGGCGGCGGGAGGACCGGCGCCTGCTGACCGGCGCCGGCCGCTACACCGCCGACCATGACCGCCCCGACCAGTTGCACGCCGTGTTCGTCCGCTCGGACCGGGCCCACGCCCGCATCGCCGGGCTCGACATCGACGCGGTCCGTGCCGCCCCGGGGGTCGCCCTCGTGCTCACCGGCACCGACACAAGGGATGCCGGCATGCATCGGACGCCGGCGCTGCTGCCGTTCCCCGGCCGGGACGGCGCCCAGCTCATCGTGCCCCCGCGCCGTGCGCTCGCCGATGACCGCGTCCGCTATGTCGGCGAGCCCGTGCTCTTGGTGCTGGCCGACACCGTGCAGCAGGCGATGGACGCCGCCGAGCTGGCCGTGATCGACTACGAGGACCTGCCGGCGCTCGCCTCCCGGGCGGCTTCCCTCGCCCCCGGCGCGATCGCCATCCACGCGGAAGCGCCGGGCAATCTCTGTCTAGATTACGAATACGGCGACGAAGCCGCCGTGCGCGCCGCCTTCGCGCAAGCCGCCCATGTCGTCACACTCGAGACCACCAGCGACCGCGTGGTCGGCAACCCCATGGAGCCGAAAGCCGCGCTCGTCGAGTGGGACGGCGACACGGTGCATCTCTGGGCCGGCAACCAGGGGTCCGTCGCGCTGCGGGACAGCCTCGCCGGGCTCACCGGCCTACCTTCGGCGAACATCGTCGTGCACGCCGATGACGTCGGCGGCGGCTTCGGCATTCGCGGCCCGGCCTATGCCGAACACGTCGCCATGGTGCTCGCCTCCCAGCGCGCCGGCCGTCCCGTCAAATGGGTCGCGTCCCGCTCCGAAACCTTCCTGAGCGACTATCACGGCCGCGGCCTCACCATGACCGGATCGCTCGCGCTCGATGCCGAAGGCCGCTTCCTGGCGCTGCGCCACGATTGGGTGTGCGACCTCGGCGCCTATCCGGTCGCGACCGGGCCCCTCATCTCGACACTCAACCCGGCCATGATGTGCACCGGCTGCTACCGCATCCCGGCGGTCTACGGGCAGCATCGCCTGGCGCTGACCAACACGGTGCCGATCACCGCTTACCGCGGCGCCGGGCGCCCCGACATGGCCTATGTCATCGAGCGCCTGGTGGACGCGGCGGCGCGGCAGACCGGGCTCGACCGGATCGCCTTGCGGCGGCTGAACGCGCTCCCGCCCGAAGCCTTCCCCTACACGCTGCCGACCGGCGGCAAGATGGCCGCGACCTACGATAGTGGCGACTACCCCGCCCTGCTCGAGGCCGCTTTGACCCACGCGGACTGGGACGGCTTTCCCGCACGGCGCGCCCAATCCGAAGCCAGCGGCCACCTCCGCGGCATCGGCTGCGCGCTCTTCGTCGAACCGGCCGGCGGCGTCGTCCCGAAGGACGAGGTGGCGCTCATCATCGACCGGGACGGGGTCGAGATCCACTGCGCGACGAAATCGTCCGGCCAAGGCCACGAGACCGTCTTCCCGGAGATCGTCGGCCGCGCCCTCGGCATCGCGCCGGAGCGGATCACCCTGCACGCCGGCGAACCCGACGGTCCCGCCCTGCTCGGCGGCGGCGCCTTCGCGTCACGCTCCATGCTGTCGCAGGGCGCAGCGAGCCAACTCGCTGCCGCCACCGTGATCCGCAAGGGCCGCGCGCTGGCCTCCAGCGTGCTCGAGGCGGCGGAGGCGGACATCGAATATGGCGACGGCATGTTCCGCGTCGCCGGCACCGACATTGTGCTCGACCTGTTCGAGTTGGCCGGCCTGCACCCGGGCGGCCTCGACACCGTCGAAGGATTGACGGCCAGCCGCGCGTATCCCTCGGGTGCGCACGTCGCCGAGGTCGAGATCGACCCGGCGACCGGCACGGTCGGGCTGCTGAACTACGTCGCCGTCGACGATTGCGGCGTCGTCCTCAACCACACGCTGATGGAGGGCCAACTTCTCGGCGGGATGGTGCAGGGGCTGGGCCAAGTGATGGGCGAGGTCTGCGTCTTCGAAGCGGACTCGGGCCAGATCCTGACCGGCAGCTTCATGGACTACACGATGCCCCGCGCGGAACTGCTGCCGCGCTTTTCGCTGCACGAGCTCTCGCAGCCGTCACCCAACAACGCGCTCGGCGTCAAGGGCGTGGGCGAGGCCGGAACGACGGGCTCGCTGAGCGCCGCCATGAACGCCATCCTCGACGCCCTTGCCCCGGCCGGCGTCACCCACTTCGACATGCCGGCCTCGCCCAGCCGCGTCTGGAACGCGCTCCAGGCGGCTAGAGGCGCTTAGGCGCTCGGGGTCGCCGGGGTCGCCTCGGGCTCCGCGCTCTCGGCGACGTTCTCCTGCTCGGCGGGAGGCTCCTGCTCGGCGGTGGCCTCCTCCGGAGTTTCCACGGCCGCCACGGGCTCCGGCTTCTCCGGGGGCGGCTCCTTCGAGCGGTCCCGCGCGGCGCCGAGAAAGTCGAACACCAGCGGGTCATGCCCCTCGAAGACGAGGTGATACTCGGCCCGAACCGGCGCATGCGTCGCCTGGTCGACCTTGCCGACCTTCCAGATCACCCAGCCCTGGCCGCGGTCCACTAGGACCGGCGGCAGGCTCTCGATCCGGCTCGGCGGCCGCTTCTCGTCGCGGCCGCGACGGCCCGGGCCACCCGGCCCACCTCTGCCGCCTTTCCGCTCGCTTCTGTTCATGTCGAATTGCGCCGGGGCAGCGGTTTTCGCTTTGGGCGTGCCGGGTTGCTTAGCCATGCACCCTCTTAAAACAATCCGAAGCCCGGCGCCATGTCCTCGCCTCCATCACGACAGGAGCCGCCCCACGAGTTCGCCGGGTCTGGCCTCTTCGCGGATCTGCTCGAACGTGCATTGGCGCGGCGCTTTGTCCGGCCGCCAGCGGAGCAGCATGGTCCCGTGGCGGAACCGCCCCTCCGTCACTTGGTCGTAGCTGACTTCGACCACCAGCTCCGGACGAAGCTTCTCCCAGGCCGCCGATTCCGCGGTTGCCCAGCGGCTCGGACCGCCCGGCGCATCGCCCGTGAAGCCCTCGCCGCCGCGTAGCGCGAGCAGCCGCCGGGTCAGCTCCGGCTTGTCGGCGTTGCTGATCGCCGAGGTGAAGCCGACATGGTCGAGCCGGCCCGCCTCGTCGTACAGCCCGAGCAGCAGCGAACCAACCATGCCGGACCCCTTGCCGTATCGGAAGCCGCCCACGACGCAATCCGCGCTCCGATGCGTCTTGACCTTGAGCATGTCCCGCTTGCCCGGCGCGTAAGCCGCATCGATCCGCTTGGCGATAACGCCGTCCAGCGCGCCATGCGCCCGCTCGAGCCACGCCGCCGCCTGCTGGCGGTCATGGGTGTACGGCGAGAGACGGACGCGGTCCGCCGGCGTGAACCCGGCCACCGCGCGCTCCAGCGCCCCCCGGCGCTCGCCGAGCGGCGCCTCGAGCAGCGCCGGGGCCGCCGCCGTCGCCAAGCAGTCGAACACGACCAGCAGCGCCGGCGTCTCGGCCGCCAGCTTGCGGATGCGGCTCGGCGCCGGATGGATCCGGTCCTGCAGGGCGCCGAACGACAGCGTGTCGCCCCGCGGCACCATCAGCTCCCCATCGAGCACGAACTCGTCGGCCTTCGCCCCCGCCAGCGCGGCGACCATCTCGGGGAAATAGCGCCCGAGCGGCTTACCCGACTTCGCCCGTAGCTCGACCTCGGCGCCCAATTTGAAGGCAAGGCAGCGGAAGCCGTCCCATTTCGGCTCGAACTGCCAGCCCGACGCGTCCGGCAAGCTGTCCACCACCTTGGCTTCCATTGGCGCCGTCTGCAGGTCGAGCAGAAAGATCACTGCTTAACGGCCGATCGTCGTCGCGGCCCCCCGGGGAAGGCTGTTCAGCGTCTGAAAAGGCAACTGCGGCGAGGAGCTATTTTGCGACCCGCCGGGAGATTGTGTCCCAACCCAGGGCTCGCTGTTCACCGGACCCGGCACGGCCGTCTGTTGCGCGGCCACCGGCTGCCCGGCTGGCGGCTGCGCGGCACAGCCGCCCAGAACGACCAAAATGCAGGGAACGAGCGCTCGAAGGTTCACGGTACTGCCTCCATCGGGGTTCTACTCTCCCGTAACGCTGGACGACCCCGGCACGCCCACGCCCGCGCAAAAGTGAGCAAGCGGGAGCCGGGATGGACCGTTGTCAGGTGATCGACCACGAGAGGAGTTCGCCATGAACGACAAAACCCAGCCCTCGACGCGCAAAGACGGCTTCGGCACGGAAGGTATCGGCGAAGCCGGCGACGGCAGCATGGGCCAGGCTGGCAGCAGCGGCGGCGGCACCGGCGCGTCCACCACCGGCGGCCGCCGCAACGGCGCCACACCGGCCGAGGGCGCCTTCGGCGATGACGCAGCGAAAGGCCGGAACGTCCCGGCGAACAAGCAGGGCATCGATAACGGCAACGGCGCGCAAGACTAGCGTACTCCCGACCGGGTGGAACCACCGGTCGGGAGTAATGCTCGTCGGAACAAAGAGATAGAGCACCACCCCCGAGCTAAGTGGCTCGGGAAGTGCTGTAGTTCAGAGCTGGTTTGCGAAGGGGCCCAATCGGTTTAAACTCGGCATCAGAGCCAAGCCGGCAGAGGTCCCGCTGGGAGGAAACCGAATGGCCGAGAGCGCCAGAACCGCCCGCGCCCAGCCGGGCCCGGATCGAACGCTCTTCACCGTCCCCTCGACCACCATCCGATCGTGTGCACGACCGAGCTGTTCCCGGTCCGCCGCGGGGTGAGCACGCCGTGGGCGTGCAGCTCCGCCGCGATGGCGCGGAAGCTGCTCGCCCCTTAGGCCTGCACCTGGCGCACCACGGTCAGCACGTTCGATGCTCGCGCCGCCACTTGGCGGCTACGCGCCTGCTGGGCTGCCGCCGCCATCTCTGCCGTGGCAGGGGTAAGGGAGGGACTGCCGAGGCCGGAGAGGATTTCTGCCTGGCACACGGCGGCGGTGAACAGCTCGTCCGATGGCTGGCGCACGATCCAGTCCGCGACTTTGCGCTCAGGCTCGGGACGCATGATCTCGGAGAGCATGTTGGTGTCGAGCATCAGCATCAATCGAACCTGGGCGGCTCGCGCACCGGCTCGCGCGGCGGCAGTTCGAGCTCGATCCCGCCCAGCGGTGCAAAGCGGGCGCGGACCCGGTCGTACAGATGGCGCACGGGCGGGGCATCCTGCGGTGCCAGCGCGGTTTGCAGAATGACGCGCGCCTCCGCCTCCATCGACTGGCCATGTTGGGCGGCGCGGACGCGCAGCCGTTCCTTGAGGGCCGGATCGAGGTTCCGGATGGTGATCGAGGCTGGGGCTGGGTGTCTGCTGGAGTGCATACCCCAATGTAATCATTGATTGCGTTGATGGCCAACGATGACGCCGCCGCGCTTCCGCTGGAAGCGGACGACATCGCCCTGTTGCAGCGGGTGTCGGCGCTGGATTGGGCGGAGGTGGACCCCTCCATCCTTGGAACCCTGTTCGAGCGTGGCCTGGACCCCGACAAGCGCAGCCAGCTTGGGGCGCACTACACCTCGCGCGAGATGATCGAGCGGCTGATCGAGCCAGTTGTGCGCCGTCCGTTGCTGGCCGAGTGGAGCGAGGTGCAGGCGCAGATCGCGGCGGCAGGCGCCGCAGCCAAGCCAGGCAGGAGGGCCAAGCGCGACGCGCTACGCCGGGCGGAGACGCTGTTTCGCGGCTTTTTGGACCGGCTGCGGGCGTTCCGCGTGCTGGACCCGGCCTGCGGCTCCGGCAACTTCCTGTATCTCGCCTTGCTCGCGCTAAAGGATCTTGAGCACCAGGCCATGGTGGAGGCGGTCGGCCAGCTCCTCCAAGCGTACCTCGTGCCGCTCGGACACTGCATTGGTCCAGTTGGTGCGAATGGTGATGCGCTCGACGTCGGACGTGACCAGCAACGGCGGGTTTTCCAGCGCGCCCGCGTACTGCAGGAGCTGCCGGTGCGCGGCGTCCAGGTCCTTATGCTTCCCCTTGTACTCCCAGGCGAACCGCCCGCGCCGCCACACGTCCGCCCAGCCCTCGCCGCCGCTAGCCTTGGTGGCACCTTTCTCGAAGGCATAGGCTGCGCCGGTTGGGTCGGAGTTGGGCGTCGGTTCGTCCAACGACGCGCACAGGTCCAGGAAATGCTCCTGCGCGGCGGCACGCTCGTTGCGGGTATTGGCTCGCCATTTGGCGACGACGGCCGTTGGGGTCACGCGAAAAGGCTATCCCGGGTCATTCCGATCTCGGTACAGCGCGCACCGCCTGACTTTTTAGCGTAGCCATGAACTTGAGGCGGATTTCTTCGAACAGGCCATAAGGCAGGGGACCGTACGCCGTGCTCTGTGCGTCGCCCGGTGGCAATGGGCGCAGGTCTGGTCCTGGCCAGATAAAGCGGTTCGCCTCGGCCAGTACTACCCATGACCGCTCGTCATCCAGCTTGAGGCGCCGTTTGACGGCAGCGGGTATCTCGACGGCAAGCAGCGGGTTGGACGGCGGCGTGTGCGAAATCGGCAGCACCGTCACCACTTGGTCGCCCGCCTCATCGGCCATGGTAAGAACAACGGCACACGGCCTGTCCTTTACGCCTTCCTCCTGGCCGCGCGCCTGCTCTGACGCCCAAAGGTAACTGTAGCGGATGACCAAGCCGGGGACA
>JAVVHH010000084.1:0-16575 GCA_032249615.1 Acetobacteraceae bacterium
TTCGGCGGCGAACGGAACGGGGGTTCGATCGCGGGCGCTGCGGGAGTCGGTGCTGCGCTGACGGGAGCGTCGGTCTGGGTCTCTTCGGTCATGATGGTCTCCGTGTCTTGCGCGTCGGTCGGTGACACGGTCTTGACTGGATGGGGGCGTTCAGGAGAGTCAGGGAGTGTTGACGCCGACAGGGCAGGAGTTACCTTCGCGGACTTGCTTGGCACGTTGGGAGACGGCTCCTGGCCTAAGGTCAATGGCGCCAGCTACGGCCGTTACGGGTCGCACCTGAGGAACGTCAGGCAAGGTTATCCGTGCTGGTAACGAACTCATACCAGCAAATCGGGCAAAAGTCACGCAACCCAGCGTTGTCCTGGCACCGCGCGCCGGCTGTGCGGATGGGACGAGGACTGCGACTAGGGCGACCCCGGCTCAGCCGAGAATAGCGCTTCCTTGCCGGGCTTGTCCTTCCACTCGTCGGCATCCGCGGGCGCTTCGCCCTTGCGCGTGATGTTGGGCCACTGAGCCGAGAAGATCCGGTTGCGCTCCAGCCAGGCATTCGATTTATCGTCGCTGTCAGGCACGATCGCTTCGGCCGGACACTCCGGTTCGCAGACGCCGCAATCGATGCACTCGTCCGGGTGAATGACCAGCATGTTCTCGCCCACGTAGAAGCAGTCCACCGGGCAGACTTCCACGCAGTCCATATACTTGCACTTGATGCAGTTCTCGGTGACCACGTAGGTCATCGCCTATCCTCTTCCGCGTCACGGTTTGGCGTGCGGTATGCAAGCGTTTGCGGCGTCGTGCAAGCCGCGCTCAGGACATTCCACAAGCTCGCGGTAGAGCCCTTGCGCTTCGGGCGCGGGACCCCTTCGCGTGGCCAACGCTAGGACCTCGAGCACGCGAACCTCGCCGCGTAGCGGGAGCGTGATCACGTCGCCCGGCCGCAAGCGGGCATGCGGTTTGTCGGTCGGCTGCCGATTGAGGCGCACGGCCCCCTGGGCCACGAGGCGGGCGCAATCGGCTCGCGCTTTCATGAAGCGTGCGCACCACAACCATTTGTCCAACCGCTGCCAATCGCGATCCTCGGTCTCGGCCACTTACGGCCTCATCGCCGCCAGCGCCGCGAACGGACTATCCGGCCGCAGAGGGGCCCGCACGGGCGCGGCCGCCTGCCGCGCTGCCCGGCGGGCCTGCATCATCGCCGGCGCGGGCGGACCATACTCATCGGGCCGCAGCGCCGCCGCGGGACTGAGCCGCATGCCCAACCCGCGCAGCACGGCCGGCACCATCTCGCGGGATATCGCCAGGCGCGAGGCGACCCAGTCCGGCACCGCGGCCGGGCGCAGCCGCGCCATCCATGCCAGCTCCGCCGCCACACGCTCGGCGATGTCGAGGCGAATATAGGCCGGTCCGGCCTCTACCCAGCCCAAGAGTGCCGCGAAGGAGACGGGCCAGGCCGGCTCGGTGAGCGATACCTTGCTGGGCCCGGGCAACGTCGGCAGGTCGATGCCCGCCCGCAATGCCAGCAGCGCCGCCCGGATCGCGGCTGCATGGGGTTTGAGCAGCGCCGGCATGAACAGCGCGAACCGGCCGGCCTTGACGCCCAGCACCTTCAGACGCGGCCGCAGCGCGACGGGCACGCTTGCCTCTGTCGCGCCCGGCAGCACGCCGCCGGCTTCGATCAAGCGATGCAGCACGCCTCGCAAGGCCGGATCCGCCTTGGCCTTTGCTTCCGCCGCAAAGATGGGCGCGAGCGCGGTTTCGATCCGCGCGGTGACGAAGCGTTGCAGACGCAACCGCACGCGTTCCCGCCTCGGCCCGTCCAGGAACTCGCTATCGAACACCTCGACCGCCGGACGCAGCATGCCAACCCCCGGCCGCAAGCGCCCCACGGCGACGCCGCCCCAGCTCAGCTTGTGATCCGGCTCCCACCCGAGCTCCGCATCGGTCGCAGCCTCGATCGCGTCGACCCGGCGCGGCATCCACTCCCGCAGCGCCCGCCGTGCCGCCCGCAGCACGAGGCGGCGCTCCGGTCCCTCGGTCGCCGGGTCCGGCAGGAACTCGAAGCCGCTGACATGGCCGACCGGATGCCCCTCGACCACGACCTCGCCCCGCGACGTCACCGCCGAGAGCAGCTCCGGGCTTTCGTCCAGCCGCCGCATCAAATGGGCCGCGCGGCGATCGACGAAGCGGGCGGTCAACTTCTCGTGGAGCGAGTCTGAGAGGAGGTCTTCCACCTGCCGGGTTCGCGCCTGCCAGCCGGCTGCGTCCGGCACCCAATTCGGCCGGGCCGCGATATAGGCCCACACCCGCACGCCCGAGAGCCGCTGCATCAACGTATCGATGTCGCCGTCGACGCGCGCCAGCGAGCCGATGCCGGCTTCGAGCCAGCCCTCCGGCAGCACGCCGTCCCGCACGAGATGCTGGAACACCCGGGCGCACAAGCGGCTATGCGTGTCGTCGGCCAGTTTGCGGAAATCAGGGATGCCGCACGTCTCCCAGAGGAGCCGCACCCGCCGCCGGTCGGTCGCGAGACTCCGCACGTCGGTGTCGCGCGCCAGCACCTCAAGCGTCTGCAGGTCGACGGCATCGGGGCCACGCATCAGACCGACATGCGGCGGCGGCGCTTGCAGGCTCGCCAGCAGCGCTTCCACGCCCCCGAAATCGAGATCGGTGTTCCGCCAGTAGAGCTGCTCCAGCGGCTCGAAATGGTGGTTCTCCACCGCGTGGACCAACTCGTCCTCGAGCGGTGCGCAATCGGCGGTTGTTCCGAAGGTGCCGTCCCGCATGCCACGCCCGGCCCGGCCCGCGATCTGGGCGATCTCGGGGGCCAGCAGCCGTCGCGGCCGATGCCCGTCGAATTTCGTCAGCCGCGCGAAGGCGACGTGGTCGACGTCCATGTTCAGCCCCATCCCGATCGCGTCGGTCGCGACCAGGAAATCGACTTCCTTATTCTGATAGAGCTGCACCTGCGCGTTGCGCGTCCGGGGTGACAGCCGTCCCATGACCACGGCGCAGCCGCCCCGCCGGCGGCGGATTGATTCGGCGATCGCATAGACCTCGCTCGCGCTGAAAGCGACGATGGCCGTCCGGAGCGGAAGGCGCGGCAGCTTGGCCGGGCCGACATAGGAGAGCTGCGACAGGCGAGGCCGGGTCTCGATCTCCGCATGCGGCACGAGACGGTGCAGCAGGGGGCGGATCGTCTCGGCGCCGAGGAACACCGTCTCGACCAGGCCGCGCGCGTGGAGCAGCCGCTCGGTGAAGACGTGGCCGCGGTCGGCGTCGGCGCAGAGCTGGATTTCGTCCACCGCCACGAATTCGGATGGCATGTCGAGCGGCATCGCTTCTACGGTGCAGGAGAACCAGCGGGCGCCCGCGGGGACGATCTTCTCCTCGCCCGTGATGAGCGCGACGTTGCGCACGCCTTTCTGCGCGACCATCCGGTCGTAGTTTTCGCGCGCCAGCAATCGCAGCGGGAAGCCGATTACCCCGCTCGAGTGCGCGAGCATGCGCTCCATCGCCAAATGGGTCTTGCCGGTGTTGGTCGGCCCGAGCACCGCTTTGACCCGCGAGGGAAAACCGAGCATTGCATGAGGGTTGGCGCGTTGACGCCATAATGCAAGGCACGGTGCGACCTCGCCTTGGTCCAGCAGGGCAGATTTGCAAAAGGGACACCATGCCGCTTGATTTTTTCCGGGAGCTCGACTGCTTCGCCGCCCCGTCCGCCGCCGCTCTGCCGCTCCACTCCGTTCGGCCCGACTCGCTCGAGAGCTGCCTCGGCACCCTTCCCCCTGCGACAGCCGCCTTCGTGCGGGAATCCGGCTTTCGCGGCGAGGCAGGCCAGTTGATGCTCCTGCCGGGACCCGACGGCCTGTGCGGTGCGCTGGCCGGTCTCGGCACTGACCGCTCGATCTGGGCGCATGGCGGTCTGGCGGGGACGCTGCCGCCGGGCTCCGTCTGGGAGTTGGTGCCCGGTGATTTCGACGGTGACGTGGCCATCCTCGGCTTTTGTCTCGGCGCCTACCGCTATGGCGCGCTCACGGCCAAGCAGCGTCCGGTCGCTTTGTTGGCCCACACCGAATCGTGCGTCCGGGCGATCGCGCGGGCGATCTGGCTCGCGCGCGACCTCATCAACACGCCGGCCAACCTGCTGGGGCCGACGGAGTTGGCCGATGCGGCCGTCGCACTCGGAGCCCGGCACGGTGCGGCGACCACCCTGATCGAGGGGACCCCGCTGCGCGACGCGTATCCGGCGATCGCCGCCGTCGGGCGCGGCTCGGCCCGGCCGCCCGTGGTCGCCTCGTTCACATGGCGCGGCAGCGCGGCCGGGGCGGACGCCAAGCATGTGTCGCTCTGTGGCAAAGGGGTTTGCTTCGACAGCGGCGGCTATGACCTCAAGCCCTCCGCGGCCATGCTCCGCATGAAGAAGGACATGGGGGGCGCCGCGCTCATGCTGGGCCTTGCCGCCGCCATCATGCAGATGGACCTGCCGGTGCGGCTGTCGGTGCGGATCGGCTGTGTCGAAAACATGGTGTCGGGCAACGCCATGCGCCCGCTCGACGTGCTCACGACCAGGCGGGGCCTGACGGTCGAGGTCGGCAACACCGATGCTGAGGGGCGATTGGTGCTGTGCGACCTACTGGCCGAGGCGTCGGACGAAAAGCCGGACCTCCTGCTCGATGCCGCAACCCTAACGGGCGCCGCGCGCGTGGCACTCGGGCCGGATGTCCCGGCGCTGTTCACGCCGGACGACGCATTGGCGGCACAGCTGGCGCGGAGTGCCGCCGAAACCCACGATCCGCTCTGGCGGTTGCCGCTGCACTCTGAATACGATTCGTGGTTGTCGAGTTCGGTCGCTGATATCGCTAACGTATCGTCAAAGCCACACGCAGGAGCGGTAATTGCAGCGCTGTTTCTACAACGTTTCGTTGCGGAGGGCGTAAAATGGGCTCATCTCGATACGTATGCGTGGAATGATACGACTCGCGCAGGGCGGCCCGAGGGAGGTGAATCGCAATGCTTGAGGGGTCTGTTGCTTGGGATCACAGAATTAATTGCGGTTTAGAAATGCGGAGAACTGCCTTGCCGGCGTGAGATCACGCATTGGTGCGCAACAATTCGTTCTTGGAAACGGTTACGTTTCGCATCCCGACCCCCTAATGTATCGTTACCCGCATGTACCCCAGCGCTCTGCGCTCTACACGAAAGGAAATCTCATGCCCGGCACTTCCAACGTCGACCAGATGGTCGGAATTTTGCGTGATACTGTCGTATCGCTCGTGCGGCGCGACGGCCCCGATCTATCGGCTCGGCAACTCGGTGTGTTCCTGACCTGCTACTTGCAGGAAGGGCCACACACCGTGCGCGGGCTCGCGGCCGATCTCAACGTCTCCAAGCCCGCCATCACCCGCGCCCTCGACCGCCTGGGCGAGCTGGAACTCGCGCGCCGGAAGGTCGACCCGGCCGATCGCCGCTCCGTGCTCGTCCAGAAGACGATCAAGGGCCAGGCGTTCCTGAAGGATCTGCGCAGCATCATGGGCGAGGCAGCAAAAGCCGCACCGGCCGCCGCTGCCCCGGAACCGACCGGCCGCACCAAGCGCGCCGCGCACGGCTGAGTCGCAGTTAGGATTTCACCCCGCCGGCCGTCAGGCCGGCGACGATTTCCTTTTGCATCAACAACGTCAGCAGTAGCACCGGGAGCGTAACCAGGAGGGCGGCCGCAGCGAGCGGCCCCCAACTGATCTGCTCGAAGGTTAGAACGTTGTAGACCGCGACCGGCAGCGTCCGCGTCTCGCGTCCCGCGAGCACGACGCCGAAGATGAAGTTGTTCCAGCTGAAGATGAAGGCGAGGATCAGCGACACGGTGATACCCGGCCGGGCCAGCGGCAACGCCACATAGCGGAACGCTTGCCAAATCGTCGCGCCATCCATAAGCGCCGCTTCTTCCAACTCGCTTGGCAAGCCTTCGAAGAAGCCGATCATGATCCAAACCACGATCGGTACCGTAATGACCAGATGAGTGATGATGATCGGTGTCAGCGTGCCGGTCAGCCCGATCCACTGGAACAGGAGAAAGAGCGGGATCAGGTAGGAGAGACCGGGCGTGATGCGCGCCACGAGGATGAGCAGCGCGGCCCGGGTCGCCTTGGCCTTGGCGATGCCATAGCCGGCCGGCACGCCCAGCAGAAGTGCGAGCCCAGTCGCGGAGAACGACACGACGACCGAGTTCCAGCCATAGAGCAGGAAGTCGTTCTTTTGGAACACGTCGACGAAGTTCGCCAGCGTCGGCGGGTTCGGGATGAACACCGGCGGGAAAGCCGTGTTGTCGGCCTCGTTCTTGAGCGACAGGGACAGCATCCACAGAAACAGCAGCAGCGCCGGCGAGATCAGCACCACCACCGACAGATAGAGCCCGGCGCGCCCGGCCGCCCGCCGCAGCAAGCCTCCCCTGACCCGGCTCATGCGAGTTGGCTCCGTTGCCGGAAGTGCAGCATCAGCAGTGTCACCAGCAGGATCAGCGCGAAGAACACAACGACGATCGCCGACGCGTAGCCGATGTCGTAGAAGCTGAACGCCTGGAGATAGAGCAGGATGTTGAGGGTCTCGCTCGCCGTCCCCGGGCCGCCGTTGCTGATAACGAAGATCGTGTCGAACGCCTTGAGTGCGTCGACCCCGCGGATGACCGCGGCGACCATGATGAATGGCCAGACCAGCGGCAGCGTCACGTGGACGAATATCTGCCAGCCGTTCGCGCCGTCAAGCACCGCCGCCTCGTAGGGGTCGGTCGGCAAGCTTGCCAGGCCGCCCAGCACGATCAGCATGACCAACGGCGTCCATTGCCAGGTCTCGACCATGGCAAGCGTCGGGATGACCGTGTCGGGGTCATAGACCCACGCGCTCGCCGGCAGGCCGACGCTCGTCAGCAGGTAGTTCAGCACGCCGAGCTGCGGGTGGAACATCATCGTCCAGACCAGCGCGACGGCGACCGGCGTCGCCATCATCGGCATGATGAAGATCGTCCGAGCGATCCCGCGCCCGAGGAACTCGCGATGGAAACAAACCGCCGCCGCCACGCCCAGCACGAGAGGCGCGGCCACCGAGAGCGCCGTGAAGTAGATCGTCCGCACGATCGACCACAGGAACCGGTCATCCCCGGCCATGCGCACGTAGTTGTCCACCCCCGCGAAGCTGCTGGTGCCGCCGACGTGGAAATCCTGCAGCGACATGTAGAGCGTGAAGGCCCAGGGAAAGAGGATCACCGCCGCGACCACCACCCCCGCGGGCAGGATGAACGGCCAATACTGGCGGGCATAGTTCCTCATGGCAGCCGCACATCGGTGATCTGGCAGAGGTTCAGCCGCCGCTTCTCGTTCGCGTCGCCGTTGCCGAAAATCGCCCGGATATCATACAGGCAAGATCCCGCCGGTATCTGGATCGTGCGCGTCGCCCCCGCCCCGACGGTGTCGCGGCCGAGCCTGTCTTCGCCCCACCCGTCGTTCCCGGTCGGGCTCACATACAGCTCGCTCAACACGGCTCGGCTTCGGTTGACCAGGAGGAATGACGGGTTGCCTTCCGGGGCGGTCCGCGTCGCCGCGCCGGTTTGGCCTAGCGGGAAGCTCAGGTTGTCCACCGCGCAGGTGTCGAGGCCGCGGCGCTCGTCTTTGCGCCCGCTCGCATAGACGACCAGTACGTCGTATTTGCAGGTCCCGTCAGCGGGGAGCCGGATTGCGGCATATTGCCCCGGTTGGACGGCGTGGCCGGCAAGCCGGTCGTTGCCCCAGTCCGGCATCGACCCCGGGGTGGCGTAGACTCGGTCGATGGCGCTCGCGGAACGGTTGACCAGGTAGAAGGATGGGTTCGGCGCCTCGTCGGCCCGTGCGGCCCCCATTGCCAACGGCAGCAGAGCCGCCATCCACAGACGCTTGGCCATCGGTATTCCCCCTCCGCGTCAGCTTAGCGCTCGTTCACGGAGTCCTACCACCGTCCGAGATCGACCCGGCGCGCGCGCCTCGCGACCCAGCCGGTCCACACCAACTGCGGCAAAATCACCAGGGGCAGCGCCGCCAGCTTGCCCAGCCCCGTCGCGCACAGGAACAACGCGCAGCAGAGCGCGCCCCATCCAACGAACGCCCAATGGATCAGCGTCACCGAGACTGCTGGCAGGCCGGACCGGTGCGCGACCTGGTAGAGGTGGCTGCGATGCGGTTGCGTCAGCCGATCGCCCGCGATGGCCCGCCGCACCAGCGTGAACGCCACGTCGTAGAGCACGCCGAACAGGAGGAGCGGCACGAGCAGTGCGGAGAGCTCCACCCGCTCGAACCGCGCCGCCACCACGCCGAGCACGGCGAGCACGAACCCGCAGAACTGGCTGCCGACATCGCCCATGAAGATGCGGGCGCGGGGAAAGTTGAACGGCAGGAATCCGACCAGACCGGCTACCAGCAGCAAGCACGCGAAATGAACGAACCATGCGTCCATGCGCGCGGCCACCACCGCCAGCGCCAGCGCGGCAAGGCATGCGACTCCGGATGCCAAGCCATTCAGGCCGTCGATGAAGTTCATCGCGTTGGTCGCGAACAGGATCCACGCTACCGTCCCCACCGCGCCCGCCCAGCCGAGTGGGACGGCGCCGACGACCGGCAGGTTGAGGCTGTCGACTACCAGACCGCTCCCGACCGCGACGAGCGCCGCCCCGACCTGCGCGCCGAGCTTGACCGTGAACGGCCAGTCCACGACGTCATCCAGCCAGGCCACGGCGGCAATGGCCGTCGCCGCCAGGATGACGCCGAGGAAGTAGCCATTCGCCACGCGCGAGAAGTCGGCGAACGCGTAGAGCAGCCCGGTTCCGACCAGGAAAGCCGCAACGACTCCCACGCCGCCGCCCTTCGGAACCGCGTGCCGATGGGCCTTGCGCGGATCGGGTTCATCGAGCACGCCCAGGCCGATCATCCCGCGCACGACCACCGCCGAAAGCCCGGCCAGACCGGCGCAAAACAGGAGATGGTGGAAGAGAGCGAGGTTAGTCACCGGGGCTGTCGCGTCTGGGGATCGCGGCCTATAGGGTTCGCACGATGGCTCTGCAACGGCCCCCCGCGCCACCGCGCCCCGCGTTTCTGTCGCGCGCGGGCAAGCGGATCATGCTCAACGTTCTCCTCGATGGCGCCCTTGCCGCTGTCGCGACCCCGCTCGCGCGCTACCTTGCCGACCCGACCGGCGGCCTGCTGCATCCGCTCTGGTTCATCGGCGGCGGGGCGGTAACGCTGCTCGGCGCCGGGCTGCCGTTCCGGATGCCCCAACAATATTGGCGGTTCTCCGGTATCGAGGACCTGATCGGCGTCGTCGGAAGTTCGACCATCTCCGCGGCCCTGTTCGCCGCGCTGTTGCTGGTATCGGGGTTCCCGCTGCCGACCGACACCTTTCCGGTCGTCCACGCGCTCACCCTCGTGGTCGCCCTTGGCGCACCGCGGGTCGTGTATCGGCTGCGCCGCGGCCGGCCGAAGGCGGGGGAGGGGGGCGCGCAGACCGTGCTCCTGGCCGGCGCCGGCGAGAATGCCGATGTGTTCCTGCGCGCTCTCGACACGCGGGAGGGGCGCGCGGCGTTCCGCGTCGTCGGCCTGTTGAGCAGCGGGGCCGGCAATGTCGGCCGCCGCATGCATGGGCGCCCGATCTTGGGCGTGCTCAACGATGCTGGTCCGGTGCTGGCGAAGTTGCGCCAGGAAGGCCGCCCGGTATCGACCGTCGTCGTGACCGAGCCCGAGTTGGACGGTGCCCGGCTGGCGGCCCTGGTCGCAGAAGCCGAAGCCGCCGGCGGCACCGTTCGCCGCATGCCGCCGCCCACGAGGCTCGTCGGTTCGGTCGATCCGCCGGCCGCACTCGCCCCCATCGCCATTGAGGACCTGCTGAACCGGCCGCAGGTCCCGCTGGATCGCGAAGGCATGGCCCGGCTCGTCGGCGGGCGCCGGGTTCTGGTGACGGGTGCGGGCGGGACGATCGGGTCGGAATTGGCGCGCCAGATCGCCTCGCTGGCGCCCGGGCTGCTGGTGCTGCTCGACAACGGCGAGTATGCGCTCTGGCAGATCGATACGGAGCTGGCGGAAACGCATCCCGAGCTAGCGCGCCAGATCTGCCTGGCCGACATCCGCGACGAGACCCGGATCAGGGCCGTGTGCGACGCGGTCCGGCCGGAGCTCGTGTTTCACGCGGCCGCGCTCAAGCACGTTCCCATGGTTGAAGCCAATCCGCTCGAGGGCTTAATGACGAACGCGGTCGGCACGCGCATCGTCGCCGACGCTGCCCGCGCCGCCGGGGCGGCCGAGATGGTCTTCATCTCCACCGACAAGGCGGTGAATCCCTCCAGCGTGATGGGGGCCAGCAAGCGCTTGGCCGAGATGTATGTCCAGGCTCTTGCCCGAACCAGCCGCCCCGGCGGCATGCATTACGTGACCGTGCGGTTCGGCAACGTGCTCGGCAGCACCGGCTCCGTCGTCCCGCTGTTCCGCCGCCAACTCGAGCGGGGCGGCCCGCTCACCGTCACGCACCCGGACATGCAGCGCTATTTCATGACGGTCCGCGAGGCCGTCGGGTTGGTGCTGCAAGCCAGCGTCGTCGGCGGTCAGACCGCGCTGGCGGCCGTCCAAAGGGAGCGCGGCGGCATCTTCGTCCTCGACATGGGACCGCCGGTTCGCATCGTCGATCTCGCCCGCCAGATGATCCGCCTCGCCGGCCTCAAGGTCGCGCCGGGGGAGGGGCCTCGTCCGCCAGACAGCGTCGCGATCCAATTCACCGGGTTGCGGCCCGGGGAAAAGCTATTCGAGGAGTTGTTCCACGGAAAGGAGCCGCCGCAGCCGACCGATTTCCCCGGTCTGCTGACCGCGACCCCACGCACCGCCGACCCGGCCATCGTCGCCCGCTGCCTCGACGAGATCGCAGCGGCGTGCCGCGCTGATCAGCCAGCCACCGCCCTCTCCCTTCTTGGCCGCATGGTCCCCGAATACGAGCGGGACATGCAAGCTGCCGCGCCGACAGGAGCCGTCCAGTGAGCATTCCTTTCCTTGACCTCAAGGCCCAGCAAGCCCGGCTGATGCCCCATTTGCGGCCACGCCTCGAGGCCGTTCTCGCCCATTGCCAGTTCATTCTGGGCCCAGAGGTCGCCGAACTCGAGCAGCGGCTGGCCGCGTGTTGCGGCGCCAAGCACTGTATCGGCGTTAGCTCCGGGACCGATGCGCTGCAAATCGCCATGATGGCCGAGAACATCGGTCCGGGCGACGCGGTCTACCTTCCCGCGTTCACTTACACCGCCACAGCGGAGGTTCCTCTGCTGCTCGGGGCGACGCCCGTGTTCGTCGACGTCGATCCCCGGACCTTTCAGATCGACCCGGCGCACTTGGCGCAGCGCATCGCGTCCACGCCGGGTCATCTCCGGCCGCGGGCGGTCGTCGGGGTCGACTTGTTCGGGCAGCCGGCCGACTGGCCCGCGCTCCAGCGCATCGCCGCCGACCACGGACTGTTTCTACTGGACGACCTCGCCCAGTCGTTCGGCGCCAGCCTGCATGGCGTGAAGCTCGGGACTCAGGCCCACGCGACCGCGACCAGCTTCTTCCCGAGCAAGCCGCTGGGCGCCTATGGCGACGGCGGCGCCCTGTTCACCGATGACGACGAGCGAGCCGCGCTGTTCAGGAGCCTGCGCACGCATGGCGAAGGCACCACGCGATACGATGTGCTTCGGATCGGGATGAACGGGCGGCTCGACACGCTGCAGGCGGCGGTGTTGCTGGCCAAGCTCGACGTTTTCGACGAGGAGTTGGCCCGGCGAGAGGCCGTCGCGCAGCGCTACGACAGCCGCCTCCGCCCGCTTCTGTCGATCCCGGCCCGAGTCCCCGACAGCACGAGCGCATGGGCGATCTACGCAGTCCTGCTGGACAGCGAGGCGCAGCGCGACGGCGTTCAGGCGGCCCTGCGCACCGCGGGGATTCCGACCGCCATCTACTACCCGCGCCCGCTGCATCGTCAGCCCGCCTATGTCGGCGCGCATGACGGCACGTCGCTCCCGGTGGCCGAAGACCTCGCGACACGGATCATGGCGTTGCCGATCCATCCCGACTTGTCGGACCGGCAAGTCGATCAGATCAGCGCGGCGGTGGCCTCGGCGCTGGAGCAACTCCCTGTTCCAGCGGACGTTCGGGCGTCATGACCGAACCGAAACAGCCCGAGGACCATCCGAAGACAGAGGACGCCCCGGCGTCGTCACACGAGCACGCGCCGAACGGCGTTCCGCCCGATGCCGTCGATGGACAGCCCAAAGCCAAGCCGACCAGCGATCGCCAATTCACCGAGACGGCGGCCAGCCCAGAGCGGCATACGCCTGAGTAGCCGCGGCTGAGCTGGCATAACGCGATTGCAACTTGATGTGGGAAAATGTCCCACGTATACGGGGTGAGGCAGAACAGGAGTTCAACGGTGATGGCTGTCTCGCAATCGTTCGACAATGTGACGGCGGTTGACTTCCGGCAACTTCGGCATCAGACCAAAAACGCCCTGACCCGCATCCTGGCTCAGGTCTCCGTGGGTCTCACCTCGCCCGAGTCGTGCCGCCGCACCGCGGCCGACGTGGAACGGCGCATCTTGCTGACCGCGCAGATCTCGGACGCGTTGTTCGGGCTGACGCGGGAACCCGGGCCGTTCGCCGCCCGGCTTGAGAGCTTGTGCGAAGGCGTGATCGGCTTGGGCGGGGAAAGCGATCAGTACATTACCTGCGCGTACTCGATCGCGGCCGAGCCCTCGGCTGACCAGGCGGACACCGTGCTTCGGATCGTCCACGAGCTGGTCGGCAACGCCGTCAAACACGGGATGCACATGCGCCTGCTCGGGCGCATCGACGTCCTCACCCGCCGCGACGCGGCCGGGTTCGTGCTCGAGGTGATCGACGATGGATGGGGCTGTGGCCGGGCACCGGCGGCCGGCGAGGGGCTATCGGTGGCCGAGGCGCTCGCGAGTGCTTGCCGCGGCACGGTTTCGCTCGAGCGCAGCGGCGACCGCACCGTCGCCCGCCTTCAGATCCCCGTTGCCGCCAATGCGTAACGCGTTCCCGCAAGGGCGCGCCGCAGCGGTCACATCTTCTCTTTGATGCCGCTGCGGATCAGCCACCAATTCGTCGGGTAGGCGGTCGCGAAGCCGCAGAGCATGGCGATCTGCATCATGAACCAGAAGGGCGCGCTATCGACCCGCAGCTTGGCGCCGAAAACGCCGTCGAACAGGTAGAAGCTCGCGAACGCCATGAAGCCGTACATCCCGATCTGCCATGAGGTCAGCGAGAGGGTATCCGCCTTGATGGCCAGCCAGATGGCCTGACCCCTCGAGACGTCGTCCCGCATTGGTCGGATGGCGAAATACTGGAAGGCAACGCCGAATGCGTAAGCGACGAGGAAGTCTGCAATCCACACCGCATACATCTTCTCGCCGAAAAGGCTTCCCCACCCGAGCGCCACGGCGACAGCCGGAACTAGGAAGCACAGCCACTCGGAAACGATGTCGCCGAGTGTGCATCCGGCTCCGCAATGGCTCGCCCCCTTGGCGACCATTGCCCAGAATGGCGTTTGTGACTTGCTGGGCGGCTTCTCGTCCCGCGCCATGGCGGATCGCATGGCGTCGTGAGTGGCAAGGCGGCCGTAGCTGAAATAGAGCCAGAGGGTCAGCCCGGTCCCGAACAGCGCGGTCACGGGCCAGACCACGTTCATGATCGCCATGTGCTGCGGGTGCCGGACGACGTCAACCAGCACGATGAGCGCGCAAAGCGCGCCCAGTGCCAGCTCGGCGAACGACAGGACCGAGAACCAGTGTGGAACCATGCCCGGAATTACGGCCGGACTCGCTCCGGCCGAGAAGCCTTAGGCGGCTTGTGCGACGGCCTGGCGCCGCTCGGCCACTTGGTTCCGCATCGACTTCTGCAGCTTCTCGAATGCGCGAACTTCGATCTGACGCACGCGCTCGCGAGAGATATTGTACTGCTGTGAGAGCTCCTCGAGGGTCGTCGGATTATCCTTCAGACGGCGCTCGATCAGGATGTGACGCTCCCGCTCATTCAGCGTCTTCAACGCGACATCCAGGAGAGCCCGGCGGCCGGTCAGCTCTTCTCGGTCGGCCATCGTGACTTCTTGGTTCTCGCTATCGTCGACCAGCCAGTCCTGCCACTCGCCTTCGCTGTCGGCGCGGACAGGCGCGTTCAAGCTGTTGTCCGGAGCCGCGAGCCGACGGTTCATGCTGACCACGTCCTGCTCGGGGACGTCGAGCATCCGGGCGATCTTGGCGACCTGCTCCGGGTGAAGATCGCCGTCCTCGATCGCCTGCATCTGGCCCTTGAGCCGCCGCAGGTTGAAGAACAGCTTCTTCTGCGCAGCCGTGGTGCCCATCTTCACGAGCGACCAGCTGTGCAGGATGTATTCCTGGATAGCCGCCCGGATCCACCACATCGCGTAGGTCGCCAGACGGAAGCCGCGATCCGGATCGAACCGCTTGACCGCCTGCATCATGCCGACATTGCCCTCGCTGATGAGTTCGCCCACCGGCAGACCATACCCGCGGTAGCCCATGGCGATCTTTGCGACGAGGCGAAGGTGCGAGGTGACGAGCTTGTGCGCTGCCGCCTGATCCTCCTGATCACGCCACCGCTTCGACAGGGCGAGCTCTTCCTCCGGCGCAAGCATCGGGAACTTCCGGATCTCTTGCAGGTAACGCGATAGATTGCCCTCGGGGGCAACATTCACCAATGCAGCAGCCATATCTGTGGCCCTCTTCCGCCAAACTGTTCGAGCTTCCACCCCTATACGGCAGTGCAGCACAACTGGTTGCGGCGTAAACTAGATTAGGCGCGATAAAGCCCATCACGTCCGAGCGAGAGCCCCCGGCCAGGCGAGCACCCTCTCAACAGGCTGAAGCCGCACGCCCGCGACCTCGGAGACGGTGATACAGGACCGCTTTAGTCCTGTCAAGATTTGGGTGCGATAGCGTTCAGCGCGTCGATCAAGGCTTGCAGATCGGCCGGCGCCGCCGTCTCGAAAACCAGGCGTTCCCTGGTCCGGGGATGATCGAACGCGAGGGAGGCCGCATGCAGAGCCTGCCGGGGGAAATCCAGCAATGTCTGCCGCAATGCTGGCGAGGCGCCCTTCGCAGCCGACGGGACCCGGCGCAAATAGACCGGGTCTCCCACGAGCGGGTGCCCGCGCTCCGACAGGTGGACGCGGATCTGATGCGTCCTCCCCGTCGCAAGCGTGCAGCGCAGCAGGGACGCGACGGGGGGCCATGCCTGATCCATGGCGTAGCGCGTCACCGCCTGCTTGCCTCCCGATTTGACCACGGCCATGCGCTTGCGGTCGCGCGGGTCGCGTCCGATGGCGCCCTCGATCTCGCCCTTTGCCGGCGCAGGGACGCCCCACACCACCGCCATGTAATGCCGATCCAGGTCGCGCGCCGCGAAAGCCGCCGACAGCCTGGCGAGCGCCGTCTCCGTTTTCGCCGCGACCATGACGCCGGACGTATCCTTGTCGAGCCGGTGCACGATCCCCGGCCGCTTTTCCCCTCCGATACCAGGCAGGCTGTCCCCGCAATGCGCCAGCAACGCGTTGACCAGCGTCCCATCTTCGTTCCCCGGCGCAGGATGCACCACCAACCCGGCGGGCTTGTCCAAGACGATTAAATCCGAGTCTTCATAAAGAATGGTGAACGGGATCGATTGCGGTTGCGGCAGGGCAGGGACCGGCAACGGGCGCTGCAGAAGAAACCGGTCGCCGGCCCGCACGGTCTCGGCCGGGTTGCGGATCGGCTTGCCCGACCGCTGGACGGCGCCCGATTCGATCAGGGACTTGACGCGCGACCGCGACAGGTCGCCGATGGCGTCGGCCAGGAAACGGTCCATCCGTGACCCGGCCGCCTCCGCCTCGGCAAGGACCTCGATCACGTCGGGCGGACGATCGGTTTCAGGCAAGTGGAGCAAGCGTGCGCGGGTTGATGGCGGCCGTGATCGGCATGGGGATTTTGATCGTCGCCGGCGTGACGGTTCTGGTCGTGGTCATGGTGCAACGTATGTCGGTTCCCCCGCCGCCAATTGCCAGCGCCGTCGTGGCCGACCCGGCGGCCGAGCACCCCCTGGATGAAACGGCCGGCACCCGGATCGCCGGCATGTCCCTCGCCGGCGACCACCTCGCGCTCCAACTCGCCGGCGGCGGCCCCGACCGCGTGGTGGTGGTCGATACCCGAACCGGGCGTATCATCCTGCGCACGGGCTTGGCGCGATGACCCGGGCGCCCAAAAAAGCCGATCTGCCGACGAAAATCTGCTTGTCCTGCGCGCGCCCGTTTACTTGGCGCAAGAAATGGCGGGCGAACTGGGACGACGTCCGCTATTGCTCCGAAGCCTGCCGATCCGGCCGCCGCGACAGTGCCCGGGAGCAGCTCGCGCAAAAGCGCTCTTGATCTCGGCCGCCGACTGCCATAAGCACGCCCTCCACCGGCCAAGTCCTGTTCGTCTAGAGGCCTAGGACACCGCCCTCTCACGGCGGTAACAGGGGTTCGAATCCCCTACGGGACGCCA
>JAVVHH010000085.1:0-16389 GCA_032249615.1 Acetobacteraceae bacterium
CTGCATCCACGGGATCGCGGCCTGGACGGCGGCGGCGCTCTCGGCGGTGCCGTTCCACGCGATGCACATCCGGGTGCCGATCGCGGCCGGCGCTTTCTGCGGCGCGATCAGCACGGGGCGGCCGCTGTCGAACAGCACGGCATGCAGGGCGTCGCTGCTGCTCACGTCGTCGCCGGCTTCCGGGTGCGGCACGACGGTGAGGTCGGCCAGGCGGGCCAACTGCGCGACGAGGTCTTCCTCGCGCCCGGTCACGCCGTAGAAGTTGGCCGTCGCGCCGCGGCAGGCGGGTTCGGCGACCGTGACCCCGTGCTGCGCCACGAACCGCTGGAACATCTCGCGGACGGCGTTGCTCCGCTCGCTGCTCTCCTTCTCGGTGGCGGACATCATCTCCTCGATCATCGCGCCGGACAGGCCCTCCCCGGCGAGCGGCGCGACGTCGCGGCTATCGATCCGCACGTGCAACGCGGTGAGATGCGCGTTCCAGATGCGCGCGACGAGAAGGGCGGTCGTGAGGGCTGCCTCGCCGGCGGCCGTTCCGGTCAGCGGTAGGAGCAGTCGACGGATTGGCATGGCACCCCCTCCAGCATTTCTTGGAGGGATTCATAGCAGGCCCCGCGACCGGCGCCATGGTGCGTTTGGCGCTAGGGATAGAGCGCGTTGATGCGCCAGCCCTCGCCCTCCCGCGTGAATACCCGGCGGTCGTGCAAGCGAAACGGCATGTCCTGCCAGAACTCGAGCCGCTCGGGGCTGACCCGGAAGCCGGACCAGTGGCTCGGGCGCGGGATCGTGTCGCCGGAATACCGCGCGTCCAGCTCGGCCACCCGGCGCTCCAACTCCGCCCGCGAGGGCAGCGGGCGCGATTGGTCGGAGGCGATGGCGCCCAGGCGCGAGATGCGGGCGCGCGAGGCGAAGTAGGCGTCCGCCTCGGCGTCGGTCACCGGGCTGATCGGGCCTTCCACGCGGACCTGGCGCCGCAGGCTCTTCCAGTGGAACAGCAGGGCGGCATGCGGGTTGGCGCGGAGCTCGCCCCCCTTGCGGCTCTCGTAATTGGTGTAGAACACGAAGCCATGCTCGTCGAAGCCCTTGAGCAGGACCATGCGGACGGAAGGGCGGCCGTCCGGGGTGGCGGTGGCGAGAGCCAGCGCATTGGGGTCGTTCGGCTCGCTCGCCTTCGCGGCCTCCATCCACTCCGCGAACAGGCGAAACGGGTCGGTGACGTCGGGGATGCCGGTCGCAGCGGGCAGGGCGGTGTCGGGCACGGAAACCTCCAAAGCTTGGATCGTGAACACAAGCTATGACGCCGGGCTTAAGTCGTAACCCCTTTCCCTCCTGTCTCGGCTGTGTCACCACGCGCGCTATCCGTCTGCGAGGTCCTTAGCTCATGCCCGAAGCTCCCCGACCGTTGAGCGGGCCCCTCACCGGGCCGCTGATGCAGGGCAAGCGCGGCGTCATCATGGGTGTGGCGAACGAGCGGTCGATCGCCTGGGGCATCGCTGCCGCCTGCGCCGCCCAGGGGGCGGAGCTGGCGTTCACCTTCCAAGGCGAAGCCCTCGAGAAGCGGGTCCGGCCATTGGCGGCCAGCGTGGGGAGCGACCTCGTCAGCCCGTGCGACGTCGCCGACGACGCCAGCATCGATGCGGCCTTCCAGCAGATCGGCCAGACGTGGGACAAAATCGATTTCGTGCTGCACGCGATCGGCTGGGCCGACAAGCAGTATCTGCGCGGCAAGTATCTGGACACGCCGCGCCAGGCCTTCCTGACCGCGATGGACATTTCGTGCTTCTCGTTCACGGCCGTCGCGCAACGGGCGGTGCCGATGATGCGCGACGGCGGTTCGTTGCTGACCCTGTCGTATCTCGGGGCCGAGCGGGTGATGCCGCACTACAACGTCATGGGCGTGGCCAAGGCGGCGCTGGAGAGCTCGGTGCGGTATCTGGCGGCCGATCTGGGCGCCCAGGGCATCCGGGCCAACGCGCTCTCGGCCGGGCCCATGAAGACCCTCGCGGCCAGCGGCATCGGCGATTTCCGTTACATCTTGCGGTGGAACCAGTTCAACTCACCTCTGGAGCGGAACGTGTCCCTCGAGGAAGTCGGGAGCGCCGGTCTCTACCTGCTCAGCCCGCTCTCCTCGGGGGTCACCGGCGAGGTTCACCATGTCGACAGCGGCTACCATATCGTGGGTATGAAGAACCCGTCCGCGCCGGACATCAACGTGGCGGAGTCGTGAGCCACAACAGCTTCGGCCACCTTTTCCGCGTCACCACCTGGGGCGAGAGCCATGGTCCCGCCATCGGCTGCGTGGTCGACGGCTGCCCGCCCCTGCTGAAGCTCGACGAGAGCGACATCCAGCCCTGGCTCGACCGGCGGCGGCCGGGACAGTCGCGCTTCACCACGCAGCGCCAAGAGCCGGACGAGGTCAAGATCCTGTCCGGCGTGTTCGAGGGCCGGACGACGGGCACGCCGATCGCGCTCGAAATCCAGAACGTCGATCAGCGCACCAAGGATTACGGAGCCATCGCCGAACAGTTCCGGCCCGGCCATGCGGACCTGACGTACGAGCTGAAATACGGGGTGCGCGACTATCGGGGCGGCGGCCGGAGTTCAGCCCGGGAGACGGCGAGCCGCGTGGCAGCGGGCGCGGTGGCCCGGCTGGTGCTGGGCAGCGACGTGCGCGTCCGCGGGGCGCTGGTGCAAGTGGGCGCCCGCAGCATCGACCGGTCCCGCTGGGAGTGGGACGAGGTCGGGCGGAACGCTTTCTTTTGTCCCGACAGCGAGACGGCGGTGCTCTGGGAGGAAGACCTGGCCGCGGTTCGCAAGGCCGGGTCGAGCGTGGGGGCGGTGATCGAAATCCAGGCGGAAGGCGTGCCGCCGGGGCTGGGAGCGCCTATATACGGCAAGCTCGATGCCGATCTCGCCGGCGCGTTAATGGGGATCAACGCCGTCAAGGGCGTGGAAATCGGCGACGGGTTCGCGGCTGCGGCATCACGAGGCGAGGAGAATGCGGATGAAATGCGGATGGAGGCCGGCTTAGTGCGCTTCTCCGCCAATCATGCCGGCGGCGTTCTCGGCGGGATCAGCACGGGGCAGCCCGTGGTCGTCCGCTTCGCCGTCAAGCCGACGAGTTCGATCCTGACGCCGTTGCATTCGGTCGACCGACATGGCGTCGACGTGGACATCGCAACCAAGGGCCGCCATGATCCTTGCGTGGGCATTCGTGCCGTCCCGGTCGGAGAAGCGATGGCCGCATGTGTTCTGGCAGACCATCTTCTACGGCATCGGGCCCAGAACCCCGACGCCCCCGCCTCCGCCCGACTACCGCGCAACTGATGTCGGACTCGCGCGACCGATCGACTGCGCTGACCGAGTTCATCGGCCTCTGCGGCGCGCGTGGATGGGATGCGCGCATGGCCAGCCTGCGCGGCATCGGGGCGACGCGCGAGGGCAAGGGCGCGATGCAGCGCCATGCGATCGAGTTGATCATCGACCGTCTCTCGCGGGCCCGCTCCGACCGGGTCCTGACCGCGGCCGAGCAACGCATCGCCGATTACGCCACCAACGCCGTCACCCTGCACCAGCAGCTGACGTCAGCCGGCCGGATCCGCTTCCAGGCGTTGCTCGCCGCCGCGCTGACTGGCGAGAACTGCCTGGTTCCGGCGTTCCACCTCCTGCGGACGGCCGCGCTGCAGCACTCGCGCGCCTTCGAGATCGGCTATGCCGGCCTGGAGGATGGCGCTCCCTTTGATCTGCTGATCAGGCGCGGGAGTGCGGAGGCGGAGATCGCTTGCGATGTGGTATCGGCCGAGGAGGGGCGCGGCGTGCACCGCGGCGCCTGGTGCCGGCTGGTCGACCGCATCGATCCGGAGCTGCAAACCTGGTTGCGCGCCCATCCCGGCCGCTACTTGATGAAGCTGACCTTCCCGCTCGGCCTCAAGCTGCCTGGCTGCGATGAGAGTGGGATGCTGGCCGCGCTACAGCGCCGGGTCAGCCAGATGCTGGCCGAGCAGCGCCGGGCCGATAGCGACGAGGCGCTCGTGCTGCGGCTCGACCCGCTGATGTTGGCGGCGGCGCAGGCCGACGAACTCGGGCTGATGCCGCGATTGCGGGAGGAGTTCGGCCCGGAAGCGCACCTGTCGGTCTCCGCAGGGAGCGGCGGCCTGTTCGTGCTGGCGGCACGGGCGGGCCAGCAGAACGACATCGCGGCGGCCGTGCGCCGGCGGATGGCTGCCATCGTGCCGGGTCGGCTCACGGGCACCCGACCCGGTATCTTGGCCATGTTCATCGAGGACACCGACCGTCTGGAGTGGCGTCTGCTCCGCGAGAAGCTGGAGCTCGAGGGCGAAGCGCGGCAATTTCTCACCAATCCGGCGGCGCGCGGGGTCGTCGCCATCACGTGCTCGTCGCGATTGGAGCTGTTTGGCATCGGTGCGCCCGACGCGGCGCCCGATGGGGAACTGCGCTTCCGCAACCAGGCCCATCCAGCGGCCAAGCAGATCGACCTGGCGCCGGCAGTGCTGTCGTCAATGTGAGCGACCGCCCCTACGCAACCATGTGGCCCCTGGTGACTTAGACCGTTGCGTAACGGAAGGTTGCCGCATGCGGACAAAGCCTGATAGCCCGGTTGTTCTAGCAGTTCTTGCCCTCATCGGCCTATTCGTCGCTCCGGATGCCACCCGTCCCGCGCCCGCCAAGCAGCCAGACCCCAGCCCGCGTGTGCAGGGAACGACCAGCCACCCGGCGCCGCCCCCTGGGGTCTGGCCGCTGACCAAGCGGGTGCTGTCCGAGGTCTCGAACAACGACCTGATGACCCAGGCCGCCGCGATGACCTTCTACACGCTGCTGTCCATCTTCCCCGCAATGGCCATGCTCGTTTCGCTGTATGGCCTGTTTGCTGACCCGAAGACGATTTCCGAGCAGGTCAACAACCTTGGCATGGTCCTGCCGGGGGGCGGGATGGAGTTGCTCACGACCGAGCTGAAGTCGCTGACCTCGTCGACGAATAGCGGCCTCGGCTGGGCGTTCGTCATTGGTCTGGCGACCTCGCTCTGGACGTCGAACCAGGCCATGAAGTCGATGTTCAACGCGCTCAACCAGGTCCACGACGTCAAGGAGAAGCGCAGCTTCATCGTGCTCACGGCGCTGACGCTGCTCTGCACCGCCGGCACGGTCTTGTTCATGGCAGTGGCTCTCGCCGGTGTCATCGTGATCCCGGCCGTGCTGGCGTTCGTGGGGCTCGGCCCGATCCTCGACGTCGTGCTGTTCTGGCTGCGCTGGCCGTTGCTGCTGGTCGGGCTGGGCCTGCTGCTGGCGGTCCTGTTCCGCTTCGGCCCGTGCCGGACCAAGGTCGTGTGGCGCTGGATCACCTGGGGCAGCGCGACGGCCTCCATCGGCTGGATGCTCGTGTCCGTGCTGTTCTCCTGGTACGTCGCCAATTTCGGCAGCTACAACAAGACATACGGGTCGCTCGGCGCCGTCGTGGGCTTCATGACCTGGATCTGGATTTCCAGCACGGTGGTGCTGGTCGGCGCGCAACTCGATGCGGAACTCGAGAAGGCCACGGTTGGCAAGCAGCGGTCGCGCCACTCCCACGACGAGGCGCCCGAGGTCGTCGCGGCCTCATGAGATGGCTTCGCAGTGGTCCAGTAGCGGAACAGGCCAATGCCGGCCGTCACGATGAGGGCTGACCCGCAGAGGAAGAGCACGGCGGCCGGGTCGACGTAGCGGAGCAGAAGCGGGGTCAGCAGCATCGCAACGAGCGCCCCGGCGCTGTTTACCGCAATGGAGGCCCGCACACCGGCGGCAAGATCCCGCGCTGGCAGCCGTGTCTGACGGAGCACGGCGACCGGGATGTCTTTCATCGGGCCGCCGATGGCCGCCAGAGCGGCTGCCGCGGCAAGCCCGGGCAGCTCCCATCCATGCGGCAGGATGGGAGCTGCGGCCAGAAGAAGCGTCCCGGCGCCATTGATCAGCCGCCCGAGAGCCGACGCGCCCAAGCAGCACGAGCATGCGGACGAGATCGGCGGCGATCAGCGTGTGCTGTGCGCTCCAGCGATCGACCCAGCGGCCGAGGCCGAGCGCCGCGAGCAGCACGACCGCGGCCCCGAGCGCGTTCAGATAGCCCGCCGCCCGGTCGAACACCGCGACGGCCACCCAGCTCAAGGTCACCGTGTAGAGCTGGTCGCCGATGGCGGAAAGCGACAGGCCGCTCCACAGCAGCGCGAGCTCGCGGATGCGGAGGGGCTGCAGCAACCGCACGGTCAGCCTGGCAGCAGTCGGGAGATGGTGGTGGTTCGGCTCGTCCGATCCTCGAGTTCCAGCGTGGTCGGCACCTCGTATGTCGCAAGCGGGACCATGTTGTCGGCGGGGCGATAGGCTCGGCCCGGATCGGCGATCCAGACCTCGGCGGTGCGGGCCAGGGTGCGCAGCCAGGGCAGGATGTGCTGCGTCATGGGCGCCTCGTAGCAGACGTCGCCGCAGAGGATGAGGTCCCAGCGCCCCGGACTCCCCACCACGTCGCCGGTCTGGGTCGTGAGCGCCACGCCGTTCAGGGCGGCATTTGCCAGGATGGCGGTGGTGGCGAGCGCGTCGAGTTCGGCAGTCTCGACCGTGGCGCCGGCCAGGGCGCACGCGATGGCGGCCAGTCCGCCGCCCGCCGCAAAGTCGAGCACGACGCGGCCGCGGACCAGCGCCGGGTGGTCGAGAACCCGGCGCGCGAGCGCCTGGGCACCGGGCCAGGCAAACGCCCAGAACGGCGGGTCCACGCCTTCCCGGGCAAGCCATGCCTCGGTCGCCTGCCAGATCGGCGTGATCTCGGTGGCGAGATGGAGTTGGATCTCAGGGACCAGCGGGGCGGTGCCGATGGCGGTGTGAGCCGCGACGAACTCGGCCGGAGTCACGCCGAAATGGTGCCGAGCAGGATTGCCAGCCCGATCAGGAGACCGGTTTCGCGGTTGAGCTTGAAGCGCGCGAGGCAGCCGGCCGGATCGTCGACGTCCAGACTCCAGGCCTGCCAAACCAGCAGCGCGGTCGGCAACAGGAGCGCGACCGCGAAGGTAAACCGCAGCCCGGCGAGCGCCCCTGCCACCGCGAGCAGCCCGATGGTGAGCGTGTAGCAGACGGCGAGAAATGGCTTGGTCGACCGGGCGAACAGGCGCGCCGTACTGTGGACACCGATCAGCGCGTCGTCCTCACGATCCTGGTGCGCGTAAATCGTGTCGTAGCCCAGGATCCAGAAGAAGGCTGCCGCATACAGGGCAGCCGCCGCCCCATCGAGGCGCCCGGTTGCCCCGGCATAACCCATCGGCGCTGCCCAGGAGAAGGTGATGCCGAGCACGGCCTGCGGCCACCAGGTGACACGTTTCGCCAACGGGTAGAGCGCCACCAGCAACAGCGATGCCACGCCGAGACACTGGGCCAACGGGTCGAGCTGCAGCAAGATCGCCAACCCGATCGCCAGCAGAACCGCCAGGAACAGGGCCGCCTCGCGCATGCGAAGCGCCCCGCTCGCGAGCGGGCGGGAGGCCGTGCGGGTGACCCGCCGGTCCATGTCGCGGTCCCACATGTCGTTCACGACGCACCCGGCGCCCCGCATCACCACCGCGCCGACCCCGAACAGCAGCAGCAGCCACACCGTCGCCGTGGCGGGCAGGCGGGCCAGCAGGATCGACCACAGACCAGGCAGAAACAGCAGCCATGCCCCGATAGGCCGGTCCAACCGGGCCAACACGGCGAACGCGCGAGCCTTGGGCGGCAGCCGCGCAACCCAGCCCGAGGCGGGGATATCGGTCCAGCTCGTCACGCCTGCGCTATAGGCCGTGCCGTGCCACCAGACCACCCCGCCTTGACGCCGACGGCTGCGAAAGTGTTGTGTTCGCCTCCCCGGGTCGGGCTCTCGCAGACCGGCCCGGCTGCGCATGAGAGGAAACCCGCTGACCGATGTCCAATCCTGGCGACGTTGACGACACGCCGATCGGGTCTGTCCAACAATTGGCCGATTACATCGCCGAGGGGTGCAAGCCGAAAGCAGAGTGGCGCATCGGCACGGAGCACGAGAAGTTCGGCTTCCTGCGCGAGACCGGCGCGCCGCCGCCCTACGAGCCCGCCGGGATCCGCGCGGTGCTCGAGCGCATCGCGCAACCGGGCCGCTGGGAGCCGATCCCCGAGCGGGGCGTGCCGATCGGGCTCAAGGGCGTGGGCGCGGCCAAGTCGGCCTCGGTTTCGCTCGAGCCGGCAGGGCAGCTCGAACTCTCCGGCGGGCTCGCCCGCACGCTGCACGAGACGAAGGCGGAATTCGATGCGCATTTCGCGGAGGTGCGCCACGCCGCCGATCCGCTCGACATCGGCTTCGCGCCGCTCGGGTTCCACCCGACCATGCGCCGGGACCAGATGCCGTGGATGCCCAAGGCGCGCTACGCGATCATGCGCCGCTACATGCCGCTCAAAGGACAGTTCGGCCTCGACATGATGACGCGGACCTGCACCGTGCAGGTCAATCTGGACTACGCGTCCGAGCAGGATATGGCGCGCAAGCTGCGGGTCTCGCTCGCCTTCCAGCCAGTCGCGACGGCGCTGTTCGCCAACTCTCCCTTCATCGAGGGCAAGCCGAGCGGCTTCCTGTCGAGCCGGGCGCGCGTTTGGACGGATACGGACAACGAGCGCTCCGGCATGCCCATGGTGCTGTTCGACGAAGGCTTCGGCTTCGAGCGATACGTAGAGTGGCTGCTGGACGTGCCGATGTATTTCGTGCTGCGCGAGGGTGTGTATCACGACGTGGCCGGGCAGTCCTTCCGGCAGTTCATGACCTCTGGATTGCCGGCGCTCGCAGGCCAGCAAGCTACGCTCGGGGACTTCGCCGACCACATGACGACCGCGTTCACCGATGTGCGGGTGAAGCGCTTTCTCGAGATGCGCGGGGCCGACGCGGGCCGGCCGGACATGATGTTGGCGCAAAGCGCGTTCTGGACCGGATTGCTGTACGATGAATCTTCGCTGGCCGCCGCAGAAAAGCTGATGCGGGAGCATCCCTGGACCGACTATCTGGAGTTGCGTTCCACAGTTCCGGCTCTCGCCTTGGATGCGCCGTTTGCGAACGGAACCGTTCGCTCGTTGGCCCGTGACTTAGTCGTTATCGCCGCAGAGGGGCTCCGCGCCCGCGCGTGCTTCGACTGCGAGGGCCGTGACGAAACCGGATACCTTGACCCAATTCAAGCGATTGCCGCCGGCGAGCCCACGCAGGCGGAGCAATGGCTGGGTAAATATCAGGCGGAATGGGCCGGTGACGCGTCGAAAGCCCTGTTCGAAGCGACCGTTTAACTTTTGAGACAAGGCCGTCTCGTGCGAGAATTGGGCGATAAGTAGATCGAACTAGTCCGCGCAATTATCATCTTGCGTCAAATCGGCGTTCTTGGATGATGGCTTTCCTGATGATAGGCGCATCAATGACAGCCCAGGACCGTCAGCAGAGATCTCCGATCGGCCCGAGTTCCGGCGGATCCGGGATCGCCGTTCGGCTCAGGTTGATCGGCCAGATGGAAGCCTGGACGGTCAACAACGAAAGCGTGCTGCCGCCCGGCCGCAAGACGCGGGCGCTTCTGGCCAACGTCGTCCTGTCCGCGCCGCGGCCGGTGCTGCGCTCGCGCCTGGCCGAGCTGCTCTGGAGCCGCCGGCCGGAAGAGCAGGCGAGGGCGTCGCTGCGCCAGGAGATCCATCGCCTGCTCGAAGTCCTCTCGCCGGCCGAGACGGAGATCCTCACCATCAATCGCGACAGCCTAGTGTTGCGGCCCGGCGTCGTTTGGGTCGACGTGGACGAGGTCTTGCGGGCCACCACCGCGCACCCCGGCGCGCTGGCTCTGCTCGATAGCGAGTTGCTCGAGGAGCTGGACGGCGTCGACCCGGCGTTCGACGTCTGGTTGCACGGCGAGCGCGAACGCCTGCGCGACCGGGCCCGCAGCGTCGCCGAAGCGTTGTTGAACGAGCAGGTCGCCCCCGAGACGCTGATACCGGTCGCCCAGCAGCTTCTGGCCATCGACCGGGTCCACGAGGGCGCCTGGCGCGCCCTGATGCGAGCCCACGCCGAGCGCGGCGAACGGGGGATGGCGATCCAGTCCTACGACCGCTGCCGCGCCGTCCTGGGCGACCTGCTGGACGCGGCGCCCTCCCCGGAAACGCAGGCGCTGCTCGCGGAGATCCGGAGCGGTAAAGCCGTGCGGACCCCGTCGCCCCCACCGCCGCCCCCCGTCGCCGAAGCCCGGCCTGAGCCGCGCCCGATGATGACCCGGACCAGTGCCCGCATCGGCGTGCTGCCGCTCAGCCTCGTCGGGACCGACGCCGCTCACGGCCATCTTGCGATGGGGCTCGCGGAAGAGATCACCTCCTCGCTCAGCCGCTTCCGCTGGCTATCCATCGTGTCCACGTCGTCGCTGGTGCAGGCGGTTCCGGAAGGGCGCGACGACGCGGCCCTGCGGCAGACGCTCGGGCTCGACTACCTGATCGACGGCACGGTGCAGCGGGGCGGCGACCGCATCCGCATCGCGCCGCGGCTGATCGATCTGCGCGACGGCAACAACGTGGTCTGGACCCGGCGCTTCGACCGGTCGCTCGACGATCTGCTCAGGGTGCAAGACGAGGTGGCGTCGGAGACGGTCGCGCAGATCGATCCCGAGCTGCTGCGGCTGGAGAGCCGCCGGGCCGCCCAGATCCCGCTGTCGGAGGCGGGACCGTGGGAACTCGTCCTGCGAGCGCTGCCCGGCATGAGCCGGTCGGACCGGCAGCAATTCATGGAGTCCGGCACCTCGCTCCGCCGCGCCATCGAGCGGCAGAGCGATCTCGCGCAGGCCCACACCTGGCTCGCCTACTGGTTCAGCTTCCTCGACGAGCACGGCTGGGCAGAGGACCGCCGGGCGGTCGCCGAGCAGGCGGCGCGTCACGCCGAGCGTGGCATCACCCTCGATCCGCAGAACGCCAGGAGCTTCACGGTCGCCGGTCACGTCCGCGCCGCGCTCGAACATCGGATGCCGGAGGCGCTCTCGCTGCATGAGCGGGCGTTGGCGCTGAACCCGAACCTCGCGATGGGGTGGGCGCTCTCTGGTTTCGCCCATCTCTACTCCGGGCGTCTCGACGAGGCCGAGGTGCGGCTGAACCGTTACCGCCAACTCTCCCCCGCCGACCCCTTCGCCTTTCAATACGATGTCGGCTTCAGCCTGCTCGCCTTCCTGCAGGGCGATTACAAGCAGGCGGCCGAGTATGGGCGCGCGGTCAACGAGCTGAACCCGGACTACGCGCCGGGCTGCAAGGTGTATCTCGCGGCCTTGGGCCAGCTGGACATGCAAGCCGAAGCGGCAATGGTTCGCCGGCGGCTCATGGCGTTCGAGCCGCGTTTCGGCATCGAGCAGTTCATGGCGACGAGCCCGTTCGAGGACGATCGTGCCACGGAGCGCCTGGCGCAGGGCCTACGCCGCGCCGGCATCCGTGAGAGCGCGGTCAGCGGCCCGGTGACGGGCTGACGCTTATTGGGAGGCGCTAAGCCGAGAGGCGGCGCCGAGCCCCTTCAGGATTGAACGGGCGAGCGCTTTGGCGACGCAGGCATAGCCATGGTTGTTGTGGTGGATGCCATCGGCGGCCAGGAACTCCGCGTAGGGATGCCCGGCTTGCTGCCACAGCTCCATCAGCCGACTGCGGGCAAACAGGGGCGCGCCATCGCGTCGTGCAACCTCGGCGACCGCTTCGTCGAAGAGTGCGTGGGCCGGCGCGGCGAGGACGGCCGGTGACCGTTGGTTGTCCATCAGGATGACGTCGGCGCCGCTGCTCTCGAGACGATGCACGCCTTCGTGGACGAGCTTTTGGAAATCGGCCGGATCATTGCCGCGCATGGCCCCGTTCGCGCCGACTTGCCAGATGACGAGCGTGGGATGCGTCGCGAGCACGTCGGTCTCGAGCCGGGTCATCATCTCCATCGCGTCCTGGCCGCCGATGCCACGGTTCAGTACGGCGACATGGGTGTCCGGCAAGGCTGACTCGAGCTCATCCTGCAGGACGGCCGGGTAGGTATGGCGGGTGTCGGAGGCTTGGGAGCCCAGGGTCGAGGAACTGCCGAAGGCGACGATGGTGACTTCCTGCCCGGCGGCCAGCTCCTGCCGCAGGTGTGGGAGCGCGAAGGGCGGCAGTTCGACGGCGGGGCACGCCATGTCGTGGGCAGTCTCCGCAAGCGCAGGCCGGCCCGTGAGGCCTGCCAGCAGCAGAAGCGCGAGGACCGCCCGTGCCGTCATGTCGCCGTGCCACCCACGGTCAGGCTGGAGAGCTTCAGTGTCGGCTGGCCGACGCCGACGGGCACGCCCTGCCCGTTCTTGCCGCAGGTGCCGATGCCCGGATCGAGCCCCGGGTCGTTGCCGACCATCTCGACCTTGAGCAGCGCGTCGGGTCCGTTGCCGATCAGCGTGGCGCCCTTGACCGGGGCGGTCACGACGCCGTCCTCGATCAGGTAGGCCTCGCTGGCGGAGAAGACGAACTTGCCGGAGGTGATGTCGACCTGGCCGCCGCCGAAATTGACCGCGTAGAGCCCGCGCTTGACGGAGCGGATCATGTCCTCGCGGTCGGCATCGCCGGCGAGCATGACCGTGTTGGTCATGCGCGGCATCGGCACATGGGCGTAGCTCTGGCGCCTACCGTTTCCGGTGGGGGCCACGCCCATCAGCCGGGCGTTGAGGCGGTCCTGAATGTAGCCGGTCAGGATTCCGTCCTCGATCATGGTCGTGCGGCCGCCCGGCGTGCCCTCGTCGTCGACGGTGATGCTGCCGCGGCGATCGGGGATCGTGCCGTCGTCGACCACGGTGACGCCCTTGCTGGCGATGCGCTGCCCCATGAGACCGGAGAAAGCGGAGGTCTTCTTGCGGTTAAAGTCGCCCTCGAGCCCGTGACCGATCGCTTCGTGCAGCAGGATGCCGGGCCAGCCCGGCCCCAGCACGACCGGCATGTCGCCGGCCGGGGCCGGGCGGGTTTCCAGGTTGAGGAGAGCCTGGCGCAGCGCCTCGTCCACGGCCGCCTTGAGGTACGCCTCGTCGAGCAGCGCGGCGTAGCCGAACCGCCCGCCGCCGCCGAAACTGCCGCTTTCGCGACGGCCGTCCTGCTCGACGACGACGGAGACACCCATCCGCACCAGCGGGCGCAGGTCGGCCACGCGAACGCCGTCGGCCCTAACGATCTGCACCGCCTGCCACTCGCCCGCGATGCTGGCCATCACCTGCTTCACGCGGGAGTCCTTGCCGCGCGCATAATCGTTCAGCATCGACAGCGCAGCCGTGCGGTCCGCGAAATCGGTCGTGGTCAGCGGGTTGGCCTCGGAATACAGCCGCGCGTTGGTGGCCCGCGGCGGCTCGGAAGCCCGACCAGTGCGACCCCCGCGAACGCCGCCCACCGCTGCCGCGGCCCGGCGCAACGCGGCCTCCGATACCTCACCGGCATGCGCGTAACCGGCCTCTTCCTCCAGCACGGCGCGCAGGCCGAACCCGAGATGAGTGTCGAATCCCGCGCTGCGTATGCGGCCCTCTTCCAGAGAGATGCTTTCCGATTCCCGGTATTCGAGGAACAACTCGCCATCGTCCATGCCGGACAACGTTTCGCCCACGATGGCTTCAGCCGTCTGCCGGTCGAGCGCCGCGCCGCGCTCGAAGAAGAGTTCGTCGGTCGCGGCCAGGGCAGAAAGGGGCGAAGACTGCATCATGCTTGATCCTAGTGTGACGTATCGGAGGCGCGAGCACTAGCGCCCAGATGCAACAGTGAGCCGAAGAACGCTCAAAAATGAGACGTCTCGGCGGACCGGGGCGGTCAGGGAGAGCCTCTATGCAGATAGAGCGCCGTCAACGCCGCTGAAAGGAGGAGGATGGCAACGCTCTGGTGCAGCGTGGCCAGGGGCACCGGCACGACCAGCAGCAGCGTCGCCACTCCTAATGTATACTGCACGCAGACCAGGACGGCGATGGCAGCCAACGCGCGTCGGCCGCTGCCGGCTGAACTGCGCCATAGTGCGGCGGCGGTGCCGAGCGCCAATATCGCGGTCACCGTCGCCAGCAGCCGGTGATCGAACTGCACGGCCGCCAGGTTCTCGGTGACGTTGCGCAGGAATGGCTGCAGCGCGCCGTAATCGCTCGGGACCAGGCTGCCGCCCATCAGCGGGAACGTGTTGTAGATCCAGCCCGCCTTCAGCCCGGCGACGAAGCCGCCCGCCACCACCGTCAGCGCGATCGTCCCGCAGAGCGCCCCGAGCAGCCGCCGCTTGTTGTGGGAGATCGTGACACGGGCCGGGCCCCACGTCTCGAGCGCGGTCCAGAGGATGGCGGAATACAGCGTGATGGCCAGAACGAGATGCATCACCAGCCGGTATGCGGAGACGGCCGTGCTGCCCTTGTCGAAGCCGCTGGCGACCATGAACCACCCGACGGCGCCCTGCAGGCCACCGAGCAACAGCAAGAGAAACAGGCGCCCCCCGAGCCGGGCGCCGATCTGGCCGCGGATCGCGAACACGATCAGCGGGACGATGAAGACCAGCCCGGTCAACCGGCCCCAAAGCCGGTGGGTCCATTCGAGCCAGAAAATCGATTTGAAGCCTGCCAGCCCGAAACCGTGGTTGATCAGGGCGTATTGCGGGATCTGCTGGTAGAGCGCGTAGAGCCGGTTCCACTCCGCGGCGGAGAGCGGCGGGACCACGCCCATGATCGGCGCCCACTCCATGATCGACAGCCCGGAGCCCGTCAGCCGCGTGGCACCGCCGAGCGAGATCATCACCAGGATCATGAAGCACACGGAAAACAGCCAGATCGCGACTGGGCGGCGCGACCGGGACACGGCGGCGCGGGGGCTCCGGACGTGGGTCATCGCTGCGGAATTCATGGTCTCGGTCTCCTGGCGGTTCCAGCCAACGGCTGCCTTGCAGCACAGATACGCTATCTCCGCGGTCTTGCGAGGGAGGATCGGGCGATGCTACCGCGCGTGCGATGCAGAGACCCGAACCAGAGCCGGTGCGTTCGGGCGGTCATGCGACGCCGCTCCTGTCGGTCGTTGTGCCCGTTCGCAACGAGGCGGCGAATATTAGGCCGCTGATCGACGAGATCGAGCGGGCGCTCGCGCCTGTGTCGCACGAGATCGTCTATGTCGACGATGGCAGCACCGACGCCACGCTCGAGGAACTGCGGTCCGCGCAACGGGCTGTGCCGGCGTTGACGGTGCGGCGTCACCGGGCGAGTTGCGGGCAATCGGCGGCGATCGTCACCGGCGTCCGCGCGGCGAGCGGCCTCTGGATCGCGACCCTCGACGGCGACGGGCAGAACGACCCGGCCGATATCCCCCGGCTGCTGCAGCAAGCCCAGGCGGACAACGAGACGTCACCCGTGCTATTCGCGGGTCACCGTACGACCCGGCGCGACACGCGGATCAAGCGAATCTCGTCCCTTGTGGCCAACCGGGTCAGGGCAACCCTGCTCGGGGACGCGACGCCGGATACGGGGTGCGGGCTGAAGCTGTTTCGCCGGGCGGCGTTCCTCGAGCTGCCGCACTTCGACCATATGCATCGCTTTCTGCCGGCGCTGTTCCTTCGGGCGGGCGGGCGGGTGCGGTCCGTGCCGGTCAACCACCGGCCGCGGCTGCGGGGCGCCTCCAACTACGGAACGCTGGATCGGTTGGCGGTCGGGATCGTGGATTTGGCCGGTGTCGCGTGGCTGCAGCGGCGCTGGCGACGGCCAGAGGTGGAGACGCCGTGATCGGGGTGGCGCGGCTGCTGTGGAAGCCGGCCCTGATCCTGCTGGCGTTCGCGGCGGTGGCGCTGTTGGTTCAGGCGAGCGGGTTCGACGCCCGCGCGGCGATGGCGTCGGCCGGGTCGAAGGGACCTCTGGTGTTCGTGGCTGTCGGGAGTGTCGCTTGCGCGCTCGCCGTGCCGCGGCAGGTGGTCGCTCTGGCGGGGGGCTATGCGTTCGGCTTCTGGACCGGTGCGGCGCTCGCGTTGCTGGCAGAGGTCGCGGGCTGCGCGGCAGATTTCTTGTGGGTTCGGATCTTGGCGCGCCAGGCGGCGCTCTCGTTTCTGCGCCGGCGTGAGGGAGGCCGCCTGGATCGGCTCGACCGGTTTCTGACCGGCCAGGCGTTCACGGCGACGTTGACCATTCGGCTGCTGCCGGTCGGGAGCAATGTGCTTCTGAACATCGCGGCGGGCGTGTCGGGGGTGGCGGCGGCGCCGTTCCTGCTGGCCTCGGCGATCGGCTATGTGCCGCAGACCGTCGTTTTCGCCCTGGCCGGGGCGGGGGCCGGGCTTTCGAGCGGGGTCCAGTTCGGGCTGGCGGCCGGGCTGTTGGTCGCCTCGGTCATCCTCGGTGTGCTGCTGCTGCGCCGCCGGCCCGTACCCGCGCCGCTCTA
>JAVVHH010000086.1:0-16242 GCA_032249615.1 Acetobacteraceae bacterium
GATAATCTTTTGACAATGCAGGGGAATATTCTTGAAGTTCGCGCGGGCGAGGTCCGGTCGAAATTCCAGCGCACAATAACTGTAAACTTTTTCGACGGTCTAACCGGCTATGGAACGTTTCGGCGTGGAGCGCGACATAGAAACGGCATTGTCACGCCATCAGAATTCGTTGCCAGCTCGGGAAACAAGGTTTTCTGGGCACGTGCCGTCGAGTTACCTGATTGCTACTGTCCGGAGTGTAACGTTGGCCGACACAGAGCAAGGGCCGACGCGGGCATACCGTCCAGCACGAGCCTTCATAGGCGGACTAGCTCAGCAGGGTGCGCTGCAGCATTCCGTGCACGCCCTTCTCTCCGTTCACCGTCTGCGTCACGTGGAAGTCGACCGCTAGGGAACAGAGTTGGTAGGCTTCGTCGCGCGATAGGTTGGTCCGACTGCAGATGAAGGCGATCATCTCCCGCAAGGCGGTTTTCATCGCCACGTCGAGATCCTCGTGCATTCCCATCGAAATGTAGTGCGTCGTCGTCTCGCCGCGCGGGTAACGTAAGGCCGGGCGGTCGAGGCCGTCGCCTTTGTGCAGCGTCAGGGTGAAGGTGCCGGTCAGGCAGATCTCCAGCGCGTTGATGCACACTTCCCCGTCGCCTTGGACACCGTGGCCGTCGCCGGCGGAGAAATTGGCGCCGTCCACGAACACGGGCAGGAACAGCGTGCTGCCGGCGCCGAGCTCCTTGTTGTCGAGATTGCCGCCGTGCTCGCGGGGCTCCTTGGTCGAGAGCACGCCATAGGAGGGCTTCGGCGCGACGCCCATGACGCCGAAGAAGGGCTGCAGCGGCAGCACCATGCCCCAGGGCAGCGTGCAGGTGTTGGCGGCCCGGTCGATCGGGATGTGGCTCAGGAAACGGTCGGGGAAGTCTTCTGGCAAGGTGCCGGCCAGCGGACGGTGCCCGCAGAATCCCCAATCGGCGCCGAACTCGATCTTGTCGATCCGGACCTCGAGCATGTCGCCGGGCTCTGCGCCGGCGACGGCGACGGGGCCGGTCAGGATGTGGGGGCCACGCTGCGGGACGGCGCGGTGGATGGCCGAGAGAGCGTGCGGCACCACCAAGCCGGAGCCCGGCGGCGGCATGCAATCGGCCGGGCCGGAGACGCATTCGAGCGTGACGGTGTCGCCGCTCCGGATGGTCAGGACCGGATCGATGGCGGCGCTAAAAGTGCCCCAGTGGACGGTCTGGGGACTGGCGGAAACGCGGTGCGCGGTCATGGCGGAGGACTCCGGACGAAGCCGTCATCCTCCGCAGGAAAGACCCCGCGTCAATCCGCGGGTCAGAGCGCCCGCGTGGTCTCGCGGGGCGGCACGGCCGTGGTGGTGGTCGTGTTGGCGGCGGGAGCCGAGATGGTGCCGGGCGGCCGCTCGGCGGCGCTGGCTTCCATCGACGCGTCGTCATCCTCGGCCATGTTCTTCTTGAACGACTTGATGCCCTTGGCGAAGTCGCCCATCAGGTTGCTGACCTTGCCGCTCCCGAACAGCAGCAGGACGACCAGCAGCACGATCATCCAGTGCCAGATACTGAAGCTACCCATGAATTCCCTCCGCTGCCGAGGGTGCTGCGCACCCCCCACTCACCGCGTCTCACATGGCGCGGGCCGCCGCGGCTTGCAAGCAAATTGCGGCTCTGGACGAGGGGCCGCTTCTCACGGCGCGATGAATCCGTAGGCCGGGTAAGTCGTCGCGCCCATCGCGCCGGCCGGCTGCCACCAGACGCGGATCTGGCTCCAATCATTGGCGTCCGACACGTCGACCACCGGTTCGCCCAGCGTGACCCGGTGATGCACCCAGTTCGCCTGATCGACCGTGATTTCGCGCGGCGAGCGCTGGCTTCGCACCACGGCGACGTGGCCGTAGGGCAACCGTCCGGAGCGGCGCAGCACCAGGACGCCGCCCGGCACCGGCTGGGAGGCTTTCGCATAACGGCCGTCCGCCTGGTCCCACCAGCTCGCCGCGTCGCCATAGAGCTGAAGGCCCGATATCTCGCGTGCATAGGGAGCACACTCGAGGGAGCTGGACGACGATTGCAGGCCGGGGTGGCCGCCGCAGGCGGCGAGACAGAGCGCGAGACAAACGGCGAGAACAGACCGCATCGGGCAACCCGGAACCGTCAATGAGCTGATCTTACAACAAAAACACCGGCCCAGCAATTCAGCCGAACGACCAGACCAGCCAGGCCCCGGCCGTGCCCGCGAGGATGGCGGCCGACATCTGCCGGGTCAGCAGCATGGTGGCGACGGTGACCGCGGCGCCGAACCATTCCGGCCAGCTGCCCTTGGCGAGCGCGGGGGCGACGTAGGCGACGAACAGCGCGCCCGGAATGTAGCCGAGCGCCGAGCGCACCGCTTCGTTCGGGCGCATGGCCCGGAACAGGACGTAGCCGCCGGCGCGCGTGAGGTACGTAGCCGCCGTCATGGCAAGGATCGCGAGCGCGACGTCCGGCCTCACGCGCGCCGGTCCCGGATGACGCCGGCCGCCGCGCCAGCCACGGCGCCGCCGACGATGTGCCAGGAGGTGTCGGGCAGCAGGCGCGCGATGGTCAGCGCGGTGGCGGCCGCGACGACCCAGGGCAACAAGTCGCGCCTTCCGTGCCACATGGGCACCAGGATGGAGACGAACACGGCGAGCGCGGCGAAGAAGATGGGGTGGCCGGGCGGCAGGCGGAGCACGCCGCCGACGACGTGGCCGAGCGCGGTGGCGAGCACCCAGACGATCCACATCGATGCGCCCGAGCCGAACAGGAACCCGGCGTCGGACCGCCCCGCCTGCATCTCGGCCACCGACAGCGCCCAGTTCTGATCGGCCATCACGAACAGGCTGGCCCAGAGCCGCCAGCCGCGGACCCGGTCGAGCCAGGGGCCGATCACCGGGCCCATCAGCGCGAGCCGGAGGTTGACGATGAACGACGCGGTGGCCGCGGCCACGACCGGCGCCGGCACGCTCCAATGCCCCAGCGCCAGCAACTGCGCCGACCCGGCATACACGGTGGCGCTCATGACGGTCGCTTCCGTGAGGCTGAGGCCCTGCCCCTGCGAGACGATGCCGACCACGAGCCCGAACGGGATGACCCCGATCTGCAGCGGCAGGCTACGGTAGGCGCCGGCGATGATGGCGGCGCGGGAGAAACGCGAGCGTGTCGCCGACATCAGGCGCGCTTGAGTTGGGCGAGCAGTTCGGCGGCGTCGCCGGGCTCGAGCCGGAGGGCGCGCTCGGCGACGTCGCGCGGAAAGCCGGCGCGGGCCAGGGTCGCGAGTTCGCGCACCCGGTCGGCGCCGTCGTCGGTGGGGCGGAACGGGCCGAAGCGGCGGCGGCGCAGGAAGGCGATGGCGGCGAGGAACTCCGCCTCGGGGTCCGGCAGGGCGGCGCCGGCGGTCTCGGCGTCGACGCCCTTGGCTGCGAGGTGCGCTTGGACGGCGCGGCGGGAACGCCCGGCGCGGACCAGCCGGCGGGCGCGGGCGGCGGCGAACACGGCATCGTCGAGCGCGCCCGCCGCGACCAGCGCCCGGACGACCTCGCGGGCGGCTTGGCGGCAAGGTGCTGCGGCCTCGTCCGGCGCCTCGCTGGCCCGCTGCCAGCGGCCGATGCGGCGGTCCAGCACGCGGAGCAGGCCGATCTCGGTGGCCGCGAAGCGCGCGAGGTGGCGTAGCGCGGCTTCGTGCAGGGCCGCGCGGTCCGGCGGCTTGCCGGGCGGACGCGGCGTCGACTCCTGGCCAGGTCTGGGCATTCTCTCTTTAGTAACGGAGCCGGCCTCCCCCGCAACCGCGTGGCGGACATTCGAGCATTGATGCCGACGCGTCCGCGTTGACTTCGGGCCGCGCCCGACGCCACAGTGACCGCTTGTTCAGCCCGCCGCATGGAGGTCCATTCGGCGCTTCGTCGCTTGGACAACCGAGGAGAGGCCACACACCCCGATGATTCCCGCCCTGATGCCGACGTACAACCGTGCCGACCTCGCTTTCGAGCGGGGCGAAGGCGCTTGGCTGTATACGGCGGATGGCCGACGAATGCTGGATTTCGGGGCCGGCATCGCGACGTCGTCGCTGGGGCACGGCAACCCGCATCTGGTCTCGGCGATCGCCGAGCAGGCGGGCCGGGTCATGCACACGAGCAACCTCTACCGCGTGCCGCAAGCCGAACGGCTCGCCGCGCGCCTGGTGGAGGCGACGTTCGCCGACAGCGTGTTCTTCTGCAACTCGGGGGCCGAGGCCAACGAGGGCATGGTCAAGATGATGCGCAAGGCGATGGCGGAGAACGGCAAGGCCGAGCGCTACCGCGTCATCTGCTTCGACGGCGCCTTTCACGGCCGCACGCTCGCCATGCTGGCGGCCACCGGCAACAAGAAATACCTCGCCGGCTTCGGCCCGGTGGTCGAGGGGTTCGACCACGTTCCGTTCAACAATCTCAACGCGCTGCGCGACGCCATCGGCCCGGAGACGGCTGGCATCCTCGTCGAGCCCGTGCAGGGCGAAGGCGGCATCCGCCCGGCGAGCCTCGACTTCCTGCGGGGGCTGCGCGCAGCTTGCGACGAGTTCGGCATCCTTTTGGGGTTGGACGAGGTCCAATGCGGCATGGGACGCACCGGCAAGCTGTTCGCCTACGAGTGGGCGGGCATCGAGCCGGACGTGCTCTCGTCGGCCAAGGGTATCGCGGGCGGGTTTCCGATGGGGGCGATCCTGGCGAAGGAGCACGTGGCCCGGAACCTGAAGCCCGGCACGCACGGGACCACGTTCGGCGGCAACCCGCTGGCCTGCGCGGCGGCCAATGCCGTGCTCGACGTGATCCTCGCGCCGGGCTTCCTGGACGAGGTGCGGCGCAAGGGCGACGTTCTCTGGGGCAAGCTCGAGGCGGTCGTGGCGGACTACCCGAAGGTCGTCTCTGAAGTGCGGGGCGCCGGACTGATCCTCGGGCTCAAGGCGGAAGTGCCCAACACCGAGTTGCAGGACGCGATGCTGGCCGAAGGGCTGCTGGCGGTCGCGGCCGGGGATAACGTTGTGCGCCTCGTGCCGCCGCTGGTGATCACCGATTCGGATATCGACGCCGCGGTCGAGATGATCCGCATGGCGGTGCGCCGCTGCCAGCACGGCGTGTATCCCGCCGCCGCAAAATGAGCAGTGCATTGGCGTTGGTGGACCGGACCGAGCCGCCGCGACATTTCCTGGACCTGCGGGATTTCGACACCGCGACGCTGCGACGGATGCTGAGCCAAGCGTCCGCGCTGAAGCATGACCGGAACCCGGCCAGGCCGCTCGCCGGCAAGACGCTGGCGATGATCTTCGAGAAGCCGAGCACGCGGACGCGGGTGAGCTTCGAGGTGGCCATGAAGCAACTGGGCGGCGACGTGGTGATGCTGAGCGCACAGGAGATGCAGACCGGGCGGGGCGAATCGGTGGCCGACACCGCGCGCGTCCTCTCCCGCTACGTCGACGCGATCATGATCCGGACCGACGACCCGGCGCGCCTGCATGAACTCGCCGCGTCGGCGACCGTGCCGGTCATCAACGGGCTGACCAACGCGAGCCATCCATGCCAGCTGATGGCCGACGTGATGACGTTCGAGGAGCATCGCGGGCCGATCGGCGGGCAGGTCGTGGCATGGACCGGAGACGGCAACAACGTCGCCTGCTCCTGGATCGAGGCGGCGGTGCGGTTCGGCTTCACGCTGCGGATCGCGACCCCCGAACTGCGCCGTCCGCCGCAGAAGCTGCTGGACTGGGCGCGCGCCCAGGGGGCGACGATCGAGCTGACCGACGACCCGGCGGCTGCCGTCCGCGGCGCGCGGTGCGTGGTCACCGATACCTGGGTCAGCATGGGCGACGATCCCGGCGAGAGCCGGCACAACATGCTGGCGCCCTACCGGGTCACGGCCGGGCTGATGGAAGCGGCGGCGCCGGACGCGATCTTCATGCACTGCCTGCCGGCGCATCGGGGCGACGAGGTGACCGCCGAGGTGATCGACGGCCCGCAATCGGTCGTGTTCGACGGCGCCGAGAACCGGCTGCACGCGCAAAAGGGTGTGTTGAGCTGGGCCTTCGGGGCCGATGCATGACGGAGCCGATTGCCGCCATGCCGGGCTGGGCCGACGAAGGGCTCGACCGGATCTTCGCCCGTCTGCCGCAAGCGGTGCAGCCCGCCTGCCGCGCATTCGCGGAGTGCCTGGCCGCCAGCAAGGCGCCGGCGGCGCCCAGCGACATGCTCGGCACCGAGTTCGAGCCCTGCCATGCCGCATTCCGACAGGCGCTCGTCGGCGCGGCCGTGCAGCCTTCCCTGCTCGAGAGCGTGATGGGTGATCTCGAAGCCCTCGAAGCCGAGATCGCGGCGCAAAGCTAGGACCGCTCGTCACGCCGACTGGTTCACGCCGAGCCTGGCGGTCACTATGTTAGCGGGATGACCGTCACTCCCGCTTTTCTCGACAGCACGCGGCCGGACGTGCCCGACATCGTGGTCCCCCGCGGCGTGCTGCCCTTCCACCTGCCCGGGCGCCCCGTGCGCGGCCGCCTCGTGCGCCTCGGGCCGCTTGCCGATGCGTTGCTGACGCGGCACGAGAATCACCCTGCCGTGACCGCGCTGTCGGGCCAGGCGCTGGCGCTCGCCGCCGCGCTCTCCTCCGCGCTCAAATTCCGTGGCTCGTTCAGCCTGCAGGCCAAGGGCGATGGGCCCGTGCCCATGCTGCTCGCCGACTGCACGGAGGCCGGGGCGCTGCGCGGCTATGCGCGGGCCAATGCGGACCGGCTGGCGACGCTGCTGGCCGCCGAGCCCGCGCCCTCCGCGGCCGCGCTGCTCGGCGGCGGCTATCTCGCCTTCACCGTCGATCAAGGGGACGACAAGGAGCGCCATCAGGGTATCGTCGCCATCGAGGGCGAGACGTTGGCCGACATGGCGCTGAATTATTTCGAGACATCCGAGCAGATCGAATGCAGCGTGCGCCTGGCGGCGGACGCGACGCCGCATGGCTGGCGGGCCGGCGCGCTCATCCTGGAACGCATCGCCGGCACGGGCGGGATCGACCCCGAGATGGACGCGGAGGCGCAGGACGAGAGCTGGCGCACCGCCACCGCGCTCGCCCGCACGCTGACGGATGCCGAGTTGCTGGACGACGGGATCACCGGCGAGGCGCTGCTCTACCGGCTGTTCGGGCTGGAGGGCGTGGCGGCGCAGCGGCATCGCGCGCTGGCCTATGGCTGCCGCTGCTCGCGCCAAAAGCTGTCCAACATCCTGGAGCGCTTCCCCGAGGACGACCTCGACCACATGGCGGTCGGCGGCGACATCGTCATGACCTGCGAGTTCTGCAACCTCGATTTCCGCTTCGACCGTGGCGAGGTCCGCGGCCAATCCGGCCCGCCGCCCGGCGGCGAAACGGGCGAGGCCTCGGCATGACACTGGGGCGGCGCGGCTTGATCCTGCTGCCGTTGCTGGCGGGTGGCTGCGCTACCGAGTTGGCGCGGACCAGCTTTCCGCCGCTGACCTACGGCTATCTGACCCCGCTGCAGCTCAACGTCGCCTCGATTGAGGAAGCGCCGCCGCCGCCACCGAGCGGCTTGGACGTCAGCGACCCGGTGCCGCCTGCCCAAGCGCTGATCCAGATGGCGCGCGATCGGCTGGTCGCCGGCGGCACGCTCGGGCGCGCCGCGTTCTTCATCGACGACGCGACGATCCGGCGCACCTCCGGCGGGCTCGACGGTAGCCTCGCCGTCCACCTCGACGTGCTGACGTCGGAGGGGACGCGCGCGGGATACGCCGAAGCCCGGGTGTCCCGCCACGCCGACTTCTCCGGCGGTGATCTGCGCGGCGCGCTCTACGACATCACCGCGCAGATGATGCAGGACATGAACGTCGAGTTCGAGTTCCAGGTGCGCCAGAGCCTGCGCGAGTGGCTGCAGCAGGCGACCACCGCGCCGCCGCCGCCCGCCGTCGAGCAGGCGCCCCTCGCCCCCCCTACGTCGCCGGCCCCGCCTACGTCGCCGGCTCTCTAGCGGCCGCGTGCGCCCGCAGCACGAGCGAGCGCCGGATCTTGTAGCTGGCCGTCAGCAAGCCGTTGTCGACGGTGAAGGGCGGCACGAGGGTGTGCCGGCGGACGCGCTCGGTCACCGATAGCCGCGCCCCGACCCGGGCGACGGCCGCCGCGACGGATTCCGGCGTCTCGTTCTCCGCGGGCACGATGTAGGCGGACAGCCCGGTGTCGCCGTCGCCGTAGACGACTGCCTGCAGGATCTCGCTCTCGCCCATCAGCGCGCCCTCGACCCGCGCCGGCGAGACGTTCTCGCCGCCCGAGAGCACGATGATGTCCTTCTTGCGGTCGGTGATCTCGAGATAGCCATCCTCGTCGAGCCGGCCGACGTCGCCGGTGTGCAGCCAGCCATCCACGATGGCGGCCCGGGTCGCCTCGGGCTGGCGCCAATAGCCATCCATGACGAGCTCGCCGCGGACCGTGATCTCGCCGTCCTCGGCCAGCCGCAGCGCCACCCCCTCGAGCGGCAGGCCGACGGTATGGACCTTGGGTCGCAGCGGCGGGTTGGCGCTGATGACCGGCCCGGCCTCGGTCTGCCCGTAGCCCTGGATGAACATCAGCCCCATCGCGAGAAAGAAGCGGCCGACATCCGGGTCGAGCCGGGCGCCGCCGGAGATGCCGACGCGGAACCGCCCGCCGAAGCGCTGCCGCACACGCCGGCGCACCAGGCGGTCCAGCACCGGGTCGGCCAGCCGGTCCCACATCGTCGCGGTCCCATCGAGGCGGCGCAGCCCGGACTGCAGCGCCTGCTCGAACAGCGCCCGCTTGAACGGCTTCTCCCGCTTGATCTGCGCGAGGATGCGGGAATGGATGACGTCCAGCACGCGGGGCACCAGCGCGAGCACCGTGGGTTGGATCGTCTGCAGGTCGGCGGCCAGGTGCTCGATGCCGCGGGCGTAGACGATCTCGGAGCCCATGCTGAGCAGGAAGAACTGCCCCACCGTGTGCTCGAAGCTGTGGGAGAGCGGCAGGAACGAGAGGTAGGTCTCGCGGTCGAAGTGGAGCGGCCGGATCAGCTCGAACGCGCCCTCGCAATTGGCCAGCATGGCCCGGTGCGGCAGCATGACGCCGCGCGGCGGCCCGGACGTGCCGCTGGTGTACAGCAGGCAGGCGAGCGCGCCGCGGTCGATCAGCTCGGCTTCGGCGGCGATGTCGTCGGGCGGCGCCGGGTCGGCCAGCAACGGCGCGAGCGGGGCGTGTGGCCCGGCCTCCATGCAGAGCAGCAGGTCGAGGCCGCCGGCGAGCGAGGCGGCCGCCGTGACCTTTTCGGCGAGCGCCACCGTAGAGACGATGGCGACTCGCGCGCCGCTATCCGAAAGCAAGTGCGCGTGGTCGTGCACGGTGTTGACGGTGTAGCCCGGCACCGGCACGGCGCGGATCGCCATCAGCGCGGTCTCGACGATCGGCACCTCCGGCCGGCTCTCGCTGACCAGCAGCACGCGGTCGCCCGCGGCGATTCCGGCCGCGCGCAAGCCGCGCGCGAGCGAGGCAGCCCGGCGCGCGAAATTTGCCCAATCCATCGAATGCCAGGAACCCGCTTCGAAATGCCGCAGCATCGGCCGGTCCGGCCACTCGCGGGCCCGTGCGAACATCAGGGTGGGCAGGTTCGGCCAGGAGGGATAAACGTCCATGCTCGCCATGCTTGCTCGCGATGCTTGCTCTCGATGCTTGCTCTCTGGGGCCAGCGACCCACTTTTAAGCTTCGGACCTATCAGCACTACAGGATCGGCACCAGATGCTTCGTTCCCCCGATGGCCAGGGCGTCAGCCCGGCCCCTGCCGAGACTTTGCCCGAATGGGACCTGTCCGACCTCTACCCCGGCCTCGACAGCCCGGCGATCGAGCAAGACCTCGTCGCCGCCGAGCGGAGCGCGATCGCCTTCAAGGAGAGATACGAAGGCACCCTGTCCGGCATCTCCGGTTCTGACCTGGCCGAGGCCTTGGCCGAATATCAGCGGATCGAGGAGATGCAGGGGCGGCTCGTCTCCTACGCGCAGCTGATGTTCAGCGGCGACAGCACCGATCCGAAGCTGGGCCAATTCTACCAGTCGATCACCGAGCGGGTGACGGCGATCTCGTCGCACCTGATCTTCTTCACCCTCGAGCTCAACCGGCTCGACGAGGCGGCCATGGAGGCCAAGCTGCGCGAGCCCGCGCTGACCCGCTGGGCACCCTGGCTGCGCGACCTCCGGGTGTTCCGCCCGCACCAGCTCTCCGACGAGGTCGAGAAGTTGCTGCACGAGAAGGAGGTCACCGGGCGAAGCGCCTGGAGCCGCTTGTTCGACGAGACGGTCGCCGGGCTGCGCGTGCCGGTGGGCGGCGAGGAGCTGACGGTGTCGGCGGCGCTCAACAAGCTGTCCGACCGTGACCGCTCCATGCGGGAGGCGGCCGCCCGCGCCATCGGCGAGACGTTCGGCAACAACATCCGGCTGTTCTCGCTGATCACCAATACGCTGGCCAAGGAGAAGGAGATCACCGATGGCTGGCGCCGCTACCCGCGCCCGGCCAGCTACCGCAACCGCTCCAACATGGTCGAGGACGAGGTCGTCGACGCACTGGTCACGGCGGTGAGCGACAACTACGCCCGCCTTTCGCATCGCTACTATCAGCTGAAAGCCAAGTGGCTCGGGCTCGAGAAACTGCAGCACTGGGATCGTAACGCGCCGTTGCCGGACGATCAGGACCGCGCCATCACCTGGCCGCAGGCGCAGGAGCAGGTGCTCTCGGCCTATCGCAGCTTCTCCCCGGAGCTGGCGCGAATCGGCCAGGAGTTTTTCGACAAGCCCTGGATCGACGCCAAGCTGAAGCCTGGCAAGTCGGGCGGCGCCTTCGCCCATCCCACGGTGCCCTCGGCTCACCCCTATCTGCTGCTGAACTTCCATGGCAAGACGCGCGACGTCATGACGCTCGCCCACGAGCTCGGCCACGGCGTGCACCAGGTTCTGGCGGGCGGGCAAGGCTACCTGATGTCCGGCACCCCGCTGACGCTCGCGGAAACCGCCAGCGTGTTCGGCGAGATGATGACGTTCCGCGCCCTGCTCGATTCGGAAACCGACCCGGCCAAGCGCCGCCTCATGCTGGCGTCCAAGGTCGAAGACATGCTGAACACCGTCGTCCGGCAGATCGCGTTTTACCAGTTCGAGACGCGGCTCCACATGGAGCGTCGCGGCGGCGAGATCCTGCCGGAACGGATCGGCGAGATCTGGATGGAGGTGCAGGTCGAGAGCCTCGGGCCGGCCTTCGAGTTCACGCCGGACTACCGGGTCTACTGGTCCTATATCCCGCACTTCGTGCACTCGCCGTTCTACGTCTATGCCTATGCGTTCGGCGACTGTCTGGTAAACGCGCTCTACCACGTGTTCCAGGACGGCCATCCCGATTTCGAGCGCAAATACCTCGAGATGCTCCGCGCCGGCGGCACCAAGCGGCACAAGGAATTGCTGGCGCCGTTCGGGCTCGATGCGTCGGACCCGCAATTCTGGAGCCGCGGGCTCGACGTGATCGCCGGGTTCATCGACGAACTGGAGCAAGCGTAATGCCCGATCGCGAGGGGGGGACCCTCTTTGGCGAACTGCGCCGCTACGCCCGGACGTCCGGGGCGGTCGGCGGCATCGCCGCCCGGGTGGCCGGCGCCAAGGTGTTCGGGCTGAAGACCGACAAGGCGGCCCACGCGGAAGATCTGAAGAGCATCCTCGGCGGCCTGAAGGGGCCGCTGATGAAGGTCGCGCAGATCCTGTCCACGATCCCGGACGCGCTGCCGGAGGAATACTCGCAGGAGCTGGCGCAGCTGCAGGCCAACGCGCCGCCGATGGGCTGGTCGTTCGTCCGGCGCCGCATGGCGGGCGAGCTGGGGCCGGACTGGCAGTCCAAATTCACCAGCTTTTCGCAGGAAGCCGCCGCGGCGGCCAGTCTCGGCCAGGTGCACCGCGCGACTCTGCCCGACGGCCGCGAGGTCGCCTGCAAGCTGCAGTATCCGGACATGCCGAGCACGGTCGACGCCGACCTCAAGCAGCTGAAGCTGGCGATGAGCGTCTACAAGCGGATCGACAAGGTGATCGAGGGCGACGAGATCTACGCGGAGATCGCCGACCGCCTGCGCGAAGAGCTCGACTACGAGCGGGAAGCCTCGCAGCTACGCCTTTACAGCATCATGCTTCGCGACCGGCCGGAGGTGACGGTGCCCGAGCCCATCTCGGAGCTCACCACCAAGCGGCTGCTCACCATGAGCTGGCTGGATGGCACGCCCATTCAGCGCTGGATCGACAGTGATCCGCCTCAAGAGGCCCGTAACGAGCTCGCCAAAGCCCTGTTCATCGGCTGGTACGTGCCGTTCTACCGCTTCGGCGTCATCCACGGCGACCCGCATCTCGGCAACTACCAGGTGCGCGGCGACAACAAGCTGAACCTGCTCGATTTCGGCGCGATCCGGGTGTTTCGGCCGAAATTCATCACCGGCGTCATCCACCTTTACGAGGCGATCCGCGACGGCGACAACGAAAAGGCGCGGCACGCCTACGAAAATTGGGGGTTCCTCAATCTCAGCAAGGAGCAGCTCGAGATCCTCAACCAATGGGCGGCCTTCGTGTACGAGCCGCTGTTGCAGGACCGGGTGCGCCGCATCCAGGAGCATGGCGACTCCAGCTATGGCCGCAGCGTGGCCGAGAAGGTGCACGCCGGGCTCCGCCAGACCGGCAGCGTCCGCCCGCCGCGCGAGTTCGTGCTGATGGACCGCGCGGCGCTCGGGCTGGGCAGCGTGTTCCTCCGCCTGCGCGCCGAGCTGAACTGGAGCCAGCTGTTCCACGAGCTGATTGCCGACTTCGACCCGGAGCAAGTGGGGCAGCGCCAGGCCGCTGCACTCGCCGAAGCGGGCGTGCCGCCGCCCGGCTGATTGCCGCGCAAGCGGCGGAGTGCGCCGGAGGCGGCGATCGGCGACTGTCCGCGTCGAGGGCACAGCCGGGAGCGCATGATGGAAGGGCAGAACGAGATCACGATGCGGGAGGCCGTTGCCGCCCGCGATGGGCGGGCCGACGGGCGGTTCGTCTACGCAGTCGTCACCACGGGGGTCTATTGCCGCCCGTCCTGCGCCGCCCGGCCGGCGCGCCCGGAGAACCTGCGCTTCTTCGCAGGCCCCGCGGCGGCCGCGGCCGCCGGCTACCGCGCCTGCAAACGGTGCCAGCCGGATGCGCCGCCGCGGGCCGAGCGCGAGGCGGCGCTGGTCGCGCGCGCCTGCCGCACCATCGAGGGGGCCGAGGAGATGCCGAGTCTCGACGCGTTGGCCGCCGAGGCATGCACCTCATCCTTCCATTTCCACCGCCTGTTCCGTCGGATCACCGGGGTGACGCCTCGCGCCTACGCGGCCGCACACCGGGCCGGGCGCGCGCAAGCGATGCTGCTGGCCGGGGAGAGCGTCACCGGCACGCTGTACGCGGCCGGGTTCGGCTCGGCAGGGCGGTTCTACGCGGAGGCCCCGGCGATCCTCGGCATGACCCCATCCGCCTTCCGCGCGGCCGGCACCGGCGAGCGGATCCGCTTCGCGGTCGGCCAGGCCGGCCTGGGGCCCGTCCTGGTGGCGCTGACCGACCGCGGCATCTGCGCCATCCTGCTCGGGGATGACCCGGCGGCGCTCGAGGCCGATCTCCGCCGGCGGTTCGCCCGGGCGACCGTCGAGCCCGCGGCTTCCGACCTGGCGGACATGGTGGCGGCGGTGGTCGCCCTTGTCGACGACCCGGCCGCCGGGCACGCGCTCCCGCTCGACATTCGCGGCACGGCGTTCCAGCGCCGGGTCTGGGAGGCATTGCAGGCGATCCCGCCGGGCGAGACCGTCAGCTACGGCACGCTCGCGGCGCGGTTGGGCAACACCCGCGCCGTCCGCGCCGTCGCGGGCGCTTGCGCTGCGAACAAGCTGGCCGTGGCGGTGCCGTGCCACCGGGTGGTGGGCAGCGACGGCGCGCTGACCGGCTACCGGTGGGGCATCGCCCGCAAGCAGGCGCTGTTGCAGGCGGAGCGCACCGGGGCGGATTAGCGCCCGGCCGCACGCCGGGCTATATCGCGGGCTCGCCTGGGGATCGGTCTCGTATGTCAGTTCTTCCGGACCGGCCGGTCGCGCCGGCCCGTTCCGCCTCGATCGGGCTGGTGCTGGCTACGGTCGCGCTCGATGCTCTGGGCTTCGGCATCGTCGTGCCGATCGTCCCCACGCTTGTGATGCAGCTGGCGCATGTCCCGGCGGCGAAGGCCTCGATCTGGATGGGCGGCTTGCTCGCGGCCTTCTCGATCATGCAGTTCCTGTGCGCGCCGCTGCTGGGCGGGCTCAGCGACCGCTTCGGGCGGCGGCCGGTGCTGCTCGCCGCGCTCACCGGCATGGCGCTCAACTATCTCCTGCTCGTCTGGGCGCCGAGCGTCGGCTGGCTGTTCGTGGGCCGCATCATCGCCGGCGCCACGGCGGCGAGCTACTCGACCGCGACGGCCTACATCGCGGACGTGACGCCGCCGGAACGCCGGGCGCAGCGTTTCGGGCTGGTGGGCGCGATGTTCGGCCTCGGCTTCGTGGTGGGCCCGGCGTTGGGCGGGCTGCTGGGATCCTATGGTCTGCGGCTGCCCTTCCTGCTTTCGGCCATCCTGGCGGGGATCAACGTCGCCTATGCGGCGCTCATCCTGCCGGAGAGCCTGGCGCCCGCCGCGCGCCGGCCACTCAGCTGGGCCCGCTCGAACCCGATCGGCAGCCTGCGCGCCCTGGGCGCCGATGCCGATTACCGGCGCCTGGCGCTGGCATGGTGCTGCTCCTGGTTCGCGCTGGGCGCCCTGCAAAGCGCGTTCGTGCTGGCCAACGACCTGCGGCTGGGGTTCACGGCGCTGCAGAACGGTTTGGCGCTGACGGTCATGGGCGTGGGCTCGGCCGCCGTGCAAGGGCTTCTGGTGCGCCGGATCGTGCCGGCCCTGGGCGAGCGCCGGGCTGCGATGATCGGCTTCTCGCTCACCTCTTGCGCCTACCTGTCGCTCGCGCTCGCCTGGTCCGTGCCGGTCCTGCTGCTGGGCCTGGTGCTGCAATCATTTGGCGCGATCAGCGGGCCGGCGATCCAGTCGCTGCTGTCGAACAAGGCGGGTCCGGGCGAGCAGGGCCAGTTGCAAGGGGCGCTGGCGTCCGTGCAGGGGCTGACCGCGATCGTGGCGCCCTTGGCGGGCAGCTTCATCTTCAGCCTGTTCGCCAACCCCGAGCGCCCAGCCTATTTCCCCGGCGCGCCGTTTCTGATGGGCACGGTCGCGTGCCTCGTGGCGGTCGGCGCGATCGTGTCGCTGCGCCGGGGCGCCCGGCTGCCGGCCTGAGGACGCGGCCGTAGCTCGGCAGTTGGGCCCGCCTCGTTTTTGTGGTATTCTTTGCGCTTTCGAGGGTTGGCAGGGCGACGCGTGGAGACGCTTATTCTTACCGTGGACACGGTCGCCTTGATGGTCATCCTGTACTACAGCTACCGCTGCGAGAAATCACCCGACAAGCCAGAGGCCGGCCCGTTCCGGATCAAGCGCGAACCGCCCGCGGCCGATGAGGTATCAACGCCGCCCGCCAAGCTGCGGTCGGCCCGCCGCCGATGAGAGACCTCCTCTACCACGCCGCCTGGATCTTCATCCTCCCGATCTCGCTGGCGGCGGCGAACCTGGGCGTCTCGGTCTGGATCTGGGTGGCGCTGCTGCCGCCGTCCGACCTGCTGTACGGCCGGCTGGGGGTCGTTCTGCCGTTCAACAAACTGGCCGCGGCGGCCACGGTCTTCGCGCTCTGCACGAGCCAGACCAAAAAGGATTTCTACGTCGACAAGCTGGCGATGATCATCATCGCCTACAGCGTGATCGTGACCCTGTCCTATCTGCTGAACGACAGCATCCTCGGCATCGCCGATCTCCAGTATGACAAGTTCTGGAAAGAGCTCGTGCTGTTCTTCGTCATCATCGGCGTGATGTACGCCGAGTGGATCCAGTCGTACCGCGACCTGCCGGTGCTGATCAACCAGTGGGCCAACGTGATGCGCTGGGAAAAGCGCACGCGCCCGTTCCTGCGCACCGCGGAGTTCCTGTGGCAGGAAGGCCACACGGCGCACGCCACCGAGCAGGAGGCGGCCGAGGAGGTCGCGCGGATGCTCGAGGTCTACCGCGAGGTGGCCGAGGACGTCTGCGGCGTACCGGTCTACAAGGGCGAGAAGTCCAGC
>JAVVHH010000087.1:0-16229 GCA_032249615.1 Acetobacteraceae bacterium
AGCCCGCTTTGTTTCAGCGCTGGAGGAGCGCAATCAGGAAGCCGCTGAGCGCATCAAATCCCTGATGTTCACCTTCGACGACCTCCGCCGCCTCTCGTCGGAACACATGCAGGTGCTGCTGCGATCGGTCGCGAAGGACAAGCTGCCCCTGGCACTCAAGGGAGCGTCCGAGCCGTTGCGCGAGCTTTTCTTCAACAATCTTTCCGAACGCGCTGGCCGGATGCTGCGAGACGACATCGAGTCTCTCGGTCCGGTGAAACTTCGCGATGTGGACGAAGCGCAGAGCGCCATCGTGAGCACCGCCAAGGAGCTTTCCAACCAAGGCCTGATTGACGTCAACGAGAGCGCAGTCGACGAGATGGTTTACTGACGTGGCCGGCATGCATCAGCCGCTCGCGGACGGCCCCGCATCGGTTTCGCCGCACCTTTTCGGCATTCTGTACGCCGAGGACTTTGACGATCCGGAGCCGAAACAAGCCCGGGAGGAGCACACGCCCAGCGCGGCGCCGCCAGTCCCGACGATCACCCAGGCCGATGTCACGGCGGCCTGCGAGGCAGCCGTCTTGGCCGCGCGGAAAGAGTGGGAACGCGGGCGCGCGCAAAAACACGTGGACGCAATCGCCGCACTCGCGCCTTTGCTGACAGCGATCAAGGAGGCGGCCGAAAACTCTGCACTAGCGGCAGCAGAGGGCACGGTGACCACGATCCTCTCGATGATCGCCGGCCTGCTCCCGGAGTTTTCGCGTGCGCACGGCGCGGCCGAAGTCAGGACCCTGCTCAACCGGCTGCTCCCGACGATACGATCGCAAACCAGGATATCCGTTCGCGTCCACCCCGACCTGGTCGCTCTAATCGAGCGGGACGTCGCGATGCTCGAGCCCGCCCAGGCCGCACTGATCGACGTCGCGGCAGCCTCGCTCGAGCCGGGTGATGTGAAAGTCAGCTGGGAGAACGGCTCAATGAACCGGAACTCCAGTCAGATCATTACGGCGGTCCAAGACGCCCTGAGCCAACTTGGCCTGCACCGACCTGTCGAAGCTTCGTCAAAACAGAGGATGGCTTATGCCGACTAGAATGGAACTGTCCGACCTGGCTGACGCCACGCACAACGAAGGTGGACGGGGCTCTCGTGACCTCGAGGCGGTCTACGACATCCCCGTGACGGTGAGTGCCGTGTTGGGTAAAAGCACGATGCAGGTGAGCCAATTGCTGAAACTGGGCCGCGGCGCCGTCGTGGAACTGGACCGCAAGCTCGGCGAAGCCATCGACATCTACGTCAACAACCGGCTGGTCGCTCGCGGTGAGGTCGTCCTTGTCGACGAGACCCGGCTCGGCGTGACCATGACGGAAATCGTCAAAAGCGATCGGCTGTAGGCACCGCGATGCACGTTCTCATCCTCGGCTCGCTCGGCGGTGAGCTTGGAAATGCCGCCCGGATCGCTACCGCTCGCGGCGCCAAATTGCAACAGGTCGATGATGAGCGGGCCGCGCTGTCGCGCTTGCGAGCCGACGCCAGGGTCGATCTAGTCCTGATCGAGTTGCCGCACGATGTCGGCTCGCTGGTTCGCGCCATGTCCGCCGAACGGATCCCCACCCCCGTCGTCGCCTGCGGCACCGATGCAGATGCCCCCTCGGCTTTGCAGGCTATCCGCGAGGGCGCCCGTGAGTTCCTGCCGCTGCCTCCCGATCCCGATCTGATCGCCGCGATCCTCGAGGCTGCGTCGGGTGAGACGCACGCGCTGATCGCCCGAGATCCGGTCATGCTCGAGACCGTCCACCGGGCCGAACAGGTTGCCCCGTCAGAGGCCAGCATCTTGATTTCCGGCGAATCCGGGACCGGAAAGGAAGTGATTGCTCGCCACATCCATCGCCGCTCGAAACGCAGCAATGGACCCTTCATCGCCCTGAACTGCGCAGCCATTCCCGAGAACCTTTTGGAGTCGGAGCTGTTCGGGCACGAGAAGGGTGCCTTCAGCGGTGCGCTCGCGCGTCGGGCAGGCAAGTTCGAAGCCGCGGATGGCGGAACCTTGCTGCTCGATGAAATCACAGAGATGGATGTCCGCCTGCAGGCCAAGCTGCTGCGCGCCATCCAGGAACGCGAGATCGACCGGCTCGGCGGCAACGCGCCCGTTAAGGTCAACGTGCGTATTCTCGCCACCAGCAATCGTGACCTCCCAGCCGAAGTCGCCGCGGGGCGTTTTCGCGAAGACCTCTACTTTCGCCTGAACGTGGTGAACCTTCGGCTCCCTCCCCTGCGCGAGCGGCCCGGTGACATCGAAGCGCTGGCGGATCATTACACTCGTCGCTACGCCGACGTAAATGGCATCGCCTACCGTCCTCTGTCACGCGCAGCTCACCAGAAACTCGGCGCATGCAAGTGGCGTGGCAACGTGCGCGAGCTGGAGAACACCGTCCACCGGGCTGTGCTGCTCGCGTCGGGCGACCTCATCGGGCCAGAGGCGATCGAGCTGTCGGGCAGTAGTCCAGAAGTAAAGACTAGCCCGGGCACCGCGGGCGTCACGGGGCTCGTCGGGCAAACCATGGAGCAGGTCGAGCGTGATCTCATCCTGGAGACGCTCGGGCATACGCTTGGCAACAGGACCCATGCCGCCGTCATCCTCGGCATCTCCATCCGTGCCCTCCGCAACAAGCTGCGCGACTATACCCGGGCCGGCATGGCTGTTCCGCCGCCCGCCTATCCGGCCTGATCGATGCAGCAAGCGCTGACGCGATTCGGCATTCGGGCCAAGCCGTACGTTCCCGGGACCGACATTGGGCTCGCGGTTGGGATCATCGCCCTTCTCGCGGTGTTGATCGTTCCGCTCCCATCCGCCCTCCTCGACGTAGGCCTCGCGCTTTCCGTCACCGCGTCCGTGCTGGTGCTGATGGTTGCCGTCTTTCTCGGCCGCCCCCTCGACTTCACCAGCTTTCCTACGCTTCTCCTGCTGACGACTTTGCTCCGTCTTTCCCTCAACGTCGCGACGACGCGCCTCATCCTCAGCCGCGGCAATGAAGGGCCGGCCGCGGCTGGCCATGTCGTGCAAGCGTTCGGCGGCTTCCTTATGGGCGGCGACGTCGTGATCGGCGTCATTCTGTTTGCGATCCTGCTCGTGGTGAACTTCATGGTCATCACCAAAGGATCGGGGCGCATCGCCGAAGTTGCGGCCCGGTTCAGCCTCGATGCCATGCCCGGCAAGCAGATGGCGATCGATGCGGACCTGTCGGCCGGGCTGATCAACGAGGGCACGGCCCGGTTGCGGAGGCGTGAGCTCGAGGAGGAAAGCGGCTTCTACGGCGCAATGGATGGTGCGGCCAAGTTCGTCCGCGGCGACGCGATTGCCGGGCTGCTGATCACCACGATCAACATCTTCGGCGGCCTTGCGATCGGGCTGATCCGCCACGGCATGCCGTTCACCGAAGCCGCTTCGACGTTTACGACCCTGACTGTGGGTGACGGCCTCGTCTCGCAGATCCCGGCCCTTCTGGTCTCGACCGCGGCGGGTATCGTCGTGACAAAGGGCGGGGTTGAAGGCCCGGCCGATGCCGCACTGATGCGCCAGCTCGCGGGCAATTCCAAGCCGTTGGCCCTTGCCGGGGCAGCCGCGGCGGCGTTGGCTCTCATGCCCGGCCTGCCTGCCCTGCCGTTTTTGGGTTTGGCATTCCTGGCCGGCGGCGGGGCCTGGTTGCGCCACAAATCGGCGGCACAGGCGCTCTCCGCGGAAACGCCGAGTGCGGGTCCCGCGCCGGAGCCGCCCATCGCCGATGCGCTCCGGATCGATGCCCTGCGGCTCGAGCTGGGCTACGGCCTGCTGGCGATGGCCGGCGGCGACGCGCCACGGCTCACGGATCAGATCAAAGGTCTCCGGCGGGCGATCGCGGCCGAGATGGGCTTTGTGCTGCCGCCGGTTCGCATCCAAGACAACCTGCAACTGCCCGCAGACTCCTACGCCATCCGCGTTAAGGAAATCGAGGCGGCCCGAGGCGATCTGCGACCGACGAAACTGCTGGCCATGGATCCATCCGGCAGCTTACCCGACCTGCCCGGGGAGCGAACCGTCGAACCCGCCTTCGGACTCCCGGCGCTCTGGATCGGGGAGGACCAGCGCGAAACCGCGCTGCTCCGCAACCTGACTGTCGTCGACCCGGCAAGCGTGCTGACCACTCATTTGACAGAGGTGGTCCGGGACTCGATGGCGGAGCTGTTGTCCTACGCGGAAACCATGAAGCTGCTTGAGGAACTGCCCCGCGAGCAGCAGAAGCTCGTCTCCGATCTGATCCCCAGCCAGATTTCCGCCGGCGCCGTCCAACGCGTGCTGCAGGCGTTGCTGACCGAGCGGATCTCGTTGCGGGATCTGCCGACCATCCTTGAAGGCATCCAAGAGGCGTGTGGGGGCGGCATGCGGGCGATCCAAACCATCGCCGGCCATGTTCGCACCCGGCTTGCGCGACAGATCAGCGACAGCCATGTCGGACCAGGCGGCTACATTCCACTGGTGACTCTGTCGCCCGAGTGGGAAGCGGCCTTCAGCGAGAGCTTGGTCGGTCCGCCAGACGACCGCCAACTCGCGATCCCGCCAACCAAGCTCAACGAGTTCATGCACCGGTTCAAAGCTGTCTTCGATTCTGTCACGGCGAACGGCGAAGCCCCGGTGCTGCTGTGCTCAGGGACGATCCGGGCGCACGTTCGGGCAATCGTCGAGAGGCTCCGACCCGCGACGCCGGTCCTCGCGCAGACCGAGATCTATTCCCGCGCGCGCATCCGCACGCTCGGCACGATCTGACGTTCAGCGCTCGTTAAGGTTTTGGCTTTAAGCTCAGCGGGCAATGCGACTTAAGGTCTATCAGGCGCCCAATATCGGCGCAGCGATGGCAATGGTTCGGGACGAGTTGGGCCCGGATGCGCTGATCCTCGCCAACCGAGCCGTCGACGGAGGCGTCGAACTCACGGCAGCTCACGAGGACCCACAGCCCGAAGCAACGGGGCCTGTTTTCGCGGCTTCTACAGATCGGCAGGTCGGCGAGGCAGTGGCGTCGTCCGACCCGGCGTCGGCAGGTGAGCTGACCAGTGCAGGAGCCCTTCGTTGGCATGGCGTCCCGGCGGCCGTCGCAGCCCGGCTGCGCTCCGGCGATCTTGCCACAGCCGTCGCCGCCGCGTTCCGGTTCGACACTCTTCCATGCCGGCCCGATGGACCTCCCCTTCTAATCGCCGGCCCTCCGGGAGCAGGCAAAACGTTCACGACCGCCCGGCTTGCGACGCGTCTGAAGCTTTCGGGACACCCGGCGATGGTCATCACCTGCGATAGCCGGCGCGCAGGCGCGGCCGAACAGCTTGCGGCGTTTACCCGCCTGCTCGGCCTCACGCTGATCGTGGCCGACAACCCGCAACAATTGACCCGGGCGATCGCGCGGCGGACCGCGGGCCAGCCTGTGTTGATCGACATGCCAGGCCTCAACCCGGCCGAAAAGCAGGATCAGACCTACCTGCTCGAGTGCCAGTCTGCTGTCGGTGGAACGGTCGCACTTGTGCTGCCGGCAGGACTCGATCCCGCGGAAGCGGAAGACCTCGGCAGAGATTTCAAAGCGTCGGGGGCCACTTTGCTGATCGCCACGCGGCTCGACCAATCGCGTCGGTTGGGTGGGCTGCTCGCCGCCGCGGATACCGGCTTGGCCTTCACCGACGCAGGCATTGGTGCAGGGGTCGCGGACGGCCTTGTCCGCATCACGCCTGGCCTCCTCGCCGAACGCCTCTGTTATGCGCGGCAAACCGGAGCCAGCAGTCTGACCGAACCTGCCGCCCCCATCTCCCCGCTCGCCCTTCATGCACGCGCCCCCGCCGGGCAGCCGAGACCTGAATGATGACACGCCCAACGCCCCGCACGATCGCGATCGCCTCCGGTAAGGGTGGTGTCGGCAAGACCTGGTTCTCGATCACCCTGGCTCATGCGTTGGCGCGGCAGGGCAGCCGCGTGCTGCTCATCGATGGCGACCTCGGCCTGGCGAATGTGGATGTTCAACTCGGCCTCTTGCCGAACGTCGATCTCGGAGCGGTTCTGAACGGTCCGGCTCGGTTAGCCGATGCGATCAGCCGCTATCAGCCCGGTGGATTCGAAATCGTCGCCGGAAGATCCGGGTGCGGCGACCTTTCCAACCTCGCGGAAGATCGGCTCCGGCACTTCTTGGGCGAGCTCGAGACGTTGTTGCCGGGCCGCGACTACGTGCTGCTCGACCTCGGGGCGGGCGTCCACCGGGCAGTCCGCGCCATGGCCGCGTGGGCCGACATGCTGTTCGTGCTTGCTACGGAGGAGCCGACCAGCCTGACCGATGCCTATGCCACCCTGAAGTTGCACTCGGTGGATTGTCCGGCAGGCGATGCCCGTTTGGTCATCAACCAGGCCGAGAGTTACAGAGGCGGCGGTCAGACCGCGGAAACCCTGACCCGGGCCTGCACGAGCTTTCTCGGCCGCGCGCCCCTGGTCGCGGGGACCATTCGACGAGACCCAAACGTGCGCGAGTCGATCCGCCGGCAAGCCCTACTGCTGGAACGCCATCCCCACAGCCCGGCCGCGATCGATGTAGAACGTATCGCCGCCAGTCTGTAATGTCGGTTCATCGCGCCAATATGGGGGCTGAACGGCGTCAGAGGGCGGATGAACCTTATCTCGGTCAAACGCGACCTCCGCGTCGACTTCTTCCGCGGCGTCGCGCTGTGGCTGATTTTCATTGACCACATCCCAGGCAACTGGATCGCGCAGTTCAGCCTGCGGAACTTCGCCCTGTGTGACTCGACCGAGGTATTCGTCCTGCTCGCCGGCTACGCGGCTGGCATCGCCTATGGCCGCAGCATGGACCGGAACGGCTGGGTGTTTGCCGGAGCGGACGTACTTCGGCGCGCCTGGGTCCTCTACATCGCCCACATCTTCCTGTTCGTCGTCTTCAGCGCGCAGGTGTCCTACTCTGCAACCGCGCTCGACCGGTCGGACTACCTCGAGGAGATCCACATCGACGCCCTGGCCGACGCGCCATACCGCGCCATGCTGGAAGCCCTCCTGCTGCATTTCCAGCCGGCCTATCTCGACATCCTGCCCATGTACATCGCGCTCCTGGTCATGTTCGCGTTTGTCATGCCGCTTTTGCGCAACCGGTGGCTGCTTCTGGCCCTGTCTGCCGCGGGCTACGTCGCTGTCCGCACGACGGGGTACAACCTCTCATCGTGGACGGGGGGTGGCTGGTACTTTAACCCGCTCGCGTGGCAGTTCCTGTTCATGATCGGGGCGGTGCTCTCCTATCGGCCGTTCAGCCTTCCCGGCCCCAAGCGGATTTATGACATCCTAGCGGTCGGTATTCTGCTTGGAGGAATCGTCCTGCTCTGGCTGGTCTGGCCCGCGGCTGACATCGACGACCGGATGCCGCTCTGGGCCGCCCGCATCCTCGTATCGGTCGATAAACAAAGCTTGCATCCGATGAGACTGTTGTCGATCTTTGCGCTCGTGTGGCTGGTGGTGCGATTGGTCCCAAAAGGGGCAAGCTGGGTCCAGAGCCGTGCAGCCGTGCCGTTCGTTCTTTGCGGCCAGCACTCGCTCGCGGTCTTCTGCGCCGGCATATTCCTTTCTTTCCTGGGACGTCTCGCAATGGAAGAACGACCGAATTGGCAGGTCCAAGCGGCGGTGAACATCGTTGGAGCCGGCGCGCTCGTTGCGGTCGGCGCTCTGGCCGCCTGGTATCGTCGGAAGGGTACGGCCGCGCGGGCAGAGGCGACTGCGGAAACACCACGTCCCGCGGGAGCAACATGATGCGCTGGATGATCCTGTTGGCCGGGCTGCTGACGTCGGCGCTGCCGCTGGCGCGTGCTCAGGCGGAGGCATCTCCGAAGTGTGCCGCGCCCGAAGACGCCGCCGGCACCGCCACACCGCTGCCGCATGTCTCGGACGCCTTGAGACCCGGCGCCACGCTCAACGTGCTCGCGATCGGCTCGGCCACTCTGTTCCGCCCCGACGCGAGCCTGGCACCGACCAGCCTGCTCGGCCAGTCGTTCCGGGGCGCCACCACGACGACGGTGCCCTCTGCGCAGGTCATGAACGAAACCCCGAGCGGCACCGCATTCCCGCAACAAATGGCCGCCGCGCTCGAGCGCGCCGTGCCCGGGCTCAAGGTGAAAGTGACGGCCCGCGGCGGACGTGGGTTGTCAGCGACCGATCAACTGCAACTGCTTACCGAGATGCTCGAGCAGGAGAAATTTCAGTTGGTGCTGTGGCAGACGGGAACCGTCGAAGCGGTCCGAAACCTGCCGCCGAGCGAGTTCGCGCAAACCCTGGCCGACGGGGCAGAGAAGACGGTCCAAGCTGGCGCCGACCTCGTCCTCGTAGACCCCCAGTTCAGCCGGTTTCTACAAACCAACAGCAATATCGAACCGTATGAGCAAGCGTTCCAGTATGTGGGGTCGATGCCGAACGTGCTGCTGTTTCATCGATTTGATCTAATGCACAGCTGGGTCAACGATGGGCAGATCGATTTGGAGCGAACCCCCAAGATCGACCGCCTGAGCGCGGTTGAACATCTTCATACCTGCTTGGGATTGCAGCTGTCGCGACTCGTGCTGGGCGGCGCCCGCTCGTAAAAATGTGTTCGCCTGCCCACTTGCCCCAAGTGTGACTTGACCAACACGCATCGCCGATAGGCTGTCTTGGGAAGCAACTTCAGGGCCTTTCATACCTTCCATCATTATGGAATGCGCTACTCACCCCCCTGCTGGACGGAATAGAGATCGGGCCGAGCAGACAGCCTTCGCCATCTGGCTCGGGCGTGCGCTCAGATCGTGCCATGAGGACGCTATCCACGAGCCGATCCCCGCAGAGTTGCTCGACTTGCTGCCGCCTTCAGCAGCGCCGCAACGTTAGCGCACCCCGGTCGGAGTGCCTATAAGGCACCCGACAGAGGTTTGGGGCGCAGATGAAAGTCGACGGCACGGCATATCGGACGATTTGGGTTGACGAGGGTGATCGCTGGTCCGTTCGCGTTTTCGACCAAACCAAGCTGCCGTGGTCCTTGGAATACGTCCGGCTTTCGAACCTGCGCGATGCCGCGCACGCGATCCGGAGCATGCAGGTCCGCGGCGCGCCCCTTATCGGCGCCACTGCCGCCTACGGCATGGCACTCGCGATGCGTGAGGACCCGCGTACGGATGCGATGGAGCGGGCGGCCGAGATCCTGACGGACACACGGCCGACCGCGGTCAACCTGCGCTGGGCGATTGACCGGATGCTCACCCGCCTGCGCAACACGCTCCCGGCCGAACGCGTCGACGCCGCCTATACGGAAGCCGCTCTCATCGCCGATGAGGACGTGCGGCAGAACGCGGCGATCGGCGAGCACGGCCAAGTGCTCCTCCAGGAAGTCGCCGACCGCAAGCCAGCGCAACCCGTGAATGTTCTGACCCACTGCAACGCGGGCTGGCTCGCGACGGTCGACTGGGGTACGGCGCTGGCCCCGATCTACAAAGCCCACAACGCGGGCCTCTCCATCCACGTCTGGGTCGATGAGACGCGGCCTCGCAATCAAGGGGCCTCGCTCACCGCGTGGGAGCTCGGCAAGCACGGTGTCCCGCACACGGTCATCTCCGACAACGCCGGCGGCCACCTGATGCAGCACGGCAAGGTCGACATGGCCATCGTCGGCGCCGACCGGATCAGCCGCAACGGCGACGCGGCCAACAAGATCGGCACTTACCTGAAGGCCCTCGCCGCACGCGACAACGAGGTGCCGTTCTGGGTCGCGGCGCCCTCCAGCACCATCGACTGGACGGTCGAGGATGGGTCGTCGATCCCGATCGAAGAGCGCGACGCGGCTGAACTGACGACGATCAGCGGCCGAGGCCTCGATGGCACCGTCACGACGGTGCGCGTGGTCCCGACCAGCAGCCCGGCTGCAAACCCCGCATTCGACGTCACGCCATCACGCCTGCTGACTGGCTTCATCACCGAGCGCGGCCGTTGCGAGGCCAGCGCCGCCGGGCTGGCACGGCTATTCCCGGATCAGGCGCCCGCCGCGTAGAACTCCCGTGGCCAGCGCCGGTGGAGCCATAGCCAGCTTTCCGGCTTGGCCCTGATCCAAGCCTCCAGCCGATCGTTCACGGTCTGGGTCAGCGCTGCGACGTCGGCGGCCCGGTCGCCGGTCTGCGGCCGCGGCACCGGGGGCTCGAAGGTCACTCGGAACCGGCAGGGCGCCAGCCTGGTGGCGTAGACGGGCAACACGGGGCAATCGGTCTTGAGCGCCAACGCCGCCAGTGACGACGCCGTCATCGCGGCATGGCCGAAGAATTCTGCACGAATACCGTCGTTCATTTTCTGATCTTGCAGCAAGCCTACGAAGCCGTTCTGCCGCAGGTGCAGCAATGTCTGCCGGGCTCCCTGCGCCCCTTTGGGAAATAGTTTGGTGGCGGCTCCGGCGGCATCGCGCCGCAATGCGATGATCAGGGCGTCAATCGCCCGGTTGTCAGAGGCGCGATAGACCGTCGCGAGCGGCACGCCCTTGCGCGCCGTTGCCAGCGGCAGGACCTCCCAGTTGCCGATGTGCCCGGTGAACAGGATGGCCGGGCCGCCACGGGCCGCCAGCGCTTCGACATGCTCGGCGCCAACCACCTCCCAGCCGGGGCCGCTGGGACACTCCGAGAGGCTGCCCACGTGCGGGAACTCGGCCGCGGTTCGCCCCAAATTGTCCCACACGCCGCGCACGATCCGCCGTCGCTCGTGGGCCGTGAGCGCCGGCAAAGCCATCCGAAGATTGTGGTCGGCGACCTTCGAGACGGGCAGCCACGGGCCGATGCCGCGTGCGACGGCGCCGCCGAGATTGCTCGCGCGCACCGGACCCAACGCGCGGAGCAATCGAACTGCCCCTCGGGCAGCCATTCCCTCGAGCTGGTGCAGCAGTGTCATCCCAAGACCTCGTCCAAAATCCGCTCGAGCGCTGCCTCGTCTCGCCACTCCAGGCGCACGCCCAACGTGTCGATGTGCGCCCGCAACGCCGATGGGAGGCGAACGGCATCCTTGGCCGTCGTCATCGGCCTTGCCCGGTGGCGCGACGCTTCGGACAAGACTTGACCGACTTCGCGGGTCGAAAAGAGGTGGTGGTCGGGGAAGCTCGTGGAGCCGACCAGGTCGGCCCCGGCCGCCGCGATCGTCTCGAAAAACTTTCCGGGCCGGGCGATGCCGCAGAAAGCGAAGACCCGCTCGCCCTCGAGCGTGCGATCCGGGACCAACCACGCTTCGAGCACCGGCAGCGCTCCCGTTGCGGCGCGGGTGCGGGCGCGGTCGGCGCCGATCAGGACGCAGGCCCGGCATCGTGCGGCCGCGGCGCTGGCCGGCTCGCGGAGGGGGCCGGCGGGCAGCACCCGGCCATTGCCGAACCCGACTGCGCCATCAACGACGAGCAGCGACGCCGTCTTGCAGAGGCCCGGGTTCTGCAGCCCGTCATCCATCAGCAACAGCTCGGCGCCAGCTGCGATCGCTGCGCGGGCGGAAGCCGCGCGATCCGCGCCAACCCAGGTGGGAGCCTCGGCGGCCAGCAGAAGCGGCTCGTCCCCGACCAGCGCCGCTTCGTGCCGGGCCGGATCGACTTGCAGAACGCCCGCGATATAGCCGTGATAGCCGCGCGTCAGGCAGTGGACCGCCACGCCCCGCCGGCGCAACCGCGCGATCAGGTCGAGCACGACGGTGGTCTTGCCGGCGCCGCCCACGCTGGCGTTGCCGCAGCAGATGACGGGCACCGGCGCACACCACCCGGCTTGCCGAAGGCGCCGCGCGGTTGCCGCCGCGACGACCCAGGACGCTGGAGACAACAGGGCCGGCAGGAAGCCGTCGCGCTGCCAGAACACCGGCGCCCTCACCGCGGGAGGAGCTCTAACAAAGCGCTGGCGATCCGGCCTGGCAGTGCGCTCTCGCCGGTTGCAACGCTCCGGGCCGCCGACCCCATCCGCGCCCGATCCGGCGCGTCCAGCAGCATCCGATTGATCCAGCCCGCCAGGCCTGCGGCATCGTCCACGCGCGCCAGGCCGCCGGCCTTCTCCAGCAGGGCCGCGACTTCCGAGAAGTTCCCCACGTGCGGACCAACTGCCAGCGCCGCGCCGAACCGTGCGGCCTCCAGCGGATTCTGCCCGCCGCGCCCGACCAAGCTGCGGCCGATGAACACGATCGGGGCGAGCGTGTAAAACAGGCCCAACTCGCCCAGCGTGTCCGCGAGCCACAAGCCGCCACCGGGCGGGCCGTCGCCGAGCGATCGGCGGGGAACGCCGCCCAACTCGGCGGCGACCGCGGCGCCGCGGTCGGGATGACGGGGCACGATGATGCTCAGCAACCCCGGGTGCGCCGGGGCCAGCCGGTTGTGCACATCGGCCGCGAGCGCCTCCTCGCCAGGGTGCGTGCTGGCCGCGAGCCAGACCGGGCGAGCACCGATCAGCGCCGACAGGCGCGACGCCTCAGCTGCATCAACCGGCAGCGAGGCCGCGGCCAGCTTCAGGTTGCCGGGCGCAAGCAGCCTGCGCGCGCCGAGCTGCTCCAACCGATGCGCGTAATCGGCCGATTGCGCATGGACGCAATCGAACGCGCCCACCACTTGCCGCGCGAAGCCCGCCACCCAGCGCCAGCGACGCAAACTGCCGGCCGACATCCGGGCGTTCACCAGCATCATCGGGATCCCCCGCGTCTTGCACGCCGCCAGCAGGTTCGGCCACAGCTCGCTCTCGACGAAAGCGGCCGCATCCGGCCGCCAGTGGTCCAGAAACCGGGCCGCCCAGGCGGGCACGTCGAGGGGGACGAAGCGATGGATGACGCGGTCCAAGCCGAGTTCGGGCAGTCGCTGCTGGAGTAAGCGCGCCGAGGTCAGCGTGCCGGTGGTGAACAGGACCGTGAGCGCCGGGTCCTGCCGTTTCAGGCTTGCGAGAACGGGCAGGACGGAGAGCGCCTCTCCCACGCTGGCGGCATGGCACCAGAGCAATCGGCCGGGCGGCCGCGGCGTTCGCTCCTCTCCCCGCCGTTCGCCGAGCCGGCCCGCGTCCTCCTTGCCCCGCGCGACCCGGCGCTCGAGCATCCGCTCCAGCACGGGTGAGCCGATCTGCGCGCCCCAGTGCCAACCGGCCGCGATCATGCCCCGCAAAGCGCGTCGGCCTGCTCGGCGGCCCGGGTCATGGCGACCTCTATCTGCGGCAACGACTGCGTCCACTCGTCGCGCGGAACCAGGATGGGCGGCGCGCAGACGAGCACGCCGCGACCGAACGGGAGCGGCAGCACCATGCGGTCCCAGGTCGCGAGCACCCGGCGGCGCCGTGTCTGCGCAGCGCACGGAAAGATCGGCGCCTGCGTCAAGGCGGCGAGCTGCGCGACGCCGGCGGCAGCCTTGCGCGCGGGCCCCCGCGGCCCGTCCGGCGTGATGACGATCTGATCACCCTGGAGCAGCACGCCCGCCAGCGCCCGCAATCCGGCGACGCCGCCCTTGGGTTTATGGCGCCGGGACGACGACCCGTAGACGATGTCGACCCCGAACGCCTGCATGATTGCGCCGATGAGCCGCCCATCCTGGTGGCGGCTGACGAGCACGTGCATACGGCCGCGCGTCGCCCCACGGCGCTCCTGCAGCGCCAGTGTCCAGAGTGCGGGCATGAGAGGCAGGCGTTCGTGCCAGAATGCAAAGATGGCGGGGCCGCCAAGCAGGTGCGATCCCAACGTATCGCGCCCGTGCAGGGTCCAGCGTGTGGTTCGGAGCGCGAATCGGAGATAGGCCCCGAGCGCCTGAGCTCCCAGAGCCAGGGTCCGGGGATGGCGGAGCAGCCACTTCATGAGAGCGGGGCGGTAGCATGAGTGCTGCGCGGCAGCAAATGCGGCGGTCAGGACGTCGCCAGGTTGCGGCAGAACAGCTCGGCGCAGGCGCGCCAGGAGAAGCGTTCGGCGTGGAGCCGGCATGCGGCCCGGTTCCCGCCCAGCGCCCGCAACGCGGCGGCGCGGAGGTCCATGTCGAGGGCGCCAACGCCCGGGCCGGCATTGGCCAGGATGTCGGCCGGGCCAGTTACCGGAAGAGCGGCGATCGGCGTGCCGCAAGCCAAGCTCTCCAGCAGCACCAGGCCAAACGTGTCGGTGACGGACGGAAAGACGAATACGTCGGCGCCCGCATAAGCCCGGCGCAACGCCGCGCCGTGCCGCTCGCCGACGAACCGGGCCTCCGGGAAGGCGCGCTCAAGGGCGGCGCGCTCGGGACCATCGCCCACCACGACTTTCGTGCCGGGGAGATCGAGGGAGAGGAAGCGGGCGACGCTCTTTTCGATGGCGAGCCGGCCGACATACAGGAAGATCGGCCGTGGCCACGGCCATGCCTCGCGCTCACCGGGGCGGAAACCGTGCAGATCGACGCCGCGCGACCAGGGCAGCAGATTGCTGAAACCGCGCGCCGCTAGTTCCCGGCGCATGCTGCCGGTGGCGACCATCGTGCCCTGCGACCGGTTATGGAAGCCGCGCAGGAACGCATAGCTGAGCAGAGGCGGCACGCGCGCCCGGGCGTGGAGATACTCCGGAAAGCGGGTGTGGAACGACGTGGTGAACTTGGTTCCGGTCCGCAGTGCCCAGCGCCGCGCCGCCCATCCGAGCGGCCCCTCCGTTGCGATGTGCAGCGCCTGTGGCGCGAACGCCTCGATCATCGGCACCAGGTCCCGTGACGGAGCAAAGGCGAGCTTGATGCTGCGATAGCCCGGCATCGCGACCGTGCGGAACCGGTCCGGCCCAATGATCTCGACGACATGGCCCAGCATTTCCAACTCGTGCGCGAGCATGCCCAAGGTCACGACGACCCCATTCACCTGCGGATGCCAGGCGTCCGAGATGACGAGGATGCGCAAAGGCATCAGGCGGGCGCGGGTATGGCCAGGGAGGCCGAAGCCGGCCTGCTCCGGATGAAGGAGAGCTTGTTGATCGCGACCCAGTCCAGCAACTCGAGCCGCCCGTCCATCTGCTCGACCAACGCGGTGCAACTCTCCACCCAGTCGCCCGTGTTGCAGTAGAGCACATCGCCGACCTGGCGCATTTCCGCGTGGTGGATGTGGCCGCAGACGACTCCGTCGAAGCCGCGCCGGGCTGCATTGGCCGCGAGCGTCGTCTCGAACCGGTCGATGGCCTTCACAGCGCCTTTGACCTGCCGCTTGAGCCATTGGCTGAGCGACCAGTATTCGTAGCCCAGAGCCCGGCGGACGGCATTGAACCAGCGGTTGAGCACCAGGGCGGCCGTGTAGGCGCTGTCGCCCAGCCGAGCCAGGAACTTGGCGTAGCACATCACGCCGTCGAACTCGTCGCCGTGCAGGATGAGCAGACGCACGCCGAGCGCGGTCTCGTGCGTCGTCTCGCGCCGCACTTCGATGCCGGCAACCTCCAGTTGGTGGGTGTCATCGGGGGATGGCAACCAGGCGCGGAACATTTCGTCATGGTTGCCTGGGATGTAGACGATCTCGGTCCCGCGCTTGGCGTGACGCAGGATGGCGCGCACGACTCGGTCGTGATCGGCGTCCCAGTACCAAGTCTTGCGGAGACGCCATCCGTCGAGGATGTCGCCGACGAGGAACAGCTTCTCGCAAGAAACCTGCTCGAGAAAGTCTGCGAGGAAATCGCTCCGGCAGGCTCTAGTGCCCAGATGGGCGTCGGAGAGAAATACTGTCCGATATTGCAGCGATCGTGGTTGCGATAGCGCCGTCATCGGATTGTGGCCCCGCATCGATGAGATAGCCGGGTCATACGATTGCAGGCGTTTCTTGCACGTGAAGTTTATGTGATGGGAAAAATTGCCCTCGCAGCCAGCTCGCTGCGAGGGCGTAACACACCGGATTTGCTCGCTGCCGCTCAGCGCGTCTGTTGGATCGCCGACAGGAGCCAGCGCCCGCCAGGCGAACGGACGAAGGTCCACAACTCGGTGGCCGACGTACGCTGCACCGAGTCGCCCTCGACCACGCGGCCGCTAGCATCGCGCGTGACGTCGATCATCGAAAAGCGCATCGCGACGGTCGCATATTGGCGGCCACCTTCAGACCAGGCTTCCGACAGGTCGCCCTGATCGAGCTTGACGTCGGTCACGGTGTTGCGAACGCCGCGGCTGGCCTGTTCGGACAATTGCTCGCTGAAATAGCTGACCATCTCGGGAGAGGCGACGGCCTGCAGGTGCCGCAGATCCTGCGCAGACCAGGCGGCCTGCACCTCCTGCAAGGTGCG
>JAVVHH010000088.1:0-16216 GCA_032249615.1 Acetobacteraceae bacterium
CGGCTTCCCCCCAGGATACGGGGGCGATGAACATCTCGGCGACGTAGCAGAGGCCGATCAGCGCCACGAGGCCGCCGATCACCAATTCCATGGGGCGGAAGCCGCTGCGGTCGAGCAAGAGGATCGCATAGGTCACGGCCGCGGTGACCGCCATACCGGCGATGAGCGGCAGGCCGAACAGCAACGACAGCCCGATCGCGCCGCCCAGGAACTCGGCCAGGTCGGTCGCCATGGCGGCGATCTCGCTCGCCGCCCACATCGCGTAGCGGACCGGGGACGGAAAATGGTCGCGGCACAGCTCGGCGAGGTTGCGTCCGGTGACGATGCCGAGCTTGGCGGAGAGGGCTTGGAACAGCGTAGCGATCAGGTTGGCCGCGAGCACGACCCAGAGCAGCGCATAGCCGAATCGCGACCCGGCCTGAATGTTGGTCGCGAAATTGCCGGGGTCCATATAGGCGATGGAGGCGACCGTGGCCGGGCCCGCGAACAGAAACACCGATCGGATGCCGCGCCGCTTACCGGCCAACACTTCCCGGATCGCCGCCTCGGTGCGGGCGGTCAGATTGTGCTTCTGCCCCGCCTGCGGCGCCGCAAGCTCGCCCATGCGCCAATTTTCCCCGCTAGCCATGCCGCGATGTAGCCTTGGCTACATTGAAGTCAATGCACCATGACGTTAAACCTCGTCTGCATCGTCGCCGCTGCACCTAATCCGGGGGACGGTGCGTTCCGGATGATGCGGCACTGACGCGGGAGCTGGGGAAGGAATGACACAGCGGGCCACCACGGCGCCGGACGAGACGGCCCGCGCGCTGCCGGAAGAGCCGACCCAGGCAGAGCGTTTCGGCAAAGCCCGGTCCGACCGCTCGGCCGCGCTGCTCGAGGACTATGCCGAGCTGATCGCCGATTTGCTGTCGTCGCAAGGGGAGGCGCGGGCCACGGACATTGCCCGCCGATTGGGCGTGTCGCACGCGACGGCGATCAAGAGCATCCAGCGCCTGAAGCGCGAGGGGCTGGCGACGGCGCGGCCCTACCGCGGGGTGTTCCTCACGCCCGAAGGGCAGATTTTGGCGGAACGGGTCCGCAATCGGCACCGGACCGTGGTCGCGCTGCTCGTCGCCGTGGGCGTGCCGCTGGAGGCGGCGGAAGCGGACGCGGAGGGGATGGAGCACTACGTGTCGGAGCCGACACTGGCCGCGTTCGGCGCGTTCCTGCGGGAGCGCGGGACGACCTGAGGGAGTGGTGTCCGCGGCGGGATTCGAACCCACGGCCCCAAGATTCATCCCACTTCGGCTTTCGCCGCCGCCCCGGGCATTCTCCCTGGGCGTTCGTGGTCTGGACTGTCCCTTCACCATGGGCCACCGCAAACGCGAGTTTTGCGGGAGCCGTTAGGTGCCGCCCGTCCAGTCTCTACACCTTCCCCGGCTTTCGCCCGGGCTTGGCTCGGGATCGGCAGGCGCGAGAGCGCTTAGCTTTCCCCGACTTTGAGCGGATCCGCCGCGCCGTTTCCGATCGCGACGCCCAAATCACCTAGGAATCTTGTGCTCTATCCTGCTGAGCTACGCGGACACACGCAGCCACGATAACCCGGCGGGGCGGCGGACGCCACCCCTGCCGGCGTATCGGGCTACTTGGTCTTCTTGGTCGAGCGGCTGGTCGTGCGGCGCCGGGTCGTGGTGGACTTCGCCGGCTCGTCGCTGGGCGCGGGGGCTGCAACCGCGGGCACGCCCTCGCCGCGCGTGACGGTGACGGCAACCTTGACCAGCGCATCCGGCTCGGTCCCGGCGGGGCGGAGGGCCACCTCGAACTGATCGGCGCCGACATAGCTCGGCGACGGCGTGTATTCGACGCGGCTCTCGCCGTTCCATTTCCGGATCAGCAGGCTGCCATGGGCGGGCCGTTGCTTGACCAGGCCCAGCTCGAACGCTTGCCCCGACTTGGCCGAGGCGCGGTAGGCGCACCAGCCATCATTCGTCGTGGTGATCGTGGATTCAACCGTGGAGCCCGGGATGGGCTGCACCGGCTTGAAGGTGCAGCTCTTGGCGATGCCCTCGTTCAAGGTGTCGGTTTCCACCGGCGCGGCCGGCGGCTTCTGGGCGCAGCCCTGGAGAACAAGCACGGCCACCGCAGCGGCCGAAAGCAGACGATAAGACAAGAGGGACTCCGCGCGTGATCCAGTGAGGAGGCTCCCTCTAAAGCACCGCCCCAGCCGCGCCAAGCCGTTAACCGACGGAGAAGACGTATTCGGAGGTCGAGCGGAAGAGGGTGCCGGGTCGTAGCACGGTGGAGGGGAAGCCGGGATGGTTTGGGCTGTCCGGGAAATGCTGCGTCTCGAAGCAGAGACCGTCGCCCGAGCGGTAGGTGCGGCCGGAGGGCCCCACCAGCGCGCCGGTGAGCTTGTTGGCCGAATAGACCTGCACCGCCGGCTGATCCGTCCGGACCGTCATGACCCGGCCGCTGCTCTCGTCGCTCACGATCGCTGCAGCCCGCATGCCGCTGCCCCGCAGGACGAAACAGGCATCATAGCCGAGGCCGGCGATGATTTGCGGATGGGCGTCCCGCACCCGCGCGCCCACGTCGGTCGGGGTACGGAAGTCGAACGGGGTGCCGGCTACGTCCAGCAACTTGCCGGTGGGAATGCCGTTGGCGCGGAGCTCGACGATCTGGTCCGCCGGGATCTGCAGGATGTGGCGCCAGACGCTGCCGCTACCCTCCCCGGCGAGGTTGAAGTAGCTGTGGTTGGTCAGGTTGAGCACGGTCGGCCGGTCGGTCTCGGCGGTATAGCCCAGACGCAGCGTCGTGCCTTCGATCGAGAAGCGCACGCGCAACGTGAGGCGCCCGGGAAAGCCCTCTTCGCCGTCCTGGCTGACATACAGCAGCGTCGCCGCCGCGCGGTCCGCGTGCTCGAGGGTCCACACCCGCTTGCCGAAGCCGCGGCGGCCTCCGTGCAGGGTGTTGTCGCCTTCGTTTTGCGACAGCTCGTAGGTCGTGCCGTCGAGCGTGAAGCGGGCGCCGGCGATGCGGTTGGCGTAGCGGCCGATGGTGGCGCCGAAGCTGGGGCTCCGGGTTTCGTAGGCGTCGAGCGTGGACAGTCCGAGCACGACGTTGGCGGGCCCGTTCCGGCCCGGGGCCATCAGCCGGGCGATGACGCCGCCATAGGTGAGCAGCTCGACCCGGAGGCCGTCCTGGAGGGTGATGCGGTCGACGACCTCCCCCGACCGGGTGCGTCCGTAGTGCTCGATCTGCGCCTGCATGGGGGCAGACTAGCCGTTGCGGCGCCTAGGCGGAACAGACGCGGGCGGTATGGTGACCGGATGGAGGAAGCTGACGATCGCCGCGCGCGCCGCAATGTCCTACGCCTGGCGGTCGCGCAGGCGCTGGCCGGGGCCAATGCGACCGTGGTGTTCGCCACGGCCTCCATCGTCGGCGTGACGCTCGCGCCGGAGCGCGGGCTGGCGACGCTGCCGGTGTCGGTGTTCGTGTGCGGCATGGCGGCGGGCACGCTGCCGACCGGGGCGGTGGCGCGCCGGTATGGGCGCCGGGTCGCCTTCGTCGGCGGCAGCGGGATCGGGTGCCTTGCCGGGCTGGTCGCGACGGCCGCGCTGCTGCAGGGGTCGTTCGTGCTCTATTGCGTGGCGACGTTTCTGGCGGGGTTGTACGGGGCGGTCGTCCAGAGTTTCCGCTTCGCCGCCGCCGATGGCGCGAGCCCGGCGTTCAGGCCGCGGGCGCTGTCGTGGGTGATGGTCGGCGGCGTGTTTTCCGGTGTGCTGGGGCCGCAGCTCGTCACCCTGACCATGGGCTTGTGGCAACCGTATCTGTTCGCGGCCAGCTACCTCGCCCAGGCGGTCGTGGCGCTGCTGGCGATGGCGGTGTTGTCGGGGGTGGACCTGCCGCGACCGGTGCGGGCGAGCGCGGGGGCGGGCCGCCCGTTGCTCCAGATCATCAGCCAGCCGCGGTTCATCGTCGCGGCGCTCTGCGGGGTGACGACCTACACGCTGATGAACCTGGTCATGACGTCGGCGCCGCTGGCGATGCGCTTGTGCGGGCTGCCGGTGTCGGCCTCGAACGCGACGATCCAGTGGCACGTGGTTGCGATGTATGGACCGAGTTTCGTCACCGGCGCGATCATCGCGCGCGTCGGGGCGCAGCGGGTGGTGGCGGCGGGGCTCGTGCTGCTCGCCGCGGCAGCGGCCTGCGGGTTGGCGGGGATCGGGCTGGCCAATTTCACCTTCGGCTTGATCCTGCTCGGGGTCGGCTGGAATTTCGGATTCGTGGGCGCCTCGTCGCTGGTGCTCGAGACGCATCGGCCGGAGGAGCGGACGCGGGTGCAGTCGTTCAACGACTTCCTGGTGTTCGGCACCATGGCGGTCGGGTCGTTCTCGTCGGGCAAGCTGCTGGTACTGTATGGCTGGGCGACGGTGAATTGGGTCGTGTTGCCGCCGGTCGCGCTCGGACTGGTCGCGCTGGCGGTCTCCGGGCGGCTGTTCAGCCGGGCGCGGGAGCGAGTCGCGTAACGGCCGGGCCGCCGCTTGCGGAATCGGTTGACCCGCCCTGCCCCGCCAGATACCCCAACGCTACCGTGAATAGCGACGTCCGCCCCAGCTCCTCTGTGCGACCTTTCGTGCGACTGCGTGGCCGGTCGTTCATGGCGGTTGTGCTGATGCCGGACCCACCGGTCGAGGCGTGGCTCGAACAGCTCGACGCCCAGCTGGCGCGCTCGCCGAAATTCTTCGATGGTCGCGCCGTGCTGCTCGACTTCACGGCGCTGGCCGGCCAGGAACGCAGCTTTCCGGCGCTGCTGGATGAGCTCAAGCGCCGGCATATCCGCATCGTGGGCGTCGAAGGCGTCGATCCCCACCGCTTCGGCGACGACATGCCGCCCGTGCTGTCGGGCGGCCGCCATGTGTCAGTGACGGCGGATGAGCCGCCGCCGCCCGAGATCAAACAGGCCGAGCCCCTCTCGCTGGTGGTCGCGGAACCCGTGCGCTCCGGCCAGAGCATCCACTTTCCCGCCGGCGATGTGACGGTGGTCGGCTCCGTCGCGTCGGGCTCGGAGATCGTCGCGGGCGGCTCGATCCACGTGTATGGAACGCTGCGCGGGCGGGCGATCGCCGGGCTGCTCGGTGCGGCATCGCGCCCGCGGATATTCTGCCGGCGGCTCGACGCCGAGCTGCTGGCCATCGACGGCGTTTATCGCACCGCCGACGAGATCGACCCGGCCCTGCAAGGCCGCGGCGTACAGGCGTGGCTCGAGGGCGATCAGCTCCGCGTCGCGGCGCTGGATTGAAAGAGAGGTAGAGCGATGGCCAAAGTATTGGTCGTGACATCGGGCAAGGGCGGCGTCGGCAAGACCACGTCGACCGCGGCGATCGGCGCCGGGCTGGCGAGCCTGGGCAAGAATGTGTGCGTCGTCGATTTCGATGTCGGCCTGCGTAACCTGGATCTCATCATGGGCGCCGAGCGCCGGGTCGTGTTCGATCTGATCAACGTGACGCAGGGCGATGCCAAGCTCAGCCAAGCGTTAATCCGCGACAAGCGCATCGAGACACTCCATTTGCTGCCGGCGAGCCAGACCCGCGACAAGGACGCGCTGACCAGTGACGGCGTGGCGCGCGTGATGGCCGAGCTGCGCGAGAAGTTCGACTGGGTCATTTGCGACAGCCCGGCCGGCATCGAACGCGGCGCCCTGCTGGCCATGTACCACGCGGATGTCGCCGTCGTGGTCACCAACCCGGAAGTCAGCTCCGTCCGCGACAGCGACCGCATCATCGGCATGCTGGACAGCAAGACCGCCCGCGCCGAAGCCGGCCAGCGCGTCGACAAGCACCTGTTGCTGACCCGTTACGACGCGCTGCGGGCGCAACGCGGCGACATGCTGCGCACCGAGGACGTGCTGGAGATCCTGTCCATCCCGCTGCTGGGCATCATCCCCGAGAGCCAGGATGTGCTGAAAGCGAGCAACGTCGGCTCGCCGGTCACGCTGGCCGACCCGAACTCGCCGCCTGCCCGCGCCTACATGGATGCGGTGCGCCGCCTGCAGGGCGAGACGGTCGAGATGTCGATCCCGTCGGAGAAGAAGGGGCTGTTCGGCAAGCTGTTCGGCAGGAGGGTCGCGTGAGCCTGTTCAACTGGTTCCGCCCGAAGACCACCGCCCCGGTCGCGCGCGAGCGGCTGAAAATGGTCCTCGCGCACGAGCGGGTCGGCAACACGCACTCTCAGCTGATCGCCGTGCTACAGGAGGAGATCATCGCGGTCATTGCCAAGCACATGCAGATCGACCGCGACAAGGTCTCGATCAAGCTGGACAAGGGCGACGAGGTGAACACGCTGGAGATCGACATCGAGATGCCGTCCCAGCTCGCCCAAGTGTAGCCGTTCAGTCGATTTGGCCGACCGCGCTGAGCGTCACCCGTTCGGGCAGGCGGGGCGCGTGGGTCAGGTCCCAGGCGACGTATTGCTCGTTGTAGAGCGTGCTCGACACCATGCCGTCCACCGGCACCACGACGTCGAAGCCCCGGAACGCGGCCGAAGCGACCGTCTCCAGCACCGCCCCTTCCGCGGCCGAGCCGAGCGCGACCACCGTTTTGATCTTGTGATCCTTGAGCAGCTGCTCGAGACCGGTGCCGACGAATTTGTCCGGGGCGCCCGTGATCACCGGCTCGGAGGCTTGCTTGGCGACGGCCGGCAGGATGTCCGCCTCCGTGCTCGCCGCCCCCAGCGCATAGACGACGAACCAGTGCTTCTCGCGGGCATGGGCGATCAGCTTCTGGACATGGGCGGCCATCGCCGGGCAGCGCGGCCGGCTCGGGGCGCTGCAGGTCTGGGTTGCCAGGTCGAGTACCAGCAGCGCGGTGGTTGGGGGCGCGAGCGAAACGGCGTGCACCGCCGGCTTCTCGGCAGGCGGGGTCACGCTCGCCCAGCTGTCCAGCACGCCCTGCGCGCACGCCGGCCCGGCGTAGGCCAGCCCGGCCAGTAGCATCCAACTCATCCGCATGGCTCTCGTCCTCGAACGGCTCGCGTGGCACCATGACGGGATGGGCGAGATCGTCAATCTCCGGCGCGTCCGGAAACGCAAGCAGCGGGACGAGGCGGCTGCCGTTGCCGCCGCGAATCGGGCGAAGAGCGGCCGGACCAAGGCCGAGCGGAACGCCGCCGAGCAGGAACGCGCCGCAACCAGCCGCACCCTCGATGGCGCGCGGATCGAGAAACCGGCCGAGGATTGATCAGCCGGGGACGGCAAACGCGGCGAACTCGCGCGCCAGCACGTCGTAGATCGGCCGCTTGAATGGTGCAGCCAAGTCCGGCAGGTCGGCGAGCGGTGTCCACCGCCAAGCATCGAACTCGGGGTGCGGGTCGAGGTCGAGCCGGATGTCGGCATCGCTACCCTCGAAACGCAGCGCGAACCAGCGTTGGCGCTGGCCACGGTAGCGGCCGCCCAGCGCCTTGCCGACGAGCGCGGGCGGCAGATCGTAGGTCAGCCACTCCTGGTGTTCCCCGATGATGCGCGCCCGTGCGGTGCCGATCTCCTCCTCGAGCTCACGGAAGATGGCGACGGCCGGGTCCTCGTCGGCATCGATGCCGCCTTGCGGCAGCTGCCAGCCCCCCGGCGCACCCTCGGCATTCGGCAGATCGGCCCGCCGCGCCACGAAGACCAGGCCTTCCCGGTTGAACAGAACGGCGCCGACATTCGGGCGATAGGGAAGATCACTCACCGGGCTACGCCCTCCGGCTGGACCAGGGGGTTGATCAGCGCGCTCACCGGCGCCAGCACCATGCCCTTGTCGGCGAGCCCGCGTGCCCAGGTCGCGATCCGTTCGACGGTCACCGGGCGGAGGGGACCGGCGAAGCCGAGCGCGGACCCCCTCTCCCGCGCCAAGCGCTCGAGTGCGGCAAGCTTGCCTTCGATGTCCGCACGCGATTGCGGATCGTCGATCACGACGTCGATGCTGCGGCCGGGCACCTGGGCCAGATTGTCGATGCTCTTCCCCGGACGCGGGTCGACATAGAGCAAGCCGCGCTGCGACAGATCGTCGAGCACGGTCCGCATCGTGCTCGACTGTTCGGCGAAGCGCTCGCCGCGCATCGCATCCAGCGCGCCGATCGCGCCGACATAGCCCTGGATCCGGCTGAGACTCCACTCGAGGTTCGCCGCGTTCTGGCTTGGCGAGGCGCCGGTCAGCAGCGATTTGCTGCCCGCGTCGTTCAGCGGATAGCCCTGCGGCTCCAGCGGCAGCGAGATCAGCATCTCATGGCCGGCCTTGCGCGACAGGTCGAGCAAGCTATCCGGATTGGGCGCATAGGGGGAGAATGCCAGCGAGACGGGGCCCGGCAAGGTCTCGATCGCGGCCCGGCTCTCGGCTTCCGACATGCCAAGGCCGGTGATGACGATGGCGATCGTCGGCCGCTGCTCCGCCTTGAACGGGCGGGCGTAGACGATCCGCGAGACCTGGCCGTTGGGGCCGATTCGCGGCAGCATCGCGGGTGGGTAGAGTGACGATTGCTCCAACAGCGCCGGCTGGGGTGCCGCGATCTGGCCGGGCGGCGTCGGAGCGGCCACGGGCGCCGGCTTGGGCGCCTGCGCGACCGGCACCGGCGCGGCTACCGGGACCACGCGCGGGAGCGGCGGCCCGAGCAGCTGCAGCACCAGGCAGCCGCAGCCGGCTACCGCGACGACGATGGCCCAGAACGCCCCCAGCGCGTGCCACCCTGGCGGGCGGCGCTGGCTGGTTGCCGCCAAGGTCAGATCAACGCGACGCCCGGCGCTGCTGCGCCATGGCCTGGGTGAGCGTCACCGCTTCCTTCAGCTGGAAATCGGTGTCCGGCTTGGCCAAATCGAACGCCGGCGCGCCTTCCGGCGGCAGCTTGGGGATCTCTCGCGCGATCGGCGGCAGATCGGTGCGCGGCGTCGTCGTGGCGGGTGGCGTCACGCCGCCCTGATTGCGGAGCGCCCCCCGCAGATCGGCCTCACGCTCGGGCCCGAACCGCGGCGCCTCGGTGCGCGACGAGGCGACCTCGACATCGGGGGTGATCCCGAGGCCCTGGATGCTGCGGCCCGACGGCGTGTAGTAGCGGGCCGTCGTCAGCCGCATGGCGCCGTTGCCGGGGAGCGGCATGACGGTCTGGACGGAGCCCTTGCCGAAGCTGCGGGTGCCGAGCACGACGGCCCGGCGCTGGTCCTGTAGCGCGCCGGCGACGATCTCGCTCGCGGAAGCGGAGCCGCCGTTGATCATGACCACCAGCGGCAGCCCTTCGGCGATGTCACCCGCCTTGGCATTCCAGCGCTGGCTGTCCTGCGCATGACGCGCCCGGGTCGAGACGATCTCGCCTTGGTCGAGGAAGTCGTCGGACACGGCGACGGCCTGGTCCAGCAAACCGCCCGGGTTGTTGCGCAGATCCAGGATCAGACCCTTAAGCGTGCCGCCTGCCTTGGCCTTGAGATCGGTCACGGCCTTGCGCAGGCCCGGGTCGGTCTGTTCGTTGAAGGACGTGAGCCGGACATAGCCGATGTCGCCGGCCTCCAAATGCGACCGCACGACCTGGATATGGATGACTTCCCGCGCCATCGACACCTCGACCGGCGTGTCGATGCCTTCGCGCTTGACGGTGAGCTTGATGGTACTGCCCGGCGGGCCGCGCATCTTGTCGACCGCCTCGGCGAGCGTCAGCCCCTGAACGGTCTGGCCGTTCAGCATGGTGATGAGATCGCCGGCCTTCATGCCGGCGCGGGCGGCCGGCGTGTCGTCGATGGGGCTGACGACCTTGATGAGCCCGTTCTCGGCCGTGACCTCGAGGCCGAGGCCGCCGAACTCGCCGCGCGTCTGCACCTGCATGTCGCGGAACGCCTTGGCGTTCATGTATGAGCTGTGCGGGTCCAACCCCGTCAGCATGCCGTTGATGGCATTCTCGATCAGCTCGCGGTCGTTCACTGGCTCGACATACTCGGCCCGGATCCGCTCGAACACGTCACCAAACAGCGTGAGGAGGCGATACGTATCGGCGCGGGAGTTGCTATTGTCCTGCGCGCGCGCCTGCGCGACGGGCCAACCCCAGCCGAAGTGCCGTTCCAGCACGGAAGAGCCCGGTCCGGCCAACACGCCGGCCGAAAATGCTACGCCCAGCAACAAACCACTTTTGATCTTCATGCTGAAACCATTCCTCATGCATTCGCACCGAATGCTCGCTCGCCGTGATTACCCTAGTCTTTAAGGGCTTGTCACATGGTTAACGCGCGCCAATCCAGTGAACATCGTGACAGAAATAGTCACGATGCGGGTCTTAGATAGGGGGCCGGGTCCACCGCTTCGCCACCGTGGCGCAACTCGAGATAGAGAGCGGGCCGCGGGCCGGCGCCCGCCGGGTCCCAATCGGGCATGGAACCGACGGGATCGCCGGGACGAACCGCCGCGCCGGCCTCTACGTCGAGCCGATCCATGCCCGCCAGAACGAAGTGGAACTTGCCGCCGCAGTCGAGGATGACGACCGTGCCGTAGCTGCGGAACGGCCCGGCGAAGGCGACCCGGCCCGCGCAGGGCGACACCACCCGCCCGTTCGGAGGCGGCCGGAACGCCATGCCGTGCGCCGGCCCCGCCTCCGTGGGCTCGCCCCACCGCCGCACGACGGGGCCTGCGACGGGCAGGATTGCGCCGCCGCCGGGCTGGATGCCGGGACCGCGGGGGGCCGCGATCTCGGCGGCCCGCTTCTGCGCCAACATGAGCGCGACCGTCCGACGCTGCCGCATCGCGCGTTCGGCGTCCTGTTGCAGCAGCTGTTCGGTGCGAACGCGCGAGGTCGCCATCGTCTCGAGCGCGCCGGCCACGCTGTCGGCCCGCGTGGCTTCGGCGGCGGCGCGACGGGCTTCGTCCGCGGCGGCGTCGTCGGCCCGGGCGCGCTCGGCCCGGGCCTGCTCCACCTGCCGGTCGAGCTGGGCGGCGCGCAGGCGTTGCTCGGCCTGGGCCGCCCGGAGCTTGGGCAGAGCCTGGTCGAGCTCCTGCCGCGCCTGCTCGACTTTCGCCAATTCGGCGCGGACCGCCGCCGCCCGCGCCTGGACCGTCCGCGTCAGCCCCTGCAGCACGGCAAGCCCCCGCACGGCCTGATCGGCAGGGACCGGCACGGCCAGCAGCGTCTCGGCTGGAAATAGCTGGAGGCGCTCGGCCAGCGGCAGGAGCGGCGCCAGTGCGGCCGCTTGTTCCTGTAGCCGGGCCTCGGCCTTCTGGCGTTGGGCTGCGAGTGCCGATACGCGCTGCGCGGCGTCGCTGACGGCGTCATCGGCCTGGCGGACTTGCGCGGCGGCTTGCAAGCGCGCCTCGGTCGCCGCATCGGGCGGGGCGGCGGCCCCGAGCAGGAGGGCGAGGGCGGCCGACTTTATAGAGAGAGACCGCGGCAGCGCGGCCATGGTCAGCCGATCCGGTCGAGCAGCGAGCGTCCCGTCATTTCTGCAGGTTGCGGCAGGCCGAGCAGGGCAAGCAGCGTCGGCGCGATGTCGGCGAGGCGTCCGTCCGAGATGGAGCCGGTCTGGTCCATCAGCACGACGGGAACCGGGTTGGTGGTGTGTGCGGTATGAGGGCCGCCCGTCGCCGGGTCGCGCATCAGCTCGCAATTGCCATGGTCGGCGGTGACCAGCAGGGCGCCCCCGGCTGCCGCGATGGCGTCCATGATGCGGCCGAGGCCGGAATCGACGGCTTCGACGGCGCGCACGGCGGCCTCGAGGCTGCCGGTGTGGCCGACCATGTCCGGGTTGGCGAAATTGAGGATGATGAGGTCGTAGTCACCGGAGGCGATCGCGGCGACGGCCTTATCGGCGAGTTCCGGCTCGGACATCTCCGGCTGCAGGTCGTAGGTGGCGACCTTGGGCGACGGCACCATCGTGCGGTCCTCGCCGGCGAAGGGCTCTTCGCGTCCGCCGTTCAGAAAATAGGTGACATGCGGGTATTTTTCGGTCTCGGCCATCCGGAGCTGCCGTAGCCCGGCGTCGGCGACGACCTCGCCCAGGATGCGGCCCATGTGCTGCGGGGGGAACACGATCTGCATGAGCGAAGCGAGCCGGTCGCTGTAGTGAGTCAGGCCGACGGCGCCGGCGAAGGCGATGCGGTGCGGGCGCTTGAAGCCGTCGAAATCGGGATCGAGCAGCGCGCCGAGGATCTCGCGGATCCGATCGGCCCGGAAGTTGAAGGACAGCAAGCCATCGCCATCCCGCATGCCGCGATAGTTCGCGATGATGGAGGGGATGACGAACTCGTCGGTGACGCCGTCGGCATAGGCGCGGTCCATGGCCGAGGCGGCGTCGGCGACGGCGGTGCCGCGACCGTCGGCCATCGCCGCGTAGGCCTTCTCGACCCGGTCCCACCGGTTGTCGCGGTCCATGGCATAATATCGTCCACAGACCGTCGCGATCCGCGCACCGGAGGGCAGGTTTGCCTGCAAGCGGTCGATCGCCGCCGCTCCGGATTGGGGGGGGGTGTCGCGGCCATCGGTGAAGGCATGGATGTCGACGCCGATGCCGGCGCGGCGCAGGATTTGGGCGATCGCGGCTGCGTGGTCCTGGTGGGCGTGGACGCCCCCCGGGGAGACGAGGCCCATCAGGTGGCAGCGACCGCCGCTGGCCCGGAGCGCATCGATGAGGCCGGTGATTGCCGGGTCGCGCGCGAGGCTGCCGTCTTTGATCGCCTCGCCGATCCGCGGCAGGTCCTGCATGACGACCCGGCCGGCGCCGATGTTGGTGTGCCCGACTTCCGAGTTGCCCATCTGCCCCTCCGGCAGGCCGACATCGAGGCCGGACGTGCGCAGGAAGGCGAGCGGGGATTGCAGCAAGCGGTCGAACGAGGGGGTATGGGCCTGCCGGATGGCGTTGTCGGCAGCTTCCTCGCGCCAGCCCCATCCGTCGAGGATGACCAGCATGACGGGGCGGGGCGGTTTGGCGGTGGGCATGGCTCTCCCCTATGACGCGGAGGAGAGTGCCGGGCAAGCCCGTCCATACGGCACCGGAATTATCCGGTGCCGGACGGACCGGGAGCGGTTACGGCTCGCGCTGGAGGCGCGACATCTCCTCCTTCAAGCGCAGTTTCTCGACCTTGAGCCGGTTCAACGCCTCCCCGTCCGGGCGCGGCCTCGTGTCTTCGGCATGGATACGATCCTCGAGCGACGCATGACGATCCTTCAAAGAAACCATGCGGGATTCTAGGCTCATCGATACCTCCTTGGCGGCGGACCAGTAGCTCACTAGACGTTGGCAGCACGACCGCCATGGTCAAGCGTGATAACGTCTCAACGTTAAGGCCACCTTAAAATTGTCAGCGATAACGGCCCCATGATATGCACACTACATGTTGACCGACCGTGACTCGATGCTGCGGCAGCTGCATGAATTGCGCAGCGAGCACCGCGACCTCGACACAGTGATCGCCCGTTTGGCGGATGCCGGCGGTGATCAACTGCACTTGCAGCGGCTCAAAAAACGCAAATTGTTGCTGAAAGACGAGCTTTCCTGGATTGAGAGCCGGCTGATCCCGGACAACATCGCCTGATGGCTTTGCCCTTGGTGGCGGTCATCATGGGCAGCCAGTCGGATTGGCCGACGATGCGCCATGCCGCCGAGACGCTCGAACGGCTCGGCGTCGAGCACGAGGTGGCGATCGTCTCCGCGCACCGCACGCCGGACCGCCTGGCCGCGTTCGCCCGGGGCGCGCGTGACCGCGGGTTCCAGGTCATCATCGCCGGGGCAGGCGGCGCGGCCCATCTGCCGGGCATGTGCGCATCCTGGACGACCTTGCCGGTGCTCGGCGTGCCGGTCCGGTCCGAGGCGTTGAGCGGCTTGGACAGCTTGCTCTCCATTGTGCAGATGCCGGGTGGCGTGCCGGTCGGCACGCTGGCGATCGGGCGGGCGGGAGCGGTGAATGCAGGGCTGCTGGCCGCGTCGATCCTGTCGCTGGCCGACCCGGCGCTGGCGGAGCGGCTGGCGGCCCACAAGCTGGCGCAGACCGAGGCGGTGCCGGCCGAACCCGACCGCGACGCCTGATGGGACCGCTGCCGCCCAACGCGACGATCGGCATCATCGGCGGCGGCCAACTGGGCCGCATGTCGGCCATGGCGGCTGCGGCGCTGGGCTATCGCTGCCATATCCTCTCGCCCGAACCGGACAGCCCGGCGGCGCAGGTGGCCGCGCACGCGACGGTTGCCGATTACGAGAATCACGACGCGTTGCGCGCCTTCGCCGCCGCGGTCGACGTCATCACCTTCGAGTTCGAGAACGTGAGCGCGGCCGGGCTCGATCTGCTGGAGTCGATCCGGCCGGTCCGCCCCTCCCCCTCCGTGCTGCGGATCAGCCAGGACCGGGTGGCGGAGAAGGCGTTCCTGCGCGATGCCGGCGTGCCGACCGCGGCGTGGGCGCCGATCGGCAGCCTGGCTGAACTCGAGCAAGCGGTGGCCCGTATGGGCCTGCCGGCCGTGCTGAAGACCACGCGGCTCGGTTATGACGGCAAGGGGCAGGCCGTGCTGCGAGAGCCGGGCGACCTGGCACCGGCCTGGGAGGCGCTCGAGCCCAAGCCGCTCGTGCTCGAGGCGTTCGTCGATTATGCTTGCGAGATCAGCGTCGTGACGGCGCGGGGCGCCGATGGCGGCGGCTCCATCTTCGATGCGGCCGAGAACCAGCACCGGGACGGCATTCTTGACGTCAGCATCGCGCCCGCCCGGGTGCGGCCCGCCACCAAGGCGGAGGCGGGCCGGGTCGCGTGGCGCGTGGCGGAGACGCTGGAGCTCGTCGGCCTGCTGGCAGTCGAGATGTTCGTGGACCGCACGGGCCGCGTGCTGGTCAACGAGATCGCGCCGCGGCCGCATAATTCGGGCCATTGGACGATCGAAGCCTGCCCGGCGAGCCAGTTCAATCTGCACGTCCGGGCCGTCGCCGGGCTGCCGCTGCCGCCGGGTCTGCGGCATGCGGACGCGGTGATGAAGAACCTGGTCGGGCCCGACGAGGTTGCGCTCTGGCCGCAGATCGTGGCGACGCCGGGGCTGATCCCGCACCTCTATGGCAAGGCCGAAGCGCGGCCCGGGCGCAAGATGGGCCATGTGACCCGGCTGTTTCCGCTGGACGCGCTGCCCGGCGAGGCGGAGATTGCTGCGGCGCTCGGCTGCTTGGCGCTGCCGGGAACCCATCAATGATCTCACTCCTGCTTGCCGGCCTGTTCTTCATTGCCGTGCACATCGGCGTCGCCGGCACGTCGGCCCGCGGCCGGCTGGTCGCCGCGCTGGGCGAGCGAGGCTACTCGATCGTGTTCTCGCTCGCCTCGCTCGGCGGCATCGTCTGGCTGGTCTCGGCCTATGCCGGCGCCCGCTACGTGGAGACCTGGGGGCAGCCGAACTGGTGGAAGCTGGTCGCCGACGTGCTCATGCTGCCGGCCTTCATGCTGGTGGTGATCGGCCTGGCGACGCCGAACCCGACCGCGGTCGCGCAGGGGGGCCTGGCCAGCGAGCCACCGCGGGGCATCGTCCGCGTGACACGGCACCCCTTCCTGATCGGGGTGGCGCTCTGGGCCATCCTGCACCTGATCGCCAATGGCGACGTCGCTTCCCTGCTGTTCTTCGGCTCCCTGCTGATCGTGGCGCTGGCGGGGGCGCCCTCGATCGATGCGAAGCGGCGGCGGGCGCTCGGCCCGGCGACGTGGGATGCGTTCGCGCGCCGGACCTCCATCCTGCCGTTCGGCGCGATCGCGGCAGGGCGCAACACGCTCGACGCGGGCGAGATCGGCTGGTGGCGGATCGGGCTGGGCGTGCTCGCCTACGTTCTGTTCATCGGCGGCCACAGTCACATCATCGGCGTGTCACCCTTCCCACACTGGTGAATTCTTGCCCGCTGCATCGCTTGGGTGCATTAGGTGCGCAGATTTTCGACCGAGGAAGACATGGCAAAGATCAAGGTGAAGACCCCCGTCGTCGAGCTCGACGGCGACGAAATGACGCGCATCATCTGGGGCTTCATCAAGGACAAGCTGATCCTCCCCTACCTCGACATCGATCTCAAATACTACGATCTCGGCATCGAATACCGCGATCAGACGGACGACCAGGTGACCATCGATTCAGCCCACGCGATCCGGCAATACGGCGTCGGCGTGAAGTGCGCGACCATCACGCCCGACGAAGCGCGGGTGACCGAGTTCAAGCTCAAGAAGATGTGGCGCAGCCCGAACGGCACGATCCGCAACATCCTCGACGGCACGATCTTCCG
>JAVVHH010000089.1:0-15449 GCA_032249615.1 Acetobacteraceae bacterium
ATAGACGCGCACGAAGGTCAGCGTGCCGTATTTGTCGTTGATGATCTTGAACGCCAGCCCGGCGAACGGCGCCTTCGGATCGGCCTTGATGATCCGGCGCTCGGCGTGCTCGTCCTCGCCCTCTTCCGCCGCGACCTTGATGCCGGCCACGTCGACCGGGCTCGGCAGATAGTCAAGCACGGCGTCGAGCAACGGCTGCACGCCCTTGTTCTTGAACGCGGTGCCGCACAGCACCGGGCGGAACGCGCCCGAGATCGCGCCGGTCTTGATCGCGCGCTTCAGCGTCTCGACGGAGACGTCGCCCTTGTCGAAATACTCCTCCATCCCCTCGTCATCGACGGCCAGCGCCGTGTCGAGCAGGGTCTGGCGATATTCCTTCGCCTTCTCGACGAGGTCGGCCGGGATCTCTTCGTCGTGGAATTTCGCGCCGAGCTCACCGCCCTCCCAGACGATGGCCTTCATCTCGACGAGATCGACCACGCCGACGAACTGGTCCTCGATGCCGATCGGTAGCTGCAGCGGCAGCGCGATAATGTCCAGCTTCTCCTTCAGCGTGTCGAACGCGCGGTAGAAGTCGGCGCCGGTGCGGTCCAGCTTGTTGATGAAGATGATCCGCGGGACGTTGTAGCGGTCGGCCAGGCGCCAGTTCGTCTCGGACTGCGGCTGCACACCGGCGACGCCCTCGATGATGAACACGGCGCCGTCCAGCACGCGCAAGCTGCGGTTGACTTCGATGTTGAAGTCGATGTGGCCGGGCGTGTCGATGATGTTGATGCGGTGGTCTTTCCACTCGCAGGTCACGGCCGCAGACGTGATGGTGATGCCGCGCTCACGCTCCTGGTCCATGTAGTCGGTCGTCGTATTGCCGTCATGCACCTCCCCGATGCGATGCGACACGCCCGTGTAATACAGGATCCGCTCGGTCGTAGTGGTCTTGCCGGCGTCGATGTGCGCCGTGATCCCAATGTTTCGGATCTTGGCGAGCGAGTGGGTCTCGGACACGTGGACCTCCATGCGATTGCGGGCGCAGCGAGACCCCTGCCCCGCGCGCCCTGCCAATCCTGACCCCCCGGTGTCGATCGGGGAGCGATGTGTAGCGTTGCGCCTATGTGCTGCGGGAGGGCCGAAAAAGCAACACCCCGCGGCTCATCCCTGATGGGCTATCCGCCACCCCGCGTCGGACGGCATCGCCCGGCCCTCGGCCTCGAGCTTGTCCAGATGCGCCAGCACGTTGCGCTCCGCGGCCGGACGGAGCGAGGCTTCGAGCGACGGGTATATCGCCCGGGTCAACGTGGCGACCGAAACGGGTGCCGCTCCGAGCGCCGCCACGATGGCCGCCTCCCGCTGCCGGCGGTGGTGACGCAACGACTCGACATAGACCAGTGGTTCCGTAATCGGCGGGCCGTGGCCCGGCAGGTAGAGCGACGCCGGCATTCCGAGCAGCCGGTCGAGCGTGGCGAAATAGTCGGCCATGTCGCCGCCCTGCCCGCCGACCACGGTCGTGGACCATCCCATGACGACATCGCCGCTGAACACGACGCCGTCCGCGTGCACGAAACACAGGTGATCCGGGGCATGACCCGGGGTATGCACGGCCCGCAACGGACCCAATTCGGCGCCGTCCGTGAACTTCACGTCGGGCCGCACCTCGGCGGCGAAGGGATGATGCCAGGCATAGACCGGCGCGCCCGTCGCCCGTTTCAGCGCGGCAAGGCCGCCCCAATGGTCGTGATGGCCATGCGTCAGCAGGATCGCGCGGATCGGCCCGCCAGCTTGCGCCAGGATGTGGCCGCCATGCGCCGCATCGTCCGGCCCGGGGTCGATCACGGCGACGCCGTCCTCCCAGCCCAGCAGGTAGGTGTTGGTGCCATGATAGGTCATCGGGCCCGGGTTGGCGGCCACGAGCCGGCGGATGCCGGACGCCACTGGTTGCGCTTGGGTGTGGTCCGGCGCCGTTTCGGTCAGGAACCTCATGCGAGGACCACGCTCGCCTGCATGCAGACAGCGCCCTCCTCGTCGAGCGTGCGGAGCGCGGCGCCCTCCGGACCGGGCCGGGCTTCCAACGTCAGGAGCCGGCCGTGGAAGGCCGGGCGCAGGCCGCGGAAATCGAATGACCGCAGGGGACGACCCTGCACGAGCCCGGCCAACAGCGTCGCCTGCAGCGGCCCGTGCACGATCAGACCCGGATAGCCCTCGACGTCGCGCACGTAGTCGAGGTCGTAGTGGATCCGGTGCCCGTTGCCGGTAAGGGCAGAGTAGCGGAACAGCATGACCGGATCGGGGCGGACCGTGGCGCTGATGCCCTCGCCGGGCCCGAGCCGATCGGTCGCGGCCGGGGCAGGCTTGACCGCGGCGCCCTCGGTGCCGCGATAGACCAGATCCTGCTCCTCTTCGATCGCCGGGCCGGACGGTCCCTCGATGACATGCCGGACGGTGACGAAGACGAGCCGCCCGGCGCCGCCCTGTTTCTCTTGCACGCGCGCGATAGTCGAGGTGCGGCGGACCGGATCGCCGGCTTTCAGCTTCCCCTGCCAGCGGAGCCGCCCGCCGGCCCACATCCGGCGCGGCAGGTCATGGACGGGCGGCAGAAAACCGCCGCGCTTGGGGTGACCGTCCGGACCGATCCGATCCGGCGGCACCCACTCCTGAAACAGCATCCAGTGCCAGAGCGGCGGCAGCGTGGTGGGGGTCTCCACCCCGAGCGTCGCGGCAAGCCCGGCCAGCAGCCGGGGCGCGACCTCATCCGTTGCCGTTTGCGATCGGCCGACATACTCGTCGTAGCTCATTCGGCGCTCTCGTCATTCTCTGGGCGCGGCTTCGGCTTGGGCTTGGGGACGAACGGCGCGTGCAGCGCCCCGAGATCGACCGCGTCGGCCATGGCGGCGTAGCCGGCCCGGTTGGGATGCAGCCCGTCGCCGGGCCCGCCGACCGTGCTGTTCGGCACGAACTCGGGACGCAACTTGCCCGTGGTGCGGTCAACGGTCGCCCGGTCGAAATCGGCGACCGCGTCGAATGTGCCGCCGCTGTGGCGGATCCACTCGTTCAGCTGCCGGCGCTGCGCATCCTGGTCGGGGGTGCCGTGGCCGGTGACGGTCGAGCCGAGTGCGGAGGTCAGCGTTGCGCCGATAACCTTCACGCCCTTGAACTTGGCGCGGAGGCGCGCGACCCCCTGCTTCATCCCGTCGCGCACCTGCTCGAAACTCGCTTTCCCGTTGGCGCTGAAATCGTTGATCCCCTCGAGCCAGATCACATGGCTCACACCCGACAGCGCCAGCACGTCTCGGTCGAGACGCGAGAGGGCGGAAGGGCCGCCGGGAACGGGCGTCTCCGGCGCGTATTCGGCCGGGCCCACGACTTGGTTGCCGCCGATACCGGCGTTGACCACCGCCATGGGCGTGCCTGCCGCGAGCAAACGGCGCGCGAGAACGTCGGGCCACCGGTCATCGCCGTTCAGGGTGGAGTTGGAGCCGTCGGTGATGCTGTCGCCCAAGCAGACCACCGCGCTCAGCTCCGGCCCGGCTTGCATGTCGATCGCGTCGAGGAAGTACCAGCTCGTCGTGCTGTTCGGGAATGGGCTCTCGTCCTCCAACTCCCCCAGCGCGCCGGCGCCAGCGGCCATGACGTAGCTCGTCTGCATCGCCTTGGCGTGCCACGTCGCGTGGCGGACGTCCCCGGCCACGTGGAAGCTGACGGCGAGCTTGCGGCCCAGCAGCTCCGGCGACCCGGCGGCGCCAACGAAAGGCAAAGTCATCGGGTCGGACCACGCATCCGCCCCGGCGGGAATGACGACAGCTTTCTTGCTCTTGAAGGTGAGCGGCCGGTTGCTGCCGGGTGCGACGGCGGCGCCGCTCATCTGCAAGCCCACGAAAGCCTCGTCGACGGTCAGCGGTTCCGTGCCGAACGCGTTGCTGAAGCGAAGCCGGGCGCGTCGTCCCCAGGTGGACGGGCGGACGATCAAGCGGAACGTCTGATCGTGGATATGGCCATCGGGAAAGGCAAATTGCAGACCGGGCTGCGCGGACTCGTTGCCCGACGGGTACGGGCCCTGCGCCGAACCGGACCAACTCGTGACCCAGCGCTGTGCGGAACTCGGCGCGGCCGCGATCGTCATGAACGCCACCACGAGCGCGGCGGCCACCTGGATTCGAAACATGGGCGACGTCTTCCGGTCAAATCTGGACCGTGGCCGCGCGCGCCGGCGGGAACACGGCCGGGAGCGCTGCGATGCCGGTGATCTCCACGCGCCAGGCCGGGTCGGCGAGTTTGGCTTGGACGGTCGCGCGGGCGGGTTTGTGCGCCGGGTCGAGCCAGGCATCCCAAGCGCGGTTCATGGCCGCGAAGTCGGCCAGATCGGCAAGGAAGATCTGGATGGAGAGCAGGTGCGTCTTGTCGGTGCCGGCCTTGGCCAGCAGCTGATCGATCTGCCGGAGAATGTCTGCCGTCTGCGCCTCCGCATCGGCACGTGGATCGTCGGCGACCTGACCCGCCAGATAGACGGTGCCAGCATGAACCACCGCGCCGGATACGCGTGCTTCTTCGTCGAGCCGTTCGATCATCGCTTCCTCCCTGGGACCTTACCCCGCCAGATGCGGCCTGCGAAGCCACCGCCGCGCGAGACTGGCATAGGGTCCGCCCGCCAGACTCAGCAGCCAAACAGCACCTGCCGTCAGTACGATGGCCGGGCCGGTCGGCACGTCGAAATCATAAGAGAGGACGAGGCCGGCGACAGAGGAAAGCACCGCGAGCAGCACCGAGGCCCGGACCTGGCCGGCGAGACGCTGCGACCAATGCCGCGCCGCGATCGCCGGCAGCATGACCAGGCCGACCGACATTAGCGTGCCCAGCGCCGCGAAGCCCCCTACGACGCAGAGCACCACGAGGGCGAGGAAAGCAAGGTGCCAGCCCGCTCCGCGACCGCCCGCGACGCGCAGCGCTTCGGGGTCGAAACTCTCGAGGATGAGCGGTCGCCAGATCAGCGCCAACCCGAACAGGGCCGCCGTCGCCACGCCCGCCATCAGGTAGAGCGCCTGGTCGTCCACGGCGAGCACGCTGCCGAACAGAAGATGCGTCAGATCGACCGTCCGCGTGCGCGAGATGATCGCGACGCCGAGCGCGAGTGCGACGAGGTAGGTGGCTGCCAGCTGCGCGTCCTCCCGCCCGCCCGTCGCCCGCGCGAGCGCCCCCGCCAGGAGAGCCACCAGCAGCCCGGCGACGAAGCCGCCCAACCCCATCGCCGGCAGCGACAGCCCCGCGACCGCAGCCCCGACCGCCAGCCCCGGCAGGATCCCGTGCTGCAACACGTCGCTCATCAGGCTCATCCGCCGCAGCACGAGGAACACCCCGAGTGGCGGCCCGGCCACCGACAGCGCCAGGCACCCGGCCAGCGCGCGGCGCATGAAGCCGAACGTGAACGGCTCGACGAGCAGGTGGTAAAACAATGTCGCGTTCAGGCTGCCACGCGGCAGGGCGCCGCATTGTCCGCCCACGCCTCGGCCTCGAGCCGCGCATGCCGCATGGCGCCTTGCTGCAACACCTCGGACGTCCGCCCCCAGCCGAGGACATGGCGGGCGAGGAGCAGGGTTTCTGGGACGCGCTCGCGGACCAGGTCGAGATCGTGCGACACCACGATCACCGTCCGGCCCGCCTTCTGCCAGCCGAGCATCAGCGCGACCAGATCGGCTTCCGTCCGCGCATCGACCGCATTGAAAGGTTCGTCGAGCAGCAGCACCGGCGCGTCCTGCACCATCAGGCGGGCGAACAGCAGGCGCTGGAACTGGCCACCCGACAGCGTGTCGAGTGGGCGCTGGGCGAAACCGTGCAGCCCAACCGCGTCGAGCGCCGCTCCGGCGCGCGCCCAATCGGCCGCGCTGACCGCTCGAAATGCGCCGCATCGCTGCCACAGGCCCAGCATCACCGCATCGAGGCAGCCGATCGGGAAGCTACGGTCGAGCTGCGAGCTTTGCGGCAGGAGCGTAACCCGGCCGGGACCAACGCCCTCGATCCGGCCCGATGCCACCGGATGCAGCCCGGCGATCGCCCGCAGCAGCGTGGTCTTGCCCGCCCCATTCGGCCCGACGATCGCGGTCAGGGTTCCCGGAGCGAACTGCCCGGAAACGTGATGCACCGCCGGATGCCGGTCATGGGTCAGTGTCACGTCGCTTAGAACGATGGCTCCCGTCACGCCGAAACGGCCCAGAAAACGCCCATCCACACGGCGACGCTCAACAGAGCGGCCACCGCCAAACGGGGTGCCACGCCCGCGGCAGGAGAGAGCGGATCGGTCATAACGCAACGCTATACCATGTCGGGATGGGCTGCCAGGGTTCCGTCGGGCGCAGCCGGTTGCTAAACGCCAGCGATGCAACCGGATCCCGACGCCGACCTCCGCCGCGGCCTCGCGCGCTATCGCGGCCTGGCAACCGGCATCCTGGCGGGCATGGGCGGGCTCGTCGGCCTCTCCTATGCCTTGCCTCCCAGCTTCAGCACGTCGCTGCTGCAGTCGAGCGCCAAGGCCGGGCTGGTCGGGGGCTTGGCGGACTGGTTCGCCGTGACGGCGCTGTTCCGCCACCCGCTCGGCATACCGATCCCGCATACCGCCATCATCCCGCACCAGAAAGCCCGGCTCGGCCGCTCGCTCGGACGCTTCGTCGCGGGTCACGTGATCACTCCGGCCGAAGTCTCCCGCGTGCTGCGGCAACTCGACGTCGCCGCGATACTCGCCGCCTTCCTGCACGACCGCGAGGCGACCGCGCCGGCCGCGCGGGCCATCGCCGAGATGCTGCCGCGCATTCTGGCCAGCGTCGAAGACGGGCGCGCGCGGCGGACCATGGCGCGGCTCGTGCCCAGGCTCGTCGGCGGCGCCGGGGCCGGCCGCGTCGTGGCGCGCGCGCTCCGTTCACTGGTGGCCGGCGGGCGGCATCAGGAAGTGCTCGGGTTCCTGCTGGAGGAGTTTCGCAAGCTGCTGGAAAGCAAGCACGAGAGCTTGCACGGGTTTATCCAGGACAAGGTGCGGGCCCAGGGCGGGCGGCTGATCGGCTGGATGCTTGGCGCGCAGGTCGCCGAGCGCGTGATGGGCGTGTTGCGCGAGGAGCTGAACCGCCAGGGACCCGAGGGCAGCGGCATCCGGGCGGCATTCGACGAGTGGGTCAAGCGTGAGATCGACCTCATCGAGAACGATCCCGCCCGTGCGGCCGAGATCGGCCGGGCGATCCGCCGGGTCGTCGCGCACGACACGGTGCAGGTGTGGCTTTGGGATGTCTGGTCGCGCATGCGCCTGGCGCTGGAGGCGGACACGGCCCGCCCGGGCGGGCACACGCTGGCGGTCATCGAGGGCGCGCTCGACAATCTGGGAACCTTCGTCCGCGACGACCCGGCGGGACGCGCGCGGGTGCAGTCCGCCGCGGAAGCCATCATCGCCACAGTGCTGCCGAGCGCCCAGGCGCAACTGGCCACGTTCATCGGCGACGTGGTGGCGAGCTGGGATGCCGCCACGGTCACCGACAAGCTCGAGTTGCGCGTCGGACGCGACTTGCAGTTCGTCCGCGTCAACGGAACGCTCGTCGGCTTCCTCGCGGGCGGCGCGTTGTTCCTGCTGATCTACGCGCTGAGCGGCGGCGCCTCCGGATAGAGCCGGTCGGACGTCGCTCTAGGCTGCGCCGGCCACGTAGGAGCGCAGGCTGTCGACCTCGTGCTCCGCCTCGGCGATCTTGGCTTTCACGACGTCGCCGATGCTGACGAGGCCGACCAGTTTCCCGCCGTCGATGACGGGGACATGGCGGAACCGGCCGTCGGTCATCATCTCCATCGCCTCCGCGACGGTGGTCTGCGGCGTGGCCGTGATCACGTTGCTGGTCATCAGATCGGACGCCGGACGGTCCAGTGTGCCGGCGCCGTTCTCCGCGAGGCTGCGGACGATGTCGCGCTCACTGAGGATGCCCAGCAACTCGCCCGCTTCCGCCACGACCAGCACGGCGCCGATCCGGTTGATCGCCAGCGTCTGCACGGCGTCGGCCACCGACGTCTGCGGCAGGACGCTCAGAATGACGCCCCCCTTGTTCTTCAGGATTCCGGCGATGACCATGGCGGCGTCCCTCCCATTCCGAAACGGGGATCGTGCGCCACATCGAGCCGCCGTTTCAACTGGCGGCTGTGCAGGTGCAGCAATACTATTCGGCGGCGACGCGCTCCCCGGCCACGCGCGTGCGGGTGCGCATGGTGACGAACTCTTCGCCGCCGGTCGGGTGGATGCCGATCGTGCGGTCGAAATCCCGCTTGGTCGCGCCGGCGGTGATGGCGACGGCCACGCCCTGCATCATCTCGGCGACGTCGTCACCCAGCATATGCATGGCGAGCACGCGCTGCGACGGCTGGTCGACGATCATCTTCATGAACGTCTTGCGGGGACGCCGCGCCATGATCCGGCGCATCGGCGTGAAGCTGGTCGTGTAGATGTCCACCGGGCCGCGGGAGGCGGCTTCCTCCTCCGTGGGTCCGACGGTCGCCAGGCCAGGATTGCTGAACACGGCGGTCGGCACCGGGTTGAACGACCAGGTGCGGGGCGTATCGCGGCTGAACAGATGGTCGGCCAGATGGTGCCCCTCGGCGAGCGCCACCGGCGTCAGGTTCAGCCGGTTCAACACGTCGCCGAGGGCGTAGATGTGCGGCTGGCTGGTCGCAAACACGCCGTCGACCATGATGCCGCCGTTCTCGCCGAGCTTCACCCCGGCCGCCTCCAGCCCGAGCCCCTGCGTGCGCGGCTTCCGGCCCACGGCAAAGAACACGAGGTCCACCTCGACCTGCTTGCCGCTCGACAGCGTAACCCGGCGCCCGCCCTCGATCGCCTCGACCTTGTGGATGGTCTGGCTGGGATGCAGGTGCACGCCGGCCTCCTCCATCCCCTTGGCGAGCAGCTCCCGCAATTCGTGATCGAAGCCGCGGAGCGGCAGGTGCTGGCGGAAGGCGACATGCGTCTCGACACCGAAATTCGCAAAGATCCCCGCGAACTCGACTCCGATATAGCCGCCGCCCACGATCAACATGCGCCGGGGCAGCTCAGGGAGGTAGAACGCGTCGTCGGACTGGATGCCGAGTTCCATCCCCTCGATCGGCGGTTGGACGACCGAGGAGCCGCCGGTGGCAATCACGATCCGCTCGGCCGTGACGCGCCGGTCGCCGACCTCGAGCGTGTGCGGATCGACGAACTTGGCATGTGCGTCGAACAGGGTGACCCCCGCCTCGCCCAGCATGCGGCGATAGACGCCGTTGAGCCGGCCGATCTCCTCGTCTTTGTGCGCGATCAGGTCGGACCAGCCCGGCACCGGCGCCGGACCGGACCAACCGAAACCCTTGGAATCCTCCGCGAACAGCCCGTATTCGGAGGCCTGCACCAAAATCTTCTTGGGCACGCAGCCGACGTTGACGCAGGTGCCGCCCCAGTATGTGTCCTCCGCGATCGCGACCCGGGCGCCGTGCCCTGCGGCGATCCGGGCGCAGCGCACGCCCCCGGAGCCGCCGCCGATGACGAACAGGTCGTAATCGAGGTTGCTCACGCGCCGATGCCCCCAAGGGCCAGGTATTTGACCTCGAGATAATCCTCGATGCCGTATTTGCTGCCCTCGCGGCCCAGACCGCTGCTCTTCATGCCGCCGAACGGCGCCACCTCGGTCGAGATGATGCCCTCGTTGATGCCGATGATGCCGTATTCCAGCGCCTCGGCGACGCGGAAGATGCGGCCGATGTCGCGGCTGTAGAAGTATGCCGCCAGACCGAACTCCGTATCGTTCGCCATCGCGATCGCTTCCGCCTCGGTCTCGAAGCGGAACAGCGGCGCGACCGGACCGAAGGTCTCCTCGCGGAAGATCTCGGCCTCCCGCGGAACCTCGGTCAGGATGGTCGGCTGGAAGAAGTTACCGCCGAGCGCATGCCGCTCCCCGCCGAAGAGCACGGAGGCGCCGCGCTGCTTGGCGTCCGCGATGTGCTGCTCGACCTTGATGACCGCGTCGGCGTTGATCAGGGGCCCCTGCGTCACGCCTTCGTCCATCCCGTTGCCGACTTTCAGCTTGGCCACCGCCTCCTTCAGCTTGGCGGCGAACGCGTCATAGACGCCCGCTTGCACGAGCAACCGGTTGGCGCATACGCAGGTTTGCCCGGCGTTGCGGTATTTGCTCGCCATCGCGCCCAACACGGCCGCGTCGAGATCGGCGTCGTCGAACACGATGAACGGCGCGTTGCCGCCGAGTTCCATGCTGGCCTTCTTGACCGTCGGCGCGATCTGGGCGAGCAGCTTCGCGCCCACCTCGGTCGACCCGGTGAAGGTCAGTTTGCGAACGATCGGGTTGCTCGTGAGTTCCCCGCCGGTCGGGCCGGACGGCCCGGTGATGACGTTGCAAACGCCCGCCGGCATGCCCGCCCGCTCCGCCAGAACGGCCAGTGCCAGCGCGGAGAACGGGGTCTGGCTCGCCGGGCGGATGACCCCGGTGCAGCCGGCCGCCCAGCCGGGGCCAGCCTTGCGGGTGATCATCGCCGCCGGAAAATTCCAGGGCGTAATGGCCGCGAAGACGCCGATCGGCTCTTTTTGAACAATGATGCGGCGCCCGTGCTGCGGCTGCGGAATGGTGTCGCCGTAAACCCGCTTCCCTTCTTCGGCGAACCACTCGATGAAGCTCGCGGCATAGGCGATCTCGCCGCGGCTTTCGGTGAGCGGCTTGCCTTGCTCGGCCGTCATGATGATCGCGAGATCGTCGGTATTGGCGAGCATCAGCTCGAACAGGCGGCGCAGGATCGCCGCGCGCTCCTTGGCGAGCAAGGTCCGCCACGCGGGCAACGCGGCCTGCGCGGCCTCGACCGCGCGGCGCGTCTCGGCGGCGCCCAGGGCGGGAACGGTGCCGACCAGTTCGCCGGACGCCGGGTTGCGAACCTCCAGCGTTTCCCCGCTATCGGCCTCGATCCATTTGCCCCCGACGGCACAGGCCTGCCGGAACAGGCTGGGGTCGCGCAACGGAAGCGGGGCGGTCTGGTTCAGCATGGGTCTCTCCTGTCCCTGCCAACATAGGCTGCCCCGCTCGCGTTGTCAGTCGCGGAGCGTCAGAACAAGCCGGGCTGTCCCTGCTTGACCGTGCCGTCCTTCATCGAGACGTTCAGCGCGAACAGCTCTCCGGCTTGCAGCGACGGCAACCGCTCGCAAGCGTCCAGAAAGCGCCGGCTCTCCGCGTCGGTGATCAGCCCTTCCGTCATCGTGCGGAACTTCTTCACGTAGTCAGCCCGCTTCCACGGCGTCGCCCCCATGGGATGCGCGTTGGCGACCGCCATCTCGTCGGCGATCTCGCGCCCGTGCTTCATGCGAATGATGATGCGCCCGCCGAAGGCCAGCGCCTCATGCGTCTTGGCATGATAGCGCTCGGTCCATTGCGGCTTCTCGACCGTGCTGATTTTGTGCCAGAGCCGGACCGTATCCTCCCGCCCGGCCCGCTCCGGGGCGTAGGAGCGGACGTGGTGCCACTCGCCGTCCTGCAGCGCCACGGCCACGATATACATGATGGAGTGGTCGAGCGTCTCGCGGCTCGCCTTCGGGTCCATCTTCTGCGGATCATTGGCGCCTGTGCCGATCACGTAGTGGGTGTGGTGGCTGGTCTCTATGACGACGCTTTCCACGTCGTCCCAGTTCTCGACCTGCTTGCCCATCTTGAACGCGAGGTCGATCAGCGCCTGGCTCTGGTATTCGGCCGAGTGCTCCTTGGTGTAGCTGTCCATGATCGCCCGCTTCGGCTCACCGCGACCGGGCAGCGGCACCTGGTAGTGCGCCTTCGGCCCGTCCAGCAGCCAGGCGATCACGCTGTCCTCGCCCTCGTAGATCGGGCTCGGCGCGCCCTCGCCTCGCATCACGCGGTCGACCGCCTCGATGGCAAGCTTGCCCGAATGGGCCGGAGCGTAGGCCTTCCACGAGCTGATCTCGCCCTTGCGGCTCTGGCGGGTGGTGAAGCTGACGTGAACCGCTTGCTGGACCGCCTGGAAGATCGTCGCCGTGTCGAGACCGAGCATGGTGCCGATGCCCGCGGCCTGGGCCGGGCAAAGATGCGCAATGTGGTCGATCTTATGTTCGTGCAGGCAAATCGCGCGGACGAGGTCGATGTGGATCTCGTAGCCTGTCGCGAGGCCGCGCAGCAGCTCGTGGCCGGACTTGCCGAGGCTCTGCGCGACCGCGAGCATCGGAGGGATGTTGTCGCCGGGATGGCTGTAATCGGCGGCCAGGAAGGTGTCGTGCATGTCGAGCTCGCGCACGGCGGTGCCGTTGGCCCAGGCGGCCCATTCCGGGCTCACCCGCACGGAAGGCTGCATGCCGAACACCGCCGCGCCCTCCCGCCCGGGCCCGGCCGGGTGCGCGAGCGCCATGTCCCGCGCCGACATGCAGGGATGGCGGTTGACGCTGGCGATAGCGACGGCAGCGTTGTCGATGACGCGGTTGACGATCATCTCCGCCGTCTCGGCCGGCACCTCCACCGGGTCGGACGCCACGGCCGCGATCTTCCACGCAAGCTGGTCCTCGCGCGCCAGTTTGGACTTCGATGGATGAACGGTGACGTCGTGCAACTGCATGCTTCTCTCCCGGGGTTGGCGCGTCGTGCCCGCGCTCATAAGGTTGGCACTCTGGATCGGCAAGGCGGACGGGGATGCGGGCGCACACGGCAAGAATACGGATGGCTTTGACACTGGCCGCGGCGTCGCTCGCTTCCGGTTGCGTGCAGCCTGGCTACTACATGCCCGGGCCAAACGGGTTGCAGCCCTACCCGCTGCTGGGAGGCTATCGGTCGGGCCCCGACTATCGGCCACCCGTCGCCGGCCCGATCCCGCTGCAAGAGGCCCCGGTCACGCGGCAACCGCTTCCAGCGGAGCCGCCCCCAGCGGCCGCGACCGAGCCGCCGGCGGACAGTGCGGGCCCGATCCCGGTCCAGGACATGCCGCCGCCCGCACCGGCAACGTCCACGTCGCCCGCCGATGCCACGCCCGCCGCGACCGCGCCGACGCCCACCCCGGAGGTCGTCCGCAAGGTCCCGACGAGCGGCCCTGGCTCCAATGTGCCGCTGGAAGGCTTCCGCCCGATGAAGGGGCAGACCAGACCGGCGCCATGACGAGCGGGATCGGCAATAACGTCGAAATTGAATTGACCGCCGGCGCACCCGCTCTCACCTATCGGGTGGCGCACTCGGAAACTTTGCGGCGTCGATAACCCGGTTAAGGAAGGCCTGACGTGCCCGATACAACACCGCCCGTTCGTTGGCAGCCCGACCGCAACCCGGCCGTTCCCGCGTGGCCCATACCGCAGCGCAAGACGGCCGTGCTGCGGGGCGTGAAGGGCTTGTGCCCGGCTTGTGGCCAAACGCACGCCTTCAAGGGTTGGCTCAAGGTGGTGCCATTCTGTGTCGTCTGCACCGCTCCGCTCGGTCGCTACCGCGCCGACGACGCGCCGCCGTATATCGTCATCTTCCTCGTCGGCCACATCGTCGTGCCGCTCATGTTCTGGATCGAAACGGCTCTGCATCCGGAGCTCTGGCTTCAGGCAGCGGTCTGGATTCCCGTGAGTTGCGGCTTGGCTGCTGCGCTGCTGCGCCCCGCGAAGGGTGCTACGCTGGGATGGATGCTGACGCTCGGCATGGTCCGTTCGGACGACGAGTGAGCGAGCCCTCCCGGCTGGCCCGGGTCGTGCTCGCGGGCGAGTCTCTGACCCGGTTATCCCCTATTCTCGAGGCCGACCGCGCCCAAGCGGTCGCCGATCTCGAGCACGACAACCACTTCGGCCTGTGTGCCACGTCCGAGCGCACCGCCCTGCCCGGCCCCTACACGCTGCATCTCTCCGTCCAGGAAGGGCGGCTCGTGTTCGACGTGCGCGACGCCTCGGAGGCGCCGCTGACGGCCATCGTCCTCGCGCTCGGCCCGTTCCGCAGCCTCATCAAGGACTATCAGCTCCTGGTCGACAGCCACATGCTCGCGGTCGAGGAAGGCCGGGCCGAGCGGATTCAGGCGATCGACATGGGCCGCCGCGGGTTGCACGACGAGGGGGCGAACCTGTTGCGCGCGCGGCTGGAAAACAAGGCCGAGATCGACCATGAAACGGCACGCCGCTTATTCACGCTGGTATGCGTGCTGCACCAACGGATCTGACGACTGGGAGAATGGGCATGACTGAAGCGGCTATCGTCGGCTGGGCGCACACCCCGTTCGGCAAGCTCGAGGAGGACGTCGAGGGTCTCGTGGCCAGAGTGGCCGGGGCGGCCATCGAGGATGCCGGGATCGGAGCCGAGGAGATCGACGGGGTCTTTCTAGGCATGTTCAACAACGGTTTCTCCAAGCAGGACTTCCCCAGCTCGCTGCCGTTGCAGCAGATCGACGCGCTGCGGTTCAAGCCGGCGACGCGCTACGAAAACGCCTGCGCTTCGGGCTCCGCGGCGATCCATGGCGCGCGCGACTTCCTGGCCGCCGGGCGTGGACGTTTCGCCCTGGTTCTGGGCGTCGAGAAGATGACGGCGACGCCAGGTCCGCAGGTGGGCGACGCGCTGCTCGGCGCCAGCTACCGCAAGGAGGAAGGCGACATTCCGGCCGGGTTCGCCGGCGTGTTCGGCCGCATCGCCGAGCGCTACTTCCAGCAATACGGCGACCAATCCGATGCGCTCGCATTGATCGCCGCCAAGAACCACAAGAACGGCGTCGACAACCCCTATGCGCAGATGCGGCGCGATCTCGGTTTCGAGTTCTGCCGCGCCGTCAGCGAGAAGAACCCCTACGTCGCGCCGCCGCTGAAGCGGACCGATTGCTCGCTCGTCTCCGACGGGGCGGCGGCTCTCGTGATCACCGATACGGAGACGGCCCGGACGATGAACAAGGCGGTTCGCTTCCGCGCTGCCGTTCACGTCAACGACTACCTGCCGCTCTCGCGGCGTGACGTGACCCGGTTCGAGGGCGCGGCCGAGGCCTGGTCGCAAGCGCTCGCGCAGGCCGGAATCGCGTTGGCCGACCTCTCCTTCGCCGAGGTGCACGATTGCTTCACCATCGCCGAGTTGCTGGCCTATGAAGCCATGGGGCTCGCCCCACATGGCCAGGGCGCCCGCGCGATCCTAGACGGCGTCGCCGGTCCGGCGGGGCGCCTTCCCATCAACCGCAGCGGCGGCTTGAAGGCTAAGGGCCACCCGGTCGGCGCGACCGGCGTATCGATGCACGCCATCGCCGCCATGCAACTCACGGGCCAAGCGGGCGACATGCAAATCAAGCAGGCCCAGCTAGGCGGCGTGTTCAACATGGGCGGCGCCGCCGTCGCGAACTACGTCAGCGTGCTCGAGCCGATCCGCTGAAGTCGCCGCGCCAGGTCATCGACTCATGAACCGCATCCAGATCCGTGGGGCGGCGGGTTTGACCAGGGCGAGATAGTTGGCGTCGTGCTTTTCGAAGCGGGTCGCGACGGC
>JAVVHH010000090.1:0-15298 GCA_032249615.1 Acetobacteraceae bacterium
ACCCAGCCGCCTTCCGGGACCTTCAGCAGATTAGAGGCGAAAAACACCAGGTCGATCAACATCAGGCCGCCAAAGACTGTCCCCGCGAGAGCGCGGGACCAGTGGAAGCGGCGACGGAACACCACGATGGCGAGGGTGCTGGTGCAGATAAAGGTGCCGGTGACAGCGATGCCATAGGCGGCGGCCAGTGCATCGCTGCTGCGGAACGCGAACACCAGGATCAAGCAGCCCGCCATAAGCGCGGCGTTGATTTGCGGCAGATAGATTTGGCCCTCCTCGGTCAGGCTGGTGTGCCGGACGGTCAGGCGAGGCATGAACGACATCTGCATGCACTGGCGTGAGATCGAGAAGGCGCCCGAGAGCATGGCCTGGCAAGCTATGACAGTCGCCATGGTGGCAAGGAGAATGAGCGGCAACCGGATCGCTTCCGGCGCAACCAGGTAGAATGGGTTTTCTAGCGCTGAGGGATCGCGCAGGACGAGCGCGCCCTGGCCGAAATAGTTGAGCAGCAACGCGGGCAGCACAAAGAAGAGCCAGGCGAGCTTGATCGGTTGACGGCCGAAATGGCCCATGTCGGCGTAAAGCGCTTCAGCGCCGGTTACGGTAAGCACGATTGCGCCGAGGTCGACGAAGGCCAGCCAGCGATGGGCGACGATGAATTGAAAGGCGTAGTGGGGCGAGAGCGCCTTCAGCACCTGTGGATAGATCGCGATTTGGTGGGCACCGAGCGCGCCGAGAACGAGGAACCAGACGCACATCACCGGGCCGAACACGCGCCCAATCTGTCCCGTGCCGCGATATTGGGCGGCAAACAGGATGACGATGACGATGACCGCGATCGGCACGATCACGTAGTGGAATTGCGGATAGACGATTTGTAGCCCCTCCACCGCGGAGAGGACAGAAATCGCCGGCGTGATGATGCCGTCGCCGAAGAACAGGCAGGCGCCTGCGATGCCTACGAGGCCAAGGATATGGCGCGTCCGTGCGCCCTTGGTGCCGCGCTGCGCCAAAGCCATGAGCGCCAGAATCCCGCCCTCGCCATTGTTATCGGCGCGCAGGATGAGGAGCACGTATTTCACCGTCACAGTCAGAACGAGCGCGTAGAACATGAGCGACAAAACGCCCATGATCTCGAGTGCGTGGGTCCCCGTCGCGGTGAACTCGGCCAGGCTGGCCTTCAGCGCGTAAAGCGGACTGGTGCCGATGTCACCGTAGACGACCCCGAGAACGCTCAGTAGCGAGGCGAACCGAACGGGTTTAGCAGCCGCGGACGACAAGACGGCTGTGTTCACGATTTAGATCCGTGGCCCGAGGCTCTAGCGGTGGAATGCTGCACCGCGGAAGCCATAGGCCCGTTCAGGCGCGCTGTGCAAGACGGGGCATCGGCTGGCCTATTCGGCCGCGAGCAGCGCAGGTTCCGCGATGCCGCCGCTCGCGACCGCTTGCATCCAGATGGCCGTGTCGTGAAACACCGCGCCTCCGTTGGGGCCGGCCGGCGCGTCGCTGGTGAGCACGTTGATGCCGAGTTGGCCAGGGTAGTCCTCGTTGGGCCAGATGCTCTCGACGATGACGGTGCCGGGCTGCATGCGGCTCTGCGGGCTGGCGAGGCGGGCGTGCAGGGTGATCTCGCCCTGCGCGTTGCCGAGCCGCAGCAAGCCTCCCTCGACCACGCCGAGCCTAACCGCGTCGTCCGCATGCAGCAGCGCGGTCGGGCGGCCTTCCCGCTTGCGGCTGGTCGGCGTTTCCGTGAACGTCGAGTTCAGGAAGTTGCGGGCTGGAGCGGCAATGAGGCGGAACGGGCGGTCGGCAGTCGGCTGATCGATCGTGTCCCATTGGTCCGGCAGGGACGGCATGCCGGCACTATGCTTGCCGAGCGCCGCCCAATCCGGGCTGAAGCGGAAGCGGCGGTCGGGAAAACCGAACCCGTCGAGGAAATGGCTGCGCTCGAAGCGGTCGGTGGCGTCGATCCAGCGGCGGGACAGCAACTCGTCCGCGCCGGGCCAGCCGGACGTGCGCAGGGTGTTGTCGATCAACTCCATCGCCGTCATCCCGAAGCCGGGGTGATCGGCTCCCAACCTCGAGGCCAACCCCTGCAGCACCTCGTGATTGGAGCGGCATTCGCCGGGCGGCTCGATCAGCTTGGCGCCGATGCTGAGGAAGGTGTGGCCGCCGCCGGCATAGAGATCGTCGTGCTCGAGGAACATGGTCGCCGGCAGCACGACGTCGGCCAGCCGCGCCGTCTCGGTCATGAACTGCTCATGCACGCAGACGAACAGGTCCTCCCGCCGCAAACCCTGCTGGACGCGGCGCGTGTCGGGCGCGACCACCGCCGGGTTGGTGTTCTGCACCAGCATGGCATGGATCGGCGGGCCGTCCGCCAGCTCGGACCGGTCCCCGCTCAGATGCCCGGTCAGCGCGACGCCGATACGGCTCATGTCGATTTTGCGGGTGGCGGGATCGACGCGGTCGAGACCTTCGATCAGCGTCTTGTCCCAGTGATAGATGCCGTTGGCGCGGTTGGTCCAGAACGCACCGCCCCCGCGATGCCGCCATTTGCCGGTGATCGACGGCAGGCACGTCACGGCATGCATGGCGACCGCGCCGTTGCGGCTGCGGGTGAAGCCGTAGCCGATGCGGATGAAGGCGCGCTCGGTCTCGCAATAGCGCCGGGCGAAGGCCTCGATCTCGGCTTCCGGCAAGCCGGTGATCGCCGACGCCCAACCGGGCCCGCGCTCCTGCAGGTGCGCTTCAAGGGCCGGCGAGGCGTCCGTGTATTCGGCCAGGTAAGCCCGGTCGGCGAAGCCGTCGCGCAAGGCCACGTGCATCATGGCGCAGGCGAGCGCGGCATCGGTGCCGGGCCGCGGCGCGATATGGATATCGGCGGCCAGCGCGGTGGGGGTCTGGTAGGGGTCCACCACGGCGAGGAGCGCCCCCCGCTCCTTCCGCGCGCGCGTGACGTGCGTCATCACGTTGACCTGGGTCGAGACCGGATTGCCGCCCCACATGATGATCAGATCGGCATCCGCCATCTCGCGCGGGTCCGGCCCGCCGAAGCGACCGACACCGGCCGCCCAGCCCGCTTCGGTGATGCTGGAGCAGATGGTGTTGTGCTGGCGCGAGTACCCCATCACGTGCCGCAGCCGGTTGATGCCGTCGCGCTGCACGAGGCCCATGGTCCCGGCGTAGTAATAAGGCCAGACGCTCTCGGCGCCGTGCCGCTCGGCCGCCTCGGTGAACGCCGCGGCGACGCGGTCGAGCGCTTCGTCCCAACTCGCCCGGCGGAACGCCCCTTCCCCCTTCGCGCCGGTCCGGATCAGCGGGTGAGTGAGGCGGTCCGGGTGGTGGACCCGTTCGGCGTAGCGGGCGACCTTGGCGCAGATCACGCCCGCCGTGTAGCTCTGATCGCGGGCGCCGCGGACGGTCCCGATCCGGCCGCCGTCATGGACCTCCACCTCGAGAGCACAGCAACTCGGGCAATCATGCGGGCAAGTCGAGGAGCGGATTTGCATGCGGTCATGCTACCCGTCCGCGCAGAACCAATTCAACTGGTCTGGCGCGACGATTGTTCAAGGATACATTGACGGCAGGGAGGGCTGGCCGTTACGACCTACCAGGTGAATGGAAAAATGCGGATGAACCTCGAAGAGCAGCTTTGTTTTGCGCTGTATTCGGCGACCAACGCGGTCATCCGGACCTACCGGCCCTGGTTGCGCGACATCGGGCTGACCTACCCGCAATACCTCGTTCTGCTCGTGCTCTGGCAAGATGGCGACCGCACCATGGGTGAGATCGCGACCCGCTTGGCGCTGCCGCCGGGCGGTGTCACCCCGATCGTCGAGCGGCTCGAGGCGGCCAACCTGGTGGTGCGCCGCCGAGACGAGATCGACCGGCGCGTGGTGCACGTCATGCTGACCGAAAGCGGCATGCAGCTGGAAGCGGCCGGCTCGGAGGCGCAACGCCGGGTCTCGTGCGCGACGACCATGCAGGAGGACGAGCTGGCCGGGCTCCGGGAGATCCTGCATGGTCTGACCGAGCGGCTCTCCGCCTCCGCCGCCTCCTGCGAGGCGGAAGCCACCCTCAGCTGATCAGGGCCAAGCCCGCGCGATCTGCCACGCTACAATGATCCAGAACAGGCCAACCGTGGCACCCGCCAGCACGTCCGTCAGATAGTGGAGGCTGAGCAGCAGGCGACTGAAACTGATCAGCACGATCAAGGCGGCCGCGAGCGTGAAGACGACCCCCCTCCCCTGCACCGCGCCGTCGGCGATCGCGAGGGCGACGATCCCGTAGACCGCCATGGACACCGTCGCGTGCGCGCTCGGAAAGGACGGCGACGCCGCGGTGATGCCGTCGAGGAAGTTGGGTCGCTGCCGGTCGGTGAGGAATTTGAGGGACCACGTCGTCGTCTGGGCGCCGATGAAGGCCACCCAGATCGGCACTACCCACCGCAACCGGCCGCCTGACCACAGGGCACCGCTGGCGACCAGGCAGACGATCATGCCGGCCGCCCCCGTGCCGATCTGGCTGATCCACGCGCCGGCCGCGAGACTCGTTCGGTTGCGTATCGCTTTCAGTCCGGCATTGACGGTGCCGTCGAGAGCGACCAGCAGACCGCCGGATTGGACCTGCCACAGCAGAACGGCGAACAGGGCGGCGAGCGGCAGCAAGAGGATCATGGAACGTAAACTCTGACGGCGTTTCGAAGCAGCGCAAACTCCGCAGGCGTCTTGGCCACCATCTCGCCATCGGCGGTGATGCCGTGCGGCCGCTTGGTCGTGACCCGCAAGGTGTGGCAATCGATCGAGCGGACCTCCCGCAACTGACGATGCTCGCCGGTCCGGAAGGCGCGCGCCATGAACAGCAGGCGCCAGGGCGCGCGAGGCTCGAGGCTATAGACGTGCAGGGTGCCGTCGTCGATTTCTGCGTCCGGGTCGATGACGTTGCCGCCACCGTAGAAGCGGCCGTTGCCGACGGCGATCTGCAAGGTGGTCGTCAGCGTCTCGACACCGTCGATCCGGAGCGAGGCGCTGAAGCGGCGGGCGCGGATCAGGGTGAGCGCGGCAGCTAGCGGATAGGCCAGCCGGCCGAAGCGGCGCTTCATGAGGCGGGTGAGCCGCTTGGTGATGGCGACGCTGAGCCCGAGGCTAGCGACGTTGAAGAACGGAATGCCGTTGACGGTGCCGAGATCGATCGTACGGGTCCGGGCCGCCAGTATGAGGGCGGCCGCGCGCTCGGGTTCGAGCGGGATCTCGAGCGAACGGGCCAGATCGTTGGCGGTACCCAACGGCAGGATGCCGAGCGGGAGCGCCGTGTCGCGCAAGGCCGCGGCGGCGGCATGCATCGTGCCGTCGCCGCCGCCGAGCAGGACACAGGATACTTGGCCGGCGAGCGCGCGAATTCGCTCATCCATCGCGGCGGCGCCCGTGCAGGGTTCCCGCCGGATCTCGAGCCCGCCCGCCCGCAGGGCAGCCTCGAACGGAGCGATTTCGCCCCCGCGACGGCTCTTCTCGTTGGCGATGAGCAGCGCGGGGCGGGTGTCCGTCCCGGTCAGCGGAATAGCTTGGCGGCTATGCCGGCCACGTGGCGGCCGAGGTAGCTCGCGCCGGCCGATCTGATCCCTTCGGCGACCGCGGGGGCCATGGCCTCGACGTGGCCGTCGCTCGGGTAATGAAGCACCAAAACTTTGCTCATGCGACTGTACCGCCTTGGATGCAAAGGCTGGTAGCCTATCTGGAACGGGAACGCATCCCGCTCGCGCCGCGTCATGCCCGATCAGGAGACCCGCCCTATGGATATGCACCCCCGCCCCAACACGACACCCCATGACGCGCGGCTCGACCGGTTGGCCGAGGTCGCCGTCCGCGTCGGGCTCGGGTTGCAAGCGGGGCAGGAAGTGGTGCTGACCGCCCCGATCGACGCCGCCCCGCTCGTGCGACGGATCACCGAGCATGCGTACCGAGCGGGGGCGAAGCTCGTCTCACCGCTGTTTTCCGACGAGCAGAGTACGCTGGCGCGGTTCCAGTTCGCGCCGGACGAGGCGTTCGATTACGCGCCTGGCTGGCTTTACGACGGGATGGCGCGGGCGTTCGAAGCGGGCGCGGCCCGGCTCGCGATCGGCGGCGAAGACCCGACGCTACTGTCGGGGCAGGATGCGGACCGGGTCGCGCGGGCCAACCGCTCGCGGTCGGTCGCATATCGCCCGGCGCTCGAACTGATCACCAATTTCGCGGTCAACTGGAACATCGTCTGCTATGCGACGCCGTCTTGGGCGCGCGTGGTGTTCCCGGACCTGCCGGAGGCGGAGGGGGTCGCGCGGCTGTGGGATGCGATCTTCGCCGCGTCGCGGATCGACGACGCCGACCCGGTGGCTGCCTGGGCGGCGCACAACGCGGCTCTCCATGCGCGCACGGCGGCCCTGAACGAGAAACGCTTCGCTTCGCTGCATTTCAGCGGACCTGGGACCGACCTGACGGTCGGGCTTGCCGAGGGGCACCTGTGGCTGGGCGGGTCGGAGCCCTCGAAGAACGGCATCGTCTGCAATCCGAACATCCCCAGCGAGGAGGTGTTCACCACGCCTCATGCCGGCCGGGTCGATGGCGTGGTGCGCAGCACGAAGCCGCTCTCCTACCAGGGCACACTCATCGAGGGGATCGAGGTACGTTTCGAGCAAGGGCGGATCGTACAGAGCGCGTCCCGAACCGGTCACGCGGTGCTGGAGCGGGTGCTCGGCACCGATGAGGGCGCGCGTCGCCTCGGCGAAGTCGCGCTGGTGCCCCATTCGTCGCCAATCTCGGCGAGCGGGCTGTTGTTCTTCAACACGCTATTCGATGAGAATGCCGCAAGCCATATCGCGCTCGGGCAATCCTACCGCACCTGCATCGAGGACGGCACGTCGGCCAGTGACGCGGAGCTAGTGCGACGCGGGGCCAACTCAAGCCTCATCCATATCGACTGGATGATCGGTTCCGGCGAGGTCGACGTCGACGGGATCGACGACGCGGGCAGCCGGCAACCGGTGATGCGGAAGGGCGAGTTCGTCTAGCGCTCGGCGCGCCCGGTGGCCGCGGAACGGCCGCGCGCCACGAACGACAGAACATTGACGACCGGCGCCGGGCGTTCGGCGATGGGGACCGCGGCCAGGGCGTCGATCATGCTCGCAAACAGGCCGATGTCGGCGTGGGTGACGCAATCCCACAGCAGCACGGACCGCCCCTGCCGTACGACGCCCCAGGAAGCCCAGGGACGCTTGCCTTCGTACAGCATGGCGAAGGTGCCCATGTCGGAACCGGAAATCGAAACCAGACGATCCCCGACCGACCACTTGGCGAGGTCATCGCGGTCGCGCGGCGTGAACCCGTCGAACTGACGCTTCGACCAATTTTTCAGGCCGGGCGACCCCCGCTGGATCTGCGTCCCTAAAACGTCCGCGAGACCGATCACAGTCGACATTCTGCCCTCCCACGCTGAGAAGGGCAGAATGGCCTGAATCCGGTAAGATGTCTGTGACTGTACTCACATTTCGCTCATCTCAGACGCGGCAAGAGCGATTCTTTCGCCGCGAGCTATTTATGGTCGGCGTTCTTGCGGGAGACGAGCTTGTTGAACAAGCTGTTCTCCTCGTAGATCAGCGCAAGTTCGCTGTCGTCGAACTGTTGGAAAAACTCGTCCCAGGAAATCTCGACCAAGTGGTCGTGTTCGGACTGCTTGTTGTCGGGAAACATCAAGCGAATGATGCCGACGTCCCCACCTTCATGAGTGCGGTCGACCGAGGCTGGCTTGCCGCCTTTCGACTCCGCCCATTTGCGGATTTCTTGGTGATCGACCGTCGTGATCGACATGATGACTGCTCCCAGGATGCCGGCCCATGCGGCGAGATAAATCCGCGCGATGCGGACCTCCCACAACGCCGGAGCGTCGCTTTCGTTTGCCGTCCCCGGGACTATGCGGGCGAGGGAACCTCATCCGTGTGGACGTGGAAGTTGCTGAGCAGGCAACGCCCGAACGTCGTGGTGATGGCAACGTCGGTGGCGTCGCGGCCCCTCGCCATCACGATGCGACCGATCCGCGGCTTGTTGTGACGGGCGTCAAACGTGTGCCAGGCGCCGCCGAGATAGACCTCGAACCAGGCGCTGAAATCCATCGGCGCGTCGACGGGCGGCACCCCGATGTCGCCGAGATAACCCGTGCAGTAACGGGCTGGTATGTTCATGCAGCGGCAGAGCGCGACCGCCAGGTGGGCAAAGTCGCGGCAGACGCCCAGGCGCCCGCTATGGCCGTCAAAGGCGGTCCGCGTCGAATCCGCGTGCTCGTAGCCGAAAGTTATTCGGTCGTGCACGTAGTCGACGATCGCTTGCACCCGCGACCAGCCAGGCGGCGTGTTGCCGAACAGCTGCCAGGCCAGGTTGTGCAGCTTGTCCGTGTCGCAGTAGCGGCTGCCGAGCAGGAACACGACGATGTCGTCGGGAAGATCCTCCACCCGGTGCTGAACCGCGTCGGCGACCACGGGATCGGGCTGGCCCGAATCATTGACGACGAAATCGGACGAGATCGTCAGCTTGCCTGCGGGCGCCGTAATCCGCGTGATGACGTTGCCGAAAGAGTCCTGGTAGTCGTGGGACGGGATCGGCGGCGAGAATGCGATCGTGTGCGGGCCATCGATATCGTGCATGCGCGAGGGATGCACGCTGAGGACGAGCAGCATGGGCACCGGCTGCGGACAGTCATACTCGATGTTGAAACCAGTTCGAATCTTCATACGACAGCCTCTCAGTCAGCCCGTGTTTTTGCCGGGTAGTCGTTTGTCATCTGCGGGGTTCCGAGCAAGATTCGTGCCGGTTCACGCGTCGGCCTCCGCAGGCTCCAGATCAACGCCGACCCGCAACGTGGGCTGGCCGCCGCCGAGGATCATGCCGCGCAGTGGACTGATGTCGGAGAAGTCCCGCCCAACGGCGAGCATGACGTGCTCCTCCTGCACGAGAACGCCGTTCGTCGGGTCCAATCCTACCCACCCGTGCTCCGGTCCCAACCAGCCGCCAACCCATGCGTGGGACAGGTCCGAACCGCGGCGGCGGGTCTGGCCGGGGGCCGGGCGGGTCCGGATATAGCCTGAGGTGTAGCGCACGGGCAGGCCCAACCCCCGCAAGCCTGACAACATGAGATGCGTAAAATCTTGGCAGACACCCTCGCGCCGCTCCAAGACGTGGGCGATCGGGGTCGAGATCGTCGTGACCCCCGCGCGGAACTTGAAGTCGCGGAACATTCGGTCGTTCAAGTCGATGAGCGCGGACAGGATCGGCCGGCCGGGCTCGAACGAGGTGGCAGCGTAATCGCGGGTTCCGGGCAGCAAGCCGACCCGGGGGCTCTCGAAGCGGAATTCGGCCGCCTTCCAGGCCCCCGGCCCGCCAGCAAGCGCGGCATCGCGGACGGTCTCCCACGGCGGGGTCGCCTCCGGGTCGGGAACCGGCGGGGCGCGGACCTCGACCATGGCCTCGCTGACGACCTCGAACTCCGTATGGGCCGTGTCGAAGAACAGCCAGGTGATCCGGTTGCCGAAATGGTCGATCCGGTCGACGAGGCGGCCGGTGTCGGGCGAGAGATGAAGCCGCTCGTGCAGGACGGTCTGCCACGGCGAAGAGAGCGGGCGCAGGTGCATCAGCTGCGCCGCGAGGTCGACCGGCTTGGTGTAGCGATAGGTGGTGGCGTGGCGGACGCGATAGATCACGCCATACCCCGAAGCGGCGGCGTTTCCTCATCGCCGCCGAGCCTGTGCGCCAGCGGCAGGATGGCGAAATACTGCCGGCTCAGCTGTTCGGACAGCTCGGTCACGCCACGCTCGATCGCGCGGAGCTGCGCGGGCACGGCCGTCGAAAACGCCTGGGGTGGGACACTCGCCGCCGACCGGGCGATGTCGCGGGCCTCGCGCAGCAGCCGGGACGCGACGCTCGGGAGCAAGGCGCCGGGGGCGCGGGCGAGTTCGGCCAGGATGTCGCGGATGGCGGCGAGCTGGAACACGAGCGCGCGGGGGTTGCTCTCATCGGCCAGCACGAGATCGAGCACCGGGCCGGGCTGCAGGGTCGACAGGTAGCGGCTCCGGTAGGTGATGACGGAGTCGCAGAGTTCGAGCGCCAGCCGCAAACCGGGCTCTAGCGGGCCGTGCTGCTGGGCGGTGCCGTGATCGATCGCTTGCGCGATGAGCCGGGCAGTCGCCCATGCCCGCTCGACCCGGCGGCCGAGATCGAGGAACAGCCGTCCACCGCTGCGCAGCATGTTTTCGGTAGCCAAGCCCGCCACCGTGGCGGAGAAGCCCAGGACGATCGTGCTGACCTGGGCGAGTTCGCGCGTGGAGGGAGCGCGCCGATCGGTCTCGCCGGGCCGCAGATCGGCCAGGGCTTGACCGACGTTGCGCAGGCCGGCCAGCAGGGTCGAGTGAACTTCGTTGGTCAGGCGGTCGCGCAGGCTCTGCGTCAGGCGAGAGACTTCGGCCAGTAGCTCCGGCATCGGCGCGTGCTGGCGGCCAACCTGCAGAAGGCGCTCGGCCAGCGAGGACGGCCCGAGCCCGGCGGCAGCCTCGGGCTCGATCAAGCCGACGAGCGCCAGGCAGCCGATCACGCTGCGCAACTCGGCGCTCTCGCGCGGCGACAGGCTCGTCCGCTCGAGGCGGTCGAGCGCGGCGCGGAGCAGGCGCGCCGCCGTCTCGAGACGCTCGAGCGTGCGCCCGAGCCAGAAGAAAGTATCGGCGACCCGGCTCGGCACATCAGCCGAGACCCGCCGCACCGGAAGGTTGCTGGGCGTGTAGACACTCGAGCCGGCGCGGCTGCCCTCCTCTTCGCTGGCCACCCAAACGTCCTTGCAGAGCGCGTGGAGCGGCAGGCGCTGGCTATCGATGTCACGCTTGGTCAAGACCCGGCCGAAGCCCCCGGGCAGGGCCTGCCAGCGGGCGCCGTCGAACAGCAGGAACATGCGGACGAGAACCGGGCTCGGCTGCAGCCCACTTTCCGTCAGGCAAGGCGCCAGCGAGGGACGGAGGTTCGCGGTGGCGACGTAATCGCCCGGCGCGGCGGCGGCCCGGGCCAACATGTCCGCCGCGTCGCCGGAATGGCTGGCCGGCGCCATCCCATCCAGCGCCGGGCGAATGCGCCAGGCTTCGGGCGACGCAGCTACCCGCGCGATCGCCTGGGGATCACCCAGCCAAAGAACTTCCGGGCTGGGGAGTTGCAGGTCCTCGCCGATCATTCGGTGGGCGATCTGCGGCAGCATCGCTCCCCAGAGCGGCGCTTCCATGCAACCGGTGCCGGGATCATTAACGATGCGGACGTTGCCGCCCCGCGCCGCGTCGAGCAGCCCGGTCACGCCCAGATGCGTCGGCTCGAGCTCCAACGGGTCGAGGGTGCGGCCATCCTGCCGCCGGACCAGCACGTCGACCCGATGCAGGCCGCGAAGGGTCTTAAGGAACAGCGCCCCGTCCCGGATCGACAGGTCGCTGCTCTCCACGAGGGTGCAGGACAGCTCGCGGGCGAGCACGACGTGCTCGTACCAGAGCTTGTCGTCGGCGCCGGGCGTAAGCAGCGCGAGCCCCTGCCGTTGCTCGCTCCTGGCGGGGGCCAGGAGGTGAAGCATGTCTTGCCAGGCGCTGAAGAACGTGGAGAGCCGGCGCGGCGGCTGAGCCCGGAAGAGCTCCGGGATCGCCCGGCTCAGCGCCCGGCGGTTTTCCAGCGCATAGGCGCTGCCCGCCGCATCGGCGGTGCGATCGGAGATGACGTGCCATCTGCCATCGGGCCCGCGGAGCAGTTCGGCCGCGTAAAAGTGGAGGCGTTGTCCCGGCATCCATCCGCCCGGCATGTGGCAGGCGCGGAGGAAAGCCGGATTGGCGTAGACCAGCGCGGGCGGGATCCGGCCTTCGGACAGCAGGTCTTGCCGGCCGTAGACGTCCTGCAGCACCGTCTCGATCAGGCGCGCCCGCTGGATGAGCCCGGCCTCGATCGTCGCGAACTCGGCCGCCGGAATGAGCAACGGCAGCGGGTCGCACCGCCAGGCCTTCGGCGCGGCACCGGGAAGCAGCGCGGTCACGCCATCGTCGACGAGCATGCGGTCCAGAAGGTCGGCCCGGTGCTTCAGCCCGTCCGGCCCGATGCTGGCAATCGAGGCAACCAACGTTCCCCAGCCCGGCCGCAGGCCACCGCGGCCGGTTGCCATCTCATCCCAGGCAGGGAGGGCGGCACGGTGCGAAGCCGTATCCGGGGCGAACGTAGCGCTCATCTGCAGGCCAAGATGGCATGGTGGCGGCAGAACCGACAGCCCGGCAGCAGACAGGCGCAAGATGTTTCGCTGGCTCACACATCAAGGGATCACGAGACGGCAGCAACCATCCGGCTCGAGTGCCGCATGAGCGGCGGACGCGGTGTGCACGAGACGAAGTAGATCAGCGCGACCCAGGCCAGGCAGGCCAGGATGTTGAATGCCGCTCGGATGTCGAACTGCGTGCTGAGTGCGGCCGTGCAGCAGATGCCGACCCCGAGCCAGCTCAGCCGCTGCCCGCGCAGCGCGATCCGCTGGACATTCATGCAGCCCGACCGCGACTGCCGTTCCGTCCGCTTGATCAAGCCCCAGGCCTGGCGCGCTCCCCAAAGGGTCAGAGCCGCCACGAGCCCGGACAGGACCAAGTTGACGCTCGTCGGGTCGCGCACGGCGTCCCAGAATAGGGTCAAGGCCTGCGACTCGCAGGCGAGAACCAGGGCGCCCCGCGCCAAGCCGAAACAAGTCGTCCAGCTGGCCAGCCGGTCGGCGCAAGGTTGGAAGACGTGCTCGAGCAGAACGGCATCGGGATCGACGGGCAAAACTCTCTCCGGTTCAAGTCTCCGGAGTTTTCCCGGGCAGGGTCAGTCAGCTGAAATGGAACATAGCAGAAACGGGAACTGGTGCCAATCGCGATGCCGGCTCTGACGGCCGAGCGATGTGATCCCCATTTGACGACCGGGACAGCCGCCCAGAGAGGGACAGGATTTTGGACACAGGGGTTCACACCGCGACGCCTGCGCGCGAAGGCAAGACGATCGACCTGGGCGTGAGTGGGATGACGTGCGCGTCATGCGTGCGCCGGGTCGAGCGGGCGCTGACGCGGGTGCCGGGCGTGTTGGACGCGGCGGTCAATCTCGCCACCGAACGGGCGCGGGTGACGGTCGGGGCCGGCGTCGAAGCGGAGCAGCTCGCCCGGGCGATCGGCGATGCCGGCTATCAGGCCGCCCCGGTGTCCGACCTCGCCGCCGCCGATCCGGAAACGGGGATGGACGGCGAGTCGCTGCACGTGATCATCGCTGCCTGCCTGTCGACGCCGCTTCTGATCGGCATGGCCGGTCATCTCGCCTCGCTGCCCTGGATGCTTCCGGGCTGGGTCCAGTTCGCGCTGGCAACGCCCGTACAGTTCTGGCTGGGGTGGCGGTTCTACGTCGCCGGCTGGAAAGCGGTGCGCGCGCGGGCGGGCAATATGGATCTGCTGGTGGCGCTCGGCACCTCGGCCGCCTGGGGGCTCAGCGTGTTCGAGCTGCTGGCCGCACCCGCGGATCGGGCGCCGGCCCTCTACTTCGAGAGTTCCGCGCTGATCGTGACCTTCATTCTGTTCGGCAAGTGGCTGGAGGGACGCGCGAAGGGGCAGACAGCCGCTGCGATCCGGGCTCTGGCCCGACTGCGACCCGACACGGCGCGGATCCGGCGCAACGGGGCGGAGCAGGAGGTCCCGCTGTCGCAGGTCGCCGTCGGCGACGTGGTCGTGGTGCGCCCGGGCGAGCGCATACCGGTCGACGGCGAGGTGATCGAGGGCGCGGGCAGCGTTGATGAGAGCATGCTGACCGGGGAGAGCCTGCCCGTCGAGAAAGCGGTGGGGAGCCGCGCCACCGGCGGGTCGATCAACACCGATGGCATGCTCGTCATCGCCACGGCGGCAGTCGGCGCGGAAACGACCCTGGCCCGCATCGTGCGGCTGATCGAGGGCGCCCAGGCCTCCAAGGCGCCGATCCAGCGGTTGGTCGATCGAGTCAGCGCCGTTTTCGTCCCGGTGGTGCTGGGCGTCGCGCTGTTGACCTTCGCAGGCTGGTGGCTCGCTAGCGGCAACCCGGTCGGCGCCCTGCTCAACGCCGTCGCCGTCATGGTCATCGCCTGCCCGTGTGCGCTTGGGCTCGCAACACCCACCGCCATCATGGTCGGCACCGGTGCCGCGGCCCGCCGCGGCATCCTGATCAGGGACGCCGAAGCGCTGGAGCGCGCCCACGCGGTGACCGTCGTCGCGTTCGACAAAACCGGCACGCTGACGGAGGGCCGTCCGGAGGTGACCGACCTCGTGGCAGCCCCGGGCGTCTACGAAGCCGACCTGCTGCGCCAGGCTTGCGCCCTGCAGGCGGCCAGCGAACATCCCTTGGCAGGAGCGGTGCGCCGCCGTGGCGAGGCCGCGGGCTTGTTGGGCAGCGGAGCGACGCAGTTTCGCGCAGTGCGCGGGCGCGGCGTCTCGGGCGTCGTCGACGGCCACACGCTGATAATGGGTAGCGGACGGATGTTGGGCGATCACGGCCTGGAGCCCGGCATGCTCTCCACGCGGGCGGATGCGCTCGCGTCCGGCGGCCGCACGGTGTCTTTGCTCGCCGAGATTGCCCCGGAGCGGCGTACGCTCGGGTTGATCGCCTTCGGCGACGAGGTGAAGGCTTCCGCGCCGTCCGCGGTGGCCGCCCTGCGCCGCGATGGCGTGCGGACGGTAATGTTGACCGGCGACGGACAGGGCGCCGCCGAAACGGCCGCGCGCGCGCTCGGCATCGATGAGGTGGTCGCCGACGTGCTGCCGGAAGGCAAAGCCGACGCGATCGCCCGGTTGCGGGCTGGGGGCGGCGTGGTGGCAATGGTCGGCGACGGAATCAACGACGGCCCGGCCCTCGCGGCCGCCGACGTCGGTATCGCGATGGCAACCGGGACCGAGGTGGCGATGAGCGCCGCCGGGATCACGCTGATGCGCGGGGACCCGGCGCTGGTTGCGGCCGCGCTCGACATCTCGCGCCAGACCTACCGAAAGATCCGGCAAGGGCTGTTCTGGGCGTTCGCCTACAACATCGTCGGCATCCCGCTGGCCGCACTCGGGTGGCTCAGCCCGGTGGTGGCCGGCGCCGCCATGGCGCTCAGCAGCGTCAGCGTCGTCTCGAACGCCCTGCTGCTGCGACGCTGGCGTCCGCGTGGCGACACTTAAGCGCGACACTGAAGCGGAATTGGCGTCCCGTAGGGGATTCGAACCCCTGTTACCGCCGTGAGAGGGCGGTGTCCT
>JAVVHH010000091.1:0-15241 GCA_032249615.1 Acetobacteraceae bacterium
TCGTGTTGGTTGACGATGTCCAGCGCGTGCCAGATGCGAGTGTCTGTCGGCTCTGGTAGATCCGCTCCGATTGGACCTCCCGCTCTGCCGCCTCCTCGGCAGGCATCTCTTCCAATGTGATCGCCGAGTCAGCTTCGATGATCGAGAGCTGCACGAAGGGTTCGCCGGGGCGGAAGATGTCGGTCTGCCCCGGCATCGGCGCCTTGAAGACGACGAAATAGATCATCGGCCACCAACGGCGGATGATGGCAGGCACGGCGACTGGAACGGTGCCGGTGCGATCAGTATAAAATCGGGGGTGGGTTTCCACCTTTATGGCGAAAGTTTCGTCGACCTTAAGATCCATTGAGGTCTGAAGCGTGTAATATTCTGCACCGAAGCTGCGAAACGGGGGAGCGCCTGGCCCATCTTCGATTGACTCGCCTTCAGCGTCTTTAAAGCGAAACAGGCCGTCTCCAAACGTGACGTGTAGTTCTTCGTCGTATGGGTATGGGATTTCGATACCGGATGCCGAAGCCTCCGAAAACGGGATACAGTGCCATGGCTGTTCGTGCGAGCGATCCGCCCGCGGCTCTTGAGCTCCGGCCCAGCCCGGCACGGCCAACTTGGTTCTGCGGGCTATCATATTCGGATCGTTGAACCGATACTTCACCGTCGGCATCGTCTGGGCACCTTCTTGGAATGCTTCAAGTCCTTTTCTGCACACGAGGTGACCTCGACTGTCAAATGGTCGCTGCCGCCTGTGCCACAACCCAACTCGGCGCCGCCCTACGGCAGAACAGACTAACCCGCACGAGCATGGCGATGCGTTCTGAAGTCGTCACTCCTTGCTTGTGTCGCATCCCCAGCGGGTCAGGCCATATATTCGGTCTCAAGCAAGGGACGGCTTTCGACCTTGCCGATCTGGTCGGCATCAAGCACAAAGTTTGAGAAGCATTCGGCAGCAACCGAAATGTCGCTGTCTCGGTCGGCCGCGGCCCCGCTCTTGTTGCCGACGTAAGGGACGTAGTGCAGACCAGACCGCACCGCCACGCCGCGGAACGTCGGCCATAGCCGATCCGGCGTCAGCAACTCGATCACAACACCGCCCTTGGGCATGAAAGCGACATTGGAGAGTCCGGCGCCGTGCATGCTCACGACGGTGGAGGCCGAGGCGAACAGCGAAACCTGGTCTTTGAACGGCATGCCCGTGAGCACCACGCATTCAAATCCTGCCTTCTTGAGCCGACGACCCACCTCTTCCTCTTCAAGCAATCTGCGGATCTTGGCGTCCTTGCGTGAAATCAGGATTTTTCTGCCCACAGACCCGACAGGCTTGCCCAACGAGCGGAGCATGTCCGAGGCGAAGAGCGCGCGCTCGAAGAAGCCGCCGCTACGGTTCATGTCCGGCGAGACCATCGGAGTGCAAAAGTAAAGCGAGTTGCAGAGCATCGACATGCCGTTTGAGAGCTGCACGTCATTCTTGCCGAGACCCATGAAGCTCAGCGAATCACCTTGGAATTGCTCGGTAATCGCGAGGGAAATGGGTCGGCGGCTGAGACCGCAGTTTCGATATTGCGCCACCCGCGGCAAGACCGAATGCAGCCAGTGGAAATAGCCGGCCTCGCCATGTTCGCGCCCGAAAAACACGCTCTCCGAAGATTTTGCAACCCCGCGAATGGTGACCCGGATGGAGTCGGGATTGCCGTCATGACTGAAAAGAAGGTTCGGGTTGAATGCGTTAGCGACATCGCGGTCGCGCATGTAAGGAAAAAGGCTCTCTTTGATGATATGGTTGCCCATCGTCATGATGGCGCCGTCAACAGTGACCAGGCACTCGTCGATCCTGTACAGGTCGATCGCCGGGGAGTGGCCGGTCTGCTGCGCGCAGAACTGGTCGACCCACTCGCGCCTACTATCCGGCACGGGGCCGGCATGGTGCATTCGAGGGGCCGGGACATCATACGTCAGCGCCGGCGCGAGCCTCTTGACATGATCGACGCCGCTGCCCGGCTTTGCGGCGAGTTCCGCGATACTGGTGATGCGCGCCAACTCTTATCTCCCCTTGAGCAAGGAAGGATTTTGCGCGGCAGTTCGGCACTTCATCGTCTACTCCTCGCGCATTGAATGGAACATGCTGTCGGTGATTGGACTGATCAGGAAACTCATGACTGAGCGTCTTCCATTGATCACCAGGATGTCGGCGGGCATGCCGGGTAAGAGGACGACCCCGGGTTTGTCGGCGAGTTGGCCCGGGTCAAGTTCCGCGCGAAGCAGGAAGAAGGGTTGATTGTTCCCGTCCATCTGCCGATCACCGCCGACGTAGGTGAGCACGCCGGTAAGGACCGGGACCCGGTGTGCTTTATAGGCTGACAGGCGGATGTTCACCTTTTGACCGACGCTGAGGTGCTCGACCTCATTCGGGGCGACGTTGCCTTCGATCAACAGATGGCTCGTGGTCGGCACAAGATCCATGATCGGCTGCCCGGCAGTGATACTGCTTCCAATGGTAAAGTAGCGCAGATCGGTGATGACCCCGTCTTCAGGCGCAAGAACATCTCGCTTTGCGAGCTGGTCATTTGCTGCAATCAAGCGCTGCTGCGTGTCGGCGATTGTGGCTTGCGTGTCGGTCCGATCGCGCGAGATGTCGGCGTGCCGGGTCTCGGCCGCGTTCTGCGTCTCGAACTCGGTTTGTGCGATGAGCTGCTCGGCTTGCGTCAGTTGGTTGGCAAGCTGGCCGATCGATCCGCGCGCGTCAGCTTCAGCGCGCCGTAATTCGAGTTGATGCGGTTTCGTCTGGAGGCCGCGCGCAAGCAGATACTCGACATTCTGAAGTTCCTCGCGGAGCAGCGACAGCTTGGTTCCAAGCGATGCAATTTGCGCGCGAATGGCGCCGATTTGGGCTTGGCTCTGCGCGATCTTACGCTGCTGGACCTGCACGGAGCTGTCGAAGGCGCTCCAACGAACGACGAATTGCCGCCGCTCCGCGAGTATCGCCGCAGCAACGGCCGGGTCGTCGGCTGCGGTTTGCTCGAGAGCATCGCTGAAGACGAGCTCGCGTTGGTCGCTCGCCTCGGCATTGAGGCGAGCCAATTTGGCAGTCGCAGACCAAAACTGAATCTTAGCCTGATCACGCGCCGCCTTGACTTGCACGTCATCGAGCCGAAGCAGAGTCTGCCCGGCCAGCACGCGATCGCCTTCATGAACGAGCAGTTCATGGAGGATGCCGCTTTCGAGCAACGTCATCGTTTTGCGCTTGCCGCTCGTGATGACGACACCGGTTGCCGGCACCGCGCTCTCCACCGTTGCTAGACACGCCCAGGCCAGGACGCTGCCGAGGCCGAGGCCGATCGTCAGCAGAGTGAGGAGCGCAAGCCGGCGCAATGACGCCTGCGGAAGTCTGCGCTGAGCTGCGTCGGTCCAGATCGACACGTGAGGTGAAACGGCATTTGACATCGGTGCTCCTCAGGCCGTAACCAAGTCGCGTCGGAGGCGCGGCTGCGAGACGATGGCCTGGTCTTTGCGGGCGTCGAGCACGGTCCGGCCTGCCTTGACCGTTATCACGAGGTCGGCGGCCTCGAGCATCGCCCGGCGATGACTGATGACCACGGCGATCGTGCCGTCGGCACAGCATTGGCGGATGGCGGCCAGAAGAGAGGCGGCTCCCTCGCCGTCAAGATTGGCGTCCGGCTCGTCGAGCAACAGCAAGCGAGGCGAACCGTAAAGCGCGCGCGCCAGGCCGACGCGCTGGCGCATGCCACCGGACAGAGGGCTGCCGTTATGGCTGAGGCAGGTGTCGTAGCCGCGAGTCATGCGGCCGACCAATTCGTGAATGCGAGCCCGGCGTGCCGCTTGGACCACCGCTGCGAGATCGCCGCCAAACCTGCCGACATTCTCGGCAATGCTACCGTCGAGCAAGCTTACCGATTGCGGCAGATAGCCTATTTCGGGGTGGTCGTGGACGGGTTGCTCGCCGAGCCGGATAGACCCCGTGCCTGGGGCTAGGACACCCGCTAGCAGCCTCATCAAAGTGGTCTTGCCGCCTCCATTGGGGCCGCTCAGCAGCGCAAACGTGCCGGGTTCGAGCCGAAACGAGACGTCTTCCAGGATCGTGCGCCCGTCCGGGGAAGCAAACGTCACTCCATCGACGACCAGAGTCGGGGCCGGTTCCGGCAAGGACGGCTGAGCGGAGAAGTCGGCGATCGGAGGCACCAAGCAGAGCCGCCGCCAGGCGTCACGGGCCTTCCGCCAACTTTGGCAACTCTCGACAAGATGGTCGAACGGGCCGAGACATTTGCTCAGGAGAAGGTTTGCGCCCATCAGCGAGCCAGGCGTCGTCTGGCCCTGGATGATCAAGATCGCACCGATGGCCATCACCGCGGCCTGCAACAACAACCTGAAAAGGCGCGAAAAGGTCGCCACCGCATGCGCTCTCGACGCGACAAGGCCGAGTTGCCGAACTGCTACCGCATAGCGGTCGCACCAGCGCCCGGCGATCGCGGGCAGCATGCCCAAGCCCTCGGTGAGATCGGCCTCGGCGAGACTGCGGGACAGAGCGTGATCAGCTGCCTGGCGCGCGGCCTGCGCCGATTGCAGTTTCGGGCCGACGAGCCATTCAGCGACCGCGTTGGCTAGTATCAATCCGGCGACGCCACCGATGGCGAGAAAGCCGAAGGCCGGATGCAACATGAATAGAACCGCGATGAACAGCGGCGTGCACATCGCATCGAGAGGAGTCGCGACTTTGCCGGAGCCCAGGAGGGAGCGGACCTCTTCCACATCGCGCGCGAGAAGCGGGCCGGCGCTGCGGTCTCCCTGTGCCGCTCGGCGCAATCCATGCGCCAGCGCCGGGCCCTCCAGCCGCCCGCCTACATCTTGCGCGATTGCAAGAAAGCAGGTGCTCCGCAGGAAATCGATTACACCGTAGAACAGCAGCCCGACCGCGCAAGCGACGGAGAGCATCGTGAGCGTATCGAAATTGCGGCTCATCAACACGCGGTCATAGAGCTGCATGTCGTAGATCGGGATCACGAGGATCGCGCCATCGACGAATACGCTCAGCACCAGGGCGAGCGCCAAGCCGCCGTAGATCGTAGACGTCAGACCATGGTTTCGGATCATTACACGGCCGCCTGCGCCGGCTCGACGAGGCGTACACGGGGCGCAAGTTCGGTCTGGATTTCGGCCGTCGGTCCGATCCGGCTGACCATGCCGTTTTCGAGTACGACGACCTTGTCCGCTAGCACCAGCAAAGGCGGCCGGTGTGTTGCCAGAATGATCGTGACGCCAGCGCGCTTCAAGGCGCCGAGACATTCAATGAGCCAGGCTTCACCCTCTGCGTCGAGAAAGGCGCTCGGTTCGTCAAGCAGCAGCACTTTAGGGGAGCCATAGAGAGCGCGCGCCAGAGCAAGCCGCTGCCGCTGTCCGCCGGAGAGGATTTGGCTCGACAACCGGGTCGCGTAACCAAGCGGTAGTCTCGCGATGATCTCGTGCATCCCCACCCGCTTTGCGGCGGCGACCACCAGCCGCAGATCCGGTTCCTGCATCCGCGCGATATTGTCGGCCACGGTCTCGTCGAGCAGTGTTGGCCGCTGCGGGACGTAGCCGACATGGCACGCAAGATCCTCGCGATCCCACAAATGAGTGTTGCTGCCGTCGAGATAGACGCCACCCGTCGTGGGCGCCGTCATTCCGACGAGTAGACGCAGCAATGTGGACTTACCGGCCGCGGACGGGCCGATCAGCGCGACAGCTTCGCCAGGAGCCACTTCGAAGCTGATGCTGCGCAGCAATGCTCGGTCCCCGCCGTTCGCGACGTAGCCCAGGTTCTCGACGACAAGGCGCGGTTCAGGGGTGGGTAGGCCCGCGGCGTTGCGGTGGGGCGTCGGCAGGTCGAGCGCGCCGCGAACCCGGCGCCAGGCCGCTAGTGTATCGACCCATTGACGCCGCGTAGCCGCGATGCCGGCAAAGGGCATCAGCAAGCGCGCCAGCACCATGTTGCCAGCGACCATGCTGCCGCTGCTCATTAGCCCGTCCAGCGCGAGTACGAGGCCGAGCCCAACCGTGGCGCCGGTCATGGCCGCCCGCAACGCCGCGATGACCGCGGAAACCGCGCGGGCGCGCAACAAGGCACGGTGCACGAGGGCAGCGGTCTCCTCCCGGTTCGCGCGCCAGCGCGCGACCAGATGCGGCAACATGCCCAATCCAACGACGGCCTCAGCCGCGTTGACCGCATCGGCCGCACCTCGGATCGAGGTTGCGGTAGACTGATTTGCGGCGAGCATGGCCGAACGTGACAGCGCATCGCCCAGGAGGTTCATGCAAATCAGCACCGCCATGCTCGCGAGCCCAAGGAGCCCGAGCCCCCAATGCATCGCGAACAACGCAACCAGCATCATCGGCGATAGGGCAATGTCAATCGGCACCATGCTGCTTCGGCTCGCGATGAACGAGCGCAGTGTCTCGAGATCGGCAAGAGCTTCTGCGGCGGCCAGGTCGGGGCGGGCGACTACGGCTGCGCTTTGGATGAGCGGCAGCGAGAGGCGCGACGCTACCTGAGTGGCGAGCAGTTCGAGGGCGACGCTGCGCAGCCACTCCAGCAGGGTCCAGAACACAAGTCCCAGCGCCAGGCCGACCGTCAGCGACTGGAGCGTGCTGAAATCGCGCGAAGGCAGGACGCGGTTAAAGACTTGCATGTTGAAGAGCGGCACCGACAACGCACCGATGCTGCAAACCAACGAAAGGCCGGCTATGGCGAACAGCCACATTCCCGCCAGGCGCAGCACCGTCGCTGCTGGCCGTCGCGCGTGTGTCGCACCCGCCACTTCAGTTCACCACGAGACTGTGCAGCAACGAAACCGCCGAGACAATGAGCGCCGCCACCGAGAGCCCGGCGACGCAGGCTAACGCCCGCGTTCCAGCTGGCGGCCGTGCTTGCGGCGCGACCGCGGCTGATTGCTGCTCGAGCCTGATCGCGAACAGTTCGACCGTCTCTAGCGCTTGCTGCAGCTTTGCCTGTGACGCTGCAATCTCAGTGAGAGGTCCGTTTGCCGAAGGCTGCAGCAGCGCCGCCTGCAGGTTGCGATGCAGCAATCGTTGCGAGGCGATGAGCATGTCTAAGCCCTTCTGCAATTGCGCCATTCGCGCCGATGCTGGCATTGCGACAGGGGCTGCTTCGATTGGGATCTCGGTCCCGTTTTCCAAGATCGCCAAGACCTGCAACGACCCGGGTTGGCCCCGTATCTTGTCCGGGATGGGCAAGATAAAGGCATGCCGTCCGTCGCCGATGCCGTTCTGTGCAAGATCTTGTCGGAGGCCGTCTGCGATAGCCTCGGCGACGAGTATCTCGCCGCGGCGTAGCTGAACGCGCAGCCGGTTCGGCTGGTCCGGCTGCCAAACCCAGCCCAGCGCAGCATCCGCGGTGATTGCCTCGACATAACCAGCAATGGTCGCCCCAGAGTTTTCCACCGCCGCCGTCACGCTGCGTGCTGGAGCAAAAGGGTGGTTTCCTCAGGTTGGCTTGCCGCACCAATCTCGCGGTAGAGAGCGAGATGCTCGCCGGCGACGGCCGTTGTGCTCGGAGGCTCGGGCGCAGCCTGAGATAAGCGGGGCCACAAGGCTGCTTCGGTCAGAGCGCGAGTCATTGCATCGGCCAGGCTTTCCGGGCTGCCGACGCGGAAATGCAAGCCATCCACTTCGTGTCGCACCTTCTCGGCCATGCCTCCGATACCGCTCACCATGAGTGGGCGGCGGTGTAGGAATGCCTCCTGAATGACAACGGGCGAATTCTCCCACCAAATCGACGGCATGATGACCCAATCGATGTCGGCCATGAGGCCGGCAAGATCGTCCTGCCGGTAGCTGCCGAAGAAGCGCGCGCGGCGGCCGGCGCCCGCCAACAGCCTCGCGAACCGGCCTTGGAATGCTTCGGGCTGCAACTCGAGATTGCCACCGAAAACGCTGAGGGTCGCATCGCCCCAGATGTCGTCCGGAACCCGGCCGATCGCATCCAAGACGATGTGCAACCCTTTGAACTCGGAGATCTGGCCAAAGAAGGCGAAGCGGTCGCGCCGTTTGCCCTCCGCCAGGGTACGCGGCGGTGCCGGCACCCCGGTCACCCCGTTATCGATCACCCGGAACCGCTCGGCCGGCAAACCCCAGGCGATGAAGCGTTCGGCGAGAAAGCGACTCGGTGCGACGAAGGCATCCGCGAGAAGGAGATGGTTCTTGATGTGCTGCTCGCGGCTGAAGAACTGCGTCGGGCTCCGGTTAGGGAAGCAGGCATTGCAGCTTGCAGGCGAAGCGCCGTGGCAGAGCTGCTTCTTGCTGGTCTTCATCATCTGCCCATGATTGGCGCAGATCGCGAGATATTCGTGAAACGTCACCACGATCCGAGCTCGTGGCAGGACCCGCCGGGTCAGCGCGATAGCCTCGACACCGAACCCGATGACGTGGTGGAAATGCACGACGTCGGGGTCGACATGTTCAAGGTAGGTAGCCAGTGCCAGCGACGTCTCCGCGAGATCGCCGTTGGAAAGCCAGAACTCGTCCCAAGCGCCGGTGTGCAGGAATGTCTCGCGGGCGCCGTGGCCGAGGCTCATCAGTGGTGTGCCAGCATGGCGGCGAACCTCCGACGGAGCGCGAGACAGATAGTAGGCCTCATGCTCGCCAGTTTGGTTGGCGGCACGGAACAAGCCGTGCGAAGCAACCTCCGCGCCTCCAATGGAGTAGCTGGGGTGCCCGTGCGAAACGATTAGAACGCGCATGATGCGGTGCCCCCCCAACCCTCTCTGAGGATCCATCCATCGATGAGGCGCGGCAGAGAGGCAATATCGCCATCATCTTCTGGGACGGTGACGGTTACCGAAGGAACCCAGGCGCGAGAGACACCGGCGTCGGCCAGGCTGAGGAAAAACCCGGTCTCCTGGCCGAAGCTGGTTGTCAGCGAAGCGGAGCACTCGAGCAGCGTAATGATCGGCCGGGGGATCAGGCAGCAGGCGAGCGAGCCTACCGTCATGTTCATCGGGGTATCTCCGCGCGAGACGGTCATCCCTGACAGCCCGGCGCCGGCCGTGTGGGTGCGGACATAGGGAGCACGAGCGGAAAAGCGGATCTGACTGTCGCCAGCAAATCGGATCGACTGATCTTCATAGAGTATCGTCGGACAAGCGACGTCATATCCCTGAACGCCTTCATAGAGGCCTCGCCGCCATCCGGGCTCGGCGCCGGCGCCGTCGGCAGAGATGTAAAGAAAGCTTTCAGCCTGTGTGAAAGACGCAGCGGCTGCCAGCGCGGATAGGGGCTGGGCTTCACCGGACAATACAATGATGCTTGCCGGCAGTTCGTAGAAGTGAACCAGATCGCGCAGCGTTTGTTGATGGCCGTTGGCCCATTCGGGTCCGCAGACGAGCACGATCTGCTCGTAGTGCAAGGCTTTGTCGCGGAGAAACGACGATAGGAACGCGCGCGGCGGCACCGGACCGCGGAGCGGCACCACAATGGCGTGACTCCGGTCGACTGGGCCGAGCAGAACCGCTTTCATGGGCTGCTCCGGCGCTGACCGAGTGCGCGACAAAAAGGGTGCTAGATGCTGCTCGACGATGGCGAGACCCGAGGTCTTGTGCATGTCAATACTTTGCAGCAGTGCGCGGCGCACCCCCTGCGACCATACCGTTGCAGGGCGCACCGGCACGAACGCCAGTTCGCCATCATTGAATGTCAGACGCAGGTGAGCGGAGGCGACCGGCGCTGGGACCTCAATGCACGAAGCGGCGAAGCCGGGTTCGTATTCGGGCGGGGCAGGCGGGAAATGGGGGTCGCTGCGGAAGGCCGCGCAGACATCCTCGCGGGCGACGCGGACAAGGGCGTGGTCGATTCGGGTGCCACCTCCGGTCCAGCATAAGCTGAGCTCGGCAATCTCGGCCGCCGGGTCAAAAATCCAGCCCGAGAGAAAGGTGCCGGCGCGCTCCACGGCAACAGCTATGTCGACCGCGATCCTCACCGGCTTGCCCGATCCGGCGAGGGTATCATGGCCTTCATATTGCGCTTGGGCGGCTATGCGGAACAGATCCATTACCGCCGGGGTGCAAGTCAGCCGTGGCAGCAGATGACGCAGCTGACCGATACTGGAGTCGGAGTCGAGCACGCGCTTTTCGACGATGTTGCGAGATAGCAGGCGGTTCCCGGCGAAAATGAATACCGTCTCCAGCCCGGAGAGCGCGCTGAACGACTCAGGAGGTAGGGCGAGCACGATACCGCTGGCCGGTGCCGGAACATCTGGGCGTGCGAAACGGGCAGTAGAGGCTGGATAACGGGGCCACGAGGCGCTCGGCAGCAACAGTTCGAGATCATCCTCGTCAACGCTGCCCCATCCCTGCAGAAGCACCAAGCGGCCCGGCACCGCCAAAATCAGCTCGACGCACCCGTCTGGCGTCGCCGCGCGCGAAAGAAAGGCGTTCAGCAACCCATCTGGGAGGCGAGCATCCCGCCCATCCTGCGGGCTGATGACTGCCAGGAGGAAGCGCGCAACCTGCGTCGCTTGAGCGCCGGCGAGGTTGGCCGCGAGCGTGCCGAACTCGGTTTCCGAGCATGGACGTTGCAGCGCTAAGAGAAAGTCGCGATCGCCAGAGCGGGAGCCGCGGATAGCGACCGTTGCGTCGTCTGCCGGGTCTGAGTTGTCGGGCAGTCGCACGACGGCAAGGAAATTCGTGTCGGCCGGCTCAGCCGGTTGCCAGAACTCAGCCCGAAAAATACCGACCCGGCCGAGGCTGCCTTGCGTGCGCACAGACCCCGTCTTCGGCACCGAGCCGTCAGCACGACCGAGGATCATGAGCGCGCCCGGCCGGGCGCGCCAGAATGCCAGCACCTCGACCGGGGAGCGTTGTTGCATCATGCCAACTCCCGCTGCGCGGTCAGAAGCTTGGCGTAGAGATCGAGATGGCGTGTGACCGAGTCGTCGATCCCGACCGGGGGCACTATACCATCGACCAGTTTTTGCCAGAGCCCATCTTCTTCCACGGCGCGCTGCATGACCTGAGCGAGATCTCTCGGGTCGCTAACCGAGAAGTGCAGCCCGTTGACGCCGTCCGCTACAATTTCGGCGGCGCCCCCGATGTTGCTGCAAATGACAGGGCGCCAGTGCTGAAATGCCTCGTTGATGACTAGCGGAGCATTCTCCCACCACTCGGACGGAAAAATGACCCAGTCGGCATCAGCGATAAGGCGCGGTATTTCAGCTCGGTTATAACGACCGCGATAGCGCGCATCCGGTGCGTTCTCGCACGCGTTGGAGAAGCGACTCAGTAGAGCTTCAGTCTGGTGGTCGGTCCCGCCGAACAGGGCGAGGCGGTGCGCGAAGCCCCGTGCGCTCAAGCTAGACGATGCCTCCAGCGCGACCGTAGCACCCTTGAAACGATTAATGTGGCCGAAGAAAGCGAACCTGTCCCGCCTGCGGGCCGGTCGGGCAGGCGTCGGATGGACCGGCACAAACCCATTCGGCACGACATCGATCAGCTCCGGCGCGATGCCCCAGGCCACATAACGGTCGCGGAGGAAGCGGCTCGGGGAGACAAAGTGGTCGACTTGCTCAAGAGCCCTGCGGACGTGCAACTCGCGTAGTTTAAAGTCGGTTAGGCTGCGATCGGGAAAGCAGCGGTGGCACGCATCCGGGCTCGCGCCGGAGCACAGCATGCCGGTGGTCGTGACCATCTGACCGTCATTGGCGCAGATGGGGTAGTAGTCGTGCAGCGTCATCACGATGCGTGCGCGCGGCAAGCAGCGCCGAACGAGGCCGATCAATTCAACGCCGAGAGTCACAACGTGGTGGAAGTGGACGATGTCGGGCTGCTGCTCACACAGCAGGTCGGCGAGTGGATGGCTAAGACCGTGCAGATCGATTTGCGAAAGGAAGAACGGGTCGAACCCACCACTCCAGGCCAGGAACTCGTCTGCCGCGGAGCCGACAGTCTGAAACGGAGTTCCCGGACTAGGCGGCCGTTGGTGCGCGCCCGTTCCGGCCAACAGCATTCCATCGACACCTCGCGCCCGCAGCGTGCGGAACAGGTCGCGGGCGAAGATTTCGGTGCCGCCAGCCTGCAGGTCGGGATGGGCGTGGAGGAGAAACAATACTTTCATCGGCTAACGGCTTTGTCGAAGACGCAAATGTCCTGGAAGCTGGTCCCCGGCCGACCACTCCAAAATCCGTACGCGGCAGGGTTGCGGCGATACAGGCCATGGCGGAAGAAGAGTTCAAGCAGCACATCTTCGTCAAAGGCGACGGCGGCCAGGGGTGACCCTTCCACGCCGTAATAGATCGGACCGGGCCCATCCCCGGCGAAGCCTATCGAGCCTTTACCCTGGGTGAGTGCAACGCGCGCCGGCGGATTCATCACGAAGGCCGTGGCAAAGCATCGGCCGCCCGGCGCGAGAAGCCTGGATATCTCAGAAGCGTATTGAAGGATATCGTCCCGTTCGAGATGCGTGAGAACGGAGATCATACAAACCAAATCGAAGCTGCCGTCGGCGAATGGCAGGCGTACGGACCGGGTGGCAACCGTTCCCGTGGGATTGTAGATCGGGTGGCTCAGATCGAGATGATGGAAACGAAAATTCGGGTAGATCGGCGTCACCGACGACGTACACCATTCGATGCCCGCCGCCACTGGATCCACGCCATCATAGCTGCCTTGGTCGAGAAACTGGGTAAGCGGCAAGGCGAGGCGGCCGACGCCGCACCCGATGTCCAGAACCCGGTCGGAGGAAGCGAGATCGGCCCTACGGATGAGATGCTCGAGGAATTCGGCGCCGATCGCCCTGTAGTCACCGTCACCGACATAGTGCAGCTCCGCTGGCGGCTGCGGCATGAAGCGGTTGCGGTTTAGATAGGTCCTCAGTGTAGTGATGTCGGTCATGCCGCTGTCCCAACGCGAGTGGAGGCGAACTCGGACCTGGTCATCAGCGCCTCGATCGTGTCGTCCCAGCGACGATGATGTAGGCGCCGGTTGTATTGGCATGCCAGCGTGCCGGCGTAGCCCTTGTGCAGATCGATCGACTTCCGTTCGAAGTGGAATAGTTCTGCTGACGGGACATACATAATGCGAGCCCCCTGTTGTCGAATGCGCAAGCAGAAATCGGAGTCTTCGTAGTCACCCACGATGTAGTCTTCACAAAGGCCGCCAACCGTCTCGAAGAGGTCGCGCCTGACGAGTAGCGCCGCCCCGGTGACCCCTGGCACCTCGCGCGCCGTGGTGGCGTTAGCCCAACGACGGGGCATGCCCTTGTAGTAGTGCGCGTTGAGCCAGACTGAGTCGGTGTCACGGCGAAAATACAGCCCTGCATGCTGGATCGAGTCGTCATCGAACAGGAGCTTCGGACCGACCGCCCCGACATCGGAAGCTGCCAGGCCGGTTTGAAGCTTGGACAACCAGCCTCCAGCCGACGGGATCACGTCGGAGTTGAGCAGGAGTAGCGCACGGCCACGCGCATGTTGCGCGCCTTCGTTGTTCGCTGCCGAGTAGCCGAGGTTGCGAGGCAGCACGACCAAGCGCATCGGACACGCGTGCATCGCATGCAGGCCACGCAGCAGGTGCTCAACCTCTTGCCGCTGCTCCGGACTGTCCAGCACCACAATAAGCTCTGCCGCTCGGCATTCGTCATCGGCTGCAAGGGCGGCTATTTGAAACCGCAGGAAGCTGAGATTCCGGTAAAGCGGAACGATGATTGAGATCTCGGGATTGTGGGGCGCCCGGCCGATCTCGATCTGTTCCGGTACGGAGCGAGCCTCCAGCACGCGCCTGTGAAAGGCCGCGGCTGCCGGGCCGATGCAGTCGTCGAGCATCTGGTCACTGACGTCACCCGGCAAGACGCTTGCGAGCACGGCTGCACGGGACGCCGTGGCGTCCGGCTGCCGGAGCAGGGGACGCAAGATGACTGCGCGGCCTGAACGGAGCCGCAACTCAAGCGTCGGCTGCGGACACGCGCCGAACGCGGGATCTCTGACATGGGCGACGAAACCGCAACGTCCGTCGCCCCCAGGGAATAGCCCGGTGCCAAATCGTTTCTCGATGTCCGGGCGGCGATGGCGGAAAAGCGAGTCGGGCGAGAGCTCCACGTCGCCGCACGGCGTGCGCAATGCGACCGACTTCGTCAATTTCATCGGGTCGCGCAGCCAGCCGCGGAGGAAGAGCCGGCCTTCGCCGTCGGACAGCGCGGCATCCAGAGCCCCCGCGAGGGGCTGACGAGGATCGTCGTGTTGAACCGGTGTGGCCGGCGAAAGCAGAAGCCGTTCTCGCAGCGCTGAAGCGACGTTGCTGCAAATTGGCATCAGGGCGTTCAGACAGGCGGTGCGCAGCGCCGCCAGGTCGGGATGCGGCGCAACCAGGTCCTTGACCGGCCGGGGCACAGGTGCAACTGCCCATCGCTGGGGCGGCTCTGACATGACGAGCAGAATGTCACCCGCGCCGATCTGTTCAACTACGCTAAAGCCGTGCAGGCTCGATAGCGGCGCGGTTCGGGTGCGCCGGACGCGTTGCTCCCCGAGCACAAAGCACGATGTCTCTTGGAGAGAGGGCCCGCGCAGGACGGTCCAGGCCCGGGTGACTGTGGCAATCGGTTCGGCTACTCCGACCTGCGTGACGATAAGTTGTGCGAGCTTGCGACAGGCAGCGGCAAAGTCTTGGTTCTCTGACAGCTCGAACGCCTTGCGGCAAAATCCAAGCAGGAAGTTGAGAAGACGCCAACGAGAGATGTCGTCGAGGTCGCCGACGAGTTCCTCGAAATCCCCGCCAAGGACAGTGCTCCCAAGTAATTCACCTGGCGGCCCGGCGCTGAACCCGGCGTTTTCGCCCGGGCTTTCACGTACCTTCCAACGTGTCGCGACGATACGGAACGGTCCGGTCCGGTTTTGAACCAGCACACTGCCGTATGGCGGCTCACTTTCCACCGGCAGCGAGCCTGCCACGTCCCCGCTGTCGGTTATCGGCAGCAGAACGACATCAGCAGCAAGCACCGATGCCTGAGGCGCCATCAGATACAGCGGCAATTTACTCAAAAGCATCGGTCAATTCTGCCTTGTTTTAGCAGTCATCTCGTCGTTAGCGGGCCGGCTTAATGAATGTTGAAGTATCCAGTGGGGTTATTATGGATATCTTCAGCCTTGATTCCGACCAGGGTAATCGTCTCGTCGCCGAGATGAATGACTGCACTCCCGTGGACGTCTTGGACATGGGCCGCCACATCCGCGGCGGTGTTGACATTCAGGCCGTTG
>JAVVHH010000092.1:0-14961 GCA_032249615.1 Acetobacteraceae bacterium
AAAGGTCGTGCCTTTCTTCAAAGCCGGCAAGGAACTCCGCGAGCGTATCAACCGCGGCCCGAAGCCCCGTCCCACCCGGCCCGAACGGACTGTCTGACTATGCGTGTTTTGCTTGCTGCCCCGCTCCTCTTCATCCTCATTCTGTTTGCTCTCTCTAACAAACAGGCGGTCGAATTCGGCTTGTGGCCGACCGACGTCCAGGTGACGGTGCCGGTGTCGCTCGCCGTGTTGGGCATCGCCGGGCTGTTCTTCTTGTTTGGCGCCTTGGTCGCTTGGAGCGGTACGCTGGCCGAGCGCAGCCGGGCCAGGCGTGCCGAGGCGACGGTTCGTCAACTCGAGGCGCAGCTTGCCTCGGTTCGGGCATCCCGGCCCGCGCTGAGCCTTTCGCCGCCGGCCTGAACCGATCATGGCCCGCGTCAAAATCTGCGGGATCACCAGCCAGGAATCGTTGGACGCCGCGGCGGAGGCTGATTGGGTTGGGTTCAATTTCTACCCGCCCTCGCCCCGCTTCGTGACCCCCGCAAGAGCTGCCGCTCTGGAGGGCGGCCCCGTCCGGGTGGGTCTGTTCGTCGCGCCGACCGACGACGAGATCGAAGCTGCGCTCGCCTTGGCCTCGATCGACATTCTCCAGATTTACGCCGATCTACCCCGCATCCGAGCGGTACGCGCCCGCTTCGCCCGGCCTGTTTGGCGAGCCGTTGGCGTGGCGGCGGCTCAGGACCTGCCGACATCGAGCGACGAGGTGGATGGCTTCGTCATCGAGGCCAAAGCGCCGCCGGATGCCGAGTTGCCCGCCGGGAACGGTAGGCCCTTCGAGTGGTCGGTGCTCGATGGCTGGACATCTCCCCTCCCCTGGTTGCTCGCCGGCGGGCTCGATCCGGAGAACGTTCGAGCCGCCATCGCGGCCTCGCAGGCGCCCGCCGTGGATGTTTCCTCCGGCGTCGAGCGCCAGCGCGGGGTGAAGGATCCCGACCTGATCCGCCTATTCATCGCCGAAGCGAGGGCCGCTTAACGCTTTCCTAGTGATTGCCGCGTCATACTGCTGCCGACAGCTCAGCAGGAGCATGCAATGACTGCCATGGCGGCGGTTCCCGGCCTTTCCTCAGCGACGCTGTTGCGCCTCTTGGCCTTCACGCCACCGATGGGATCGCCGCCTGCGCTCGAGAGTGCCCTGCCTCCGCTGGATACTGTCGTGTTCTCGTCCGCGCCGCTGCGGGCGCTTGCGGACAGGGCGTCCGCCGGGCTGTGGCAGTTGTGGGCATTGATCCCGGCACTCGAGCAGGCGGTGCGGGCTGGGACGACGTCACCCCTGGTCGCTCTCGCACGTGCGGCGGGAAGTGCGGCTCGACAGGTAGGCGAAGGACATGCTGCTCTGGTCGCGGAAGGGCCGGTCAGGGTGGCGGCCGCGATTACGGAGACCAGCGGCGGGGCCGGCGAGATCAACGCATCCCTCCGGACAATTGCCCGCCAGATCGGCGCGATTGCCGGCTCTGGGCACGGTCGGCCAGCAAGCGAGTCGTTGCGCGCCATGGCCAGGCAGGTCGGTGCGCTGCTCGATCCCGCGCGTTCCTTCCCGGCCGAGCCCGATGCCGATCCAATCCAGCGCTGGCTGGCCGGAGCGCAACTCGCGCTTGGCGAAGCCGCTCAGGCGCTTGAGCGGGCAGCGCAAGCGTCGCAGCCCGGACAGGTGCTTGCAGAGCTCGCAGCAGCGCAGTCACAGGTGGCGCTCGCTGGCGAGAGCGTGGGCCGAACGAGGAGCATGATGGTCTCCCGCGGACGTGCCGCGCCGCTCCCACGCGTGAAGAGCGGCGCCGCGGCGTCGGTCAGCCTTTTGGGGCTGCTCGTGGTTGGCGCGATGGTCGTCATGCTGATCGGTGCTGGCGTCGCCGCGGCCGGGCTCGCCGCCGTGCTTTGCTTCGGGATTTGGGTCTGGCGCTGGAGCCGGGCCTCACGACACATCGCGCTCGACGCGGCGAGCTGAAGCGACGACGCTCCGCCCATGAAGCAACAGCTGCACACGCTCGTCATTCCCACGACGGGCAAGGGCCTGGTTCCGATCACGCGGTTGATCGTCGATTGGGTCGCGCAGCAGGGGATCGCCACCGGGCTGCTGACCTTGTGGTGCCGGCATACCTCCGCGTCGCTCACGGTGCAGGAGAATGCGTCGCCTGCCGTTCAGGACGACATCCTGGCGTATTTCGATCGCCTAGTGCCTGAAGGTGCCTCCTACGAGCATGACGACGAAGGGCCGGACGACATGCCGGCCCATCTGCGGACCATGCTGACCGGGACGCAGATGAGCATCCCGGTGCAGTCTGGGCGCCTTGTTCTCGGCACCTGGCAGGGCCTCTACCTTTTCGAGCATCGCGCGGCCCCGCATCGGCGCGAGGTCGTGCTGCATCTGCTGGGCGAATGAAGCTAGTCGGCGGCGAGCGATTGCTGTGACGGGTTCACTTCGTGCCAGACGGCGCCACCCACGACCACACTGTCCAGAGCGAAGCGTTGGCGTCCCTCCCGGGTCTGGCCCATGACGTCGGTGAAGGTGAACCGCCCCTCCTCGATCCGCATGATCGTCGCATCGCCGGCGCTGCCGATCGAGAAGTTGCCGAGATCCGGCCGCGCGAGCGCCTTGGCCGGCGTTTGCGTCACGGCCCTGACGATCTCAGGAAGATCCATGCCGAGCATTAGGAATTTGCTCATGGTTTCCCGGTTGTCGAAGGCCGGGCCGTCGATGCAGAGCACATGCACGTCCGAGCTGATGATGTCCGGCGGGAAGCCAGCCTTCAGCATGGCTTCGGCCACCCCGAAGTCGAACGACCCGGCGCCGTGGCCGATGTCGAACAGCACACCGCGCTCGCGCGCCTCCCAACAAGCTTCTTTGACCTGGCCAGCGGCGGTGCAGGGCGCGTTCGGGAACGGCTTGAAGCAATGCGTCAGGGTGTCGCCGGGCCGCAATTCGGCCAGCACGTCGGTGTATCGCGGCGGCGGCCGGTCGATGTGGCACATGACCGGCAGCCCGGCGCGATCGGCGGCTTCGAGCGCATGAAACAGCGGCGCGATCCCGTTGACACCGCTCGTGTTTGCCCCAACCCGCACCTTAATGCCGCGGATCAGGTCGGCATTGGCGCGCGCGACGGCGGCGCAGTTCGCGGTGTCCATCAGGCGCAGGTCCAGGCTCTCGCCCACCATGACGGTCGGCGAGAAGGCGAAAATGCCGGCGTGGCCGACGTGCAGGTAGGCCAGGATCCGTGTTTGGCTGTGCTCCATCACGTGCTTGCGGAAGCCGGCGAAGTTGCCCGGCCCGGCGGAACCGACATCGAGCCATGTCGTCGTTCCGGCCCGTCGGGCCAGCGCGTCCGCATCGATGCTGATCGAGGTCCCGCCCCAGTAGACATGAGTGTGGAAGTCGATGTTGCCCGGAATGACGAGGCATCCCGAGACGTCGCGCTCGTGCGTGCCGCTCAGGCTCGGCCCCACCGCGGCGACCTTACCGCTGGAAAAAGCGACGTCGGCGGCGTCGTCGCGGCCATTGGCCGGGTCGATCACCCGCCCGTTGCGAAGAACCAGATCAAACATGGGCGCTGCTCCTCACGGGTGCTTGTGGATCGGGTCCACCCAGTGGACCGTTTCTGGGCGTTCGGCGGCATCGATGTCGAGATTGACGACGACCGCCTCGTTATCACTCCGAACGAGCACGCATTCGAGCGTTTCCGAGGTGCTCGCGTTGATCTCTTGATGCGGCACGTAAGGCGGCACGAAGATGAAGTCGCCCGGCCCCGCCTCGGCGACGAATTCCAAGCGGTCCCCCCACCGCATCCGGGCACGCCCCCGCAAGACGTAGATGACGCTTTCCAGGGCGCCGTGGTGGTGTGCGCCGGTCTTGGCGTCAGGGTGGATGTGGACGGTTCCGGCCCATATCTTCTGCGCGCCGACGCGGGCGAAGTTGATCGCGGCCGCGCGGTTCATGCCGGGAGTTTGCGCTGTGTTGGTGTCGAGGCTGTCGCCCGGGATCACGCGAACCCCGTCGGTTCTCCAATCGGTCATGTCGTCCTCCTGGCCAGGGAACGTGACGGGTGCGACGGAAGCGGGCAAGCTTGGTCATCGGGGTGGGGACATGGATCGCTTGAAGACTGAGTTGGGTTTGGCCGAGATCGATGGGCGGGAGCGGCGCCAGGCGACCGCACGAATCTTGCTGGCCCTCGGCTTGGTGGGGCTGGGCTGTTTCATCCTGCAGAATTTTTTGCGCCCGCTGCTCTGGGCGGGGGTCCTCGCGATCGCCGTCGCGCCGCTCTACGCGCGGGCACGACGCAGCATCGGCCCTGATCGGCACAATCTCGTGCTGCCGCTGGCGTTCACCGCAGCGACGACGCTGATCGTGCTGGTGCCGCTCGTTTTGATCGGGCTGCAACTCGCCCATGAGGCGGGCGGGATCATGGGCTGGCTGCAGGAGGTCCGCACCCAGGGATTGCCGCCGCCAGCCTGGCTCGATCGCGCCCCGTTGATGCATGACCAGGTGATCTCGTGGTGGCAGGACAACCTGGCGGACCCGGAGGGCGCGCGAGCGCTGATCGGCCGTGGCGGGCGAATCAATCCGCTGCAAATGGGTCGTCAAGTCGGTGCCGCCCTCCTTCATCGGTCAGTGGACTTCGTGTTCACGGTTGTCACGCTGTTTTTCCTGTTCCGCGAGGGACCGAGCCTCGGGCCCAAGCTGATGTATGCCGCACGGCGGCTGTTCGGCCCGCAGGCCGAGCCGGTGGCGCGGCAGATGGTGGCCTCCATCCATGGCACGGTGGACGGGCTCGTGCTGGTCGGGCTCGGGGAGGGCCTCGTGCTCGGGATCGGCTATGCCATCGTGGGCGCGCCGCATCCGGCACTGCTCGGGTTCATCACCGGAATCGCGGCGGTGATTCCGGGCGCGGCGCCCGTGGTCATCGCGCTCGCGGCGGGCCTCGTGCTGACAGCTGGCAAGACGATCGCGGCTGCCGCGCTTCTGGTGCTCGGTCTGGCGTTCATCTTCATTGCCGATCACACGGTCCGGCCGGCGCTGATCGGCGGCGCGACGAAGCTGCCGTTCCTGTGGGTGCTGCTCGGCATCCTCGGCGGCGTCGAGACCTTCGGGCTGCTCGGGCTGTTTCTCGGTCCGGCCGTCATGGCGGTGCTGATCTTGCTGTGGCGTCAATGGACGCGTGATGCAACAAACGACGCTTCGATCTAGGACCCTTCATGGACCACCATCATCCCTCGCCCGACCTGGCCCCTGCGTCGGAACCCAAGCGACCGGGCGTGGCCGAGATGCGCGCGCGCATCATCGACAAGCTGCAGTATCAGGTCGGGAAATCGCCGGAGCGGGCGAGCCCGCGCGACTGGTTCATGGCGACCGCCTTCGCCGTGCGCGACGGTGTGGTCGAGTGCTGGTTCGAGTCGCGGCGGCGCTCGGTCGATAGCGCGGCCAAGCGCGTCTACTACCTTTCGCTCGAATTCCTGATCGGACGCCTGCTGGCCGACACCATCGGCAATCTGGGCCTGACCGACGTCGTGCGGGAGGCCCTGGCGCTGGAAGGGGTCGATTTCGACGAGTTGCGGGAGCGCGAGCCCGACGCGGCGCTGGGCAATGGCGGTCTCGGGCGGCTGGCGGCCTGCTTCATGGAGAGCATGGCGACGCTCGAGATCAACTGCTTCGGCTATGGCATCCGCTACGACCACGGCCTGTTCAAGCAAAAGATCGTGGACGGTGTGCAGGAGGAGCTGCCGGAGGATTGGCTCTCATTCGGCAATCCGTGGGAGTTCGAGCGCTCCGAGTTCTCGTACCGGGTCGGCTTTGGCGGGACGGTGGCGGCAACGACGGATGGCGCCGGGCAGCATCGCTATGAGTGGCATCCGAGCGAGGAGATCCTGGCGGTAGCCTACGACACGCCGGTGGTCGGCGGCGGCGCCCGGCATGCCAACGCGCTGCGGCTATGGTCGGCGCGCGCACTCACGCCGCTGCAACTCGACGCTTTCAACCGCGGCGACCATGAGGGCGCGCAGCGCGAGCGGGTGCGGACGGAAGCCGTGTCGCGCGTGCTCTATCCCGGGGACGAGAGCGATGCCGGGCAGGAGTTGCGGCTGCGGCAGGAGTTCTTTTTCGCGTCGGCCTCGCTGCAGGACCTGATCGCGCGCCACCTGAAGCATTTCGATGACATCCGCACCTTGTCCGACAAGGCGGCGGTTCAGCTCAACGACACGCATCCGGCGATCGTGGTGATCGAGCTGATGCGGCTACTGATGGACAAGCACGATCTCGGCTGGGAAGAGGCTTGGACGATCACGGTCGCAACCGTCTCCTACACCAATCACACGCTGCTGCCCGAAGCGCTCGAGACCTGGCCGGTGCATCTGATGGAACGGCTGCTGCCGCGCCACATGCAGATTATCTACCTCCTGAACGCACGGCATCTCAAGCATGTCGGCGGCCTGCCCGGTGCGGACGACCAGCTCCTGGCGTCCACGTCGCTGATCGAGGAGAATCACGGGCGGCGGGTGCGGATGGGGCACCTCGCCTTCCTCGGCAGCCACGCGATCAACGGGGTGTCGGCGCTGCACACGCGCCTGATCAAGCAATCGATCTTCGGCGATCTCGACCGGATCTACGGCGGGCGGATCCAGAACAAGACGAACGGCATCACCTTCCGCCGCTGGCTGCATCGCGCCAATCCTGGGCTGACGGAGTTGCTGGTCGAAACGCTCGGCGAGCGGGTGCTGACCGATGCGGATACGCTGGAAGGCTTGCGGGCTTACGCGGGCGACCCGGCGTTCCAGGAGAAATTCGCCCGGCAGCGGCGCCTGCGCAAAGAGGTGTTGGCGCGGGTGATGGCCGAGCGGACGGGGATCGTGGTCGACCCGGGCGCGCTGTTCGACGTTCACGTCAAACGCATCCACGAATACAAGCGGCAGCTGCTGAACATCCTGCACTGCGTCGCGCTGTACGACACGGTGCGCGCGCAGCCGACGCGGGACTGGGTGAAGCGGGTGAAGATCTTCGCCGGCAAGGCGGCGCCGGGTTACGCGGTGGCCAAGCAGATCATCCGCCTGGCCCACGACGTGGCGCATGTCGTCAACAACGACCCGTCGGTCGGTGGGCGGCTTCAGATCGTGTTCCTGCCGAACTACAACGTGAGCCTGGCCGAGCAGATTATTCCGGCGGCGGACCTCTCCGAGCAGATCTCGACCGCTGGCATGGAGGCTTCCGGGACGGGGAACATGAAGCTCGCCCTCAACGGGGCGCTGACCATCGGCACCCTCGACGGCGCCAACGTCGAGATCCGCGACTTCGTCGGGTCGAACAACATCTTCATCTTCGGGCTGACGGCCGACCAGGTTGCCACCCGCAAGAAGGATGGGCTGAGCGCGCACCACTACGTCGCGGCGAGCGCGGCGCTGTCGCAGGCGGTCGAGTCGATCCGCGGCGGAGCCTTCTCGCCGGGCGAGCCGGAGCGTTATGCCGGGCTGATCCACAACTTGCTCGAGCGCGACACGTTCATGGTGGGCGCCGATTTCGACAGCTACGTCGAGGCTCAGCATGACGTCGACCGGATGTGGCGGGAGCCGTCGCACTGGTGGCGGGCCGCGGTCAACAACACGGCGAGCGTCGGCTGGTTCTCTTCGGATCGCACGATCGCCCAGTATGCGGACGAGATCTGGGGGATCCCGATCGTCAAAACATAGCCCGGCACTGGGCACGAGAGGAACGGACCGATGGACCAGGTGACACCGCGCTCATTCAGCCGTCCCGCCGCTGCAACGCTGTCGCGCAGCGCCATGGCCTACGTGCTCGCCGGAGGCCGGGGGTCGCGGCTGCAGGAGCTGACGGACAACCGCGCGAAACCGGCGGTATATTTCGGGGGCAAGAGCCGGATCATCGATTTCGCTCTCTCCAACGCGCTGAACTCCGGGATCCGGCGGATCAGCGTGGCGACGCAATACAAGGCCCACAGCCTGATCCGGCACCTGCAGCGCGGTTGGAACTTCTTTCGCCCCGAACGCAACGAGAGTTTCGATATCCTGCCGGCCAGCCAGCGAGTTGCCGACGCCGGGTGGTATGCCGGCACCGCGGATGCCGTGTACCAGAACATCGACATCATCGAGGGTTACGCGCCGCGCTTCATCGTGCTGCTGGCCGGCGACCACATCTATAAGATGGATTACGAGCCGATGCTGCAGCAGCACTGCCAGCTGGGCGCCGATGTGACGGTCGGGTGCATCGAAGTGCCGCGGATGGAGGCGACCGGGTTCGGCGTGATGGCGGTGGACGAGGAGGATCGGATCATCTCGTTCCTGGAGAAGCCGAAGGACCCGCCCGGCATTCCCGGCGATCCGGACCGGGCGCTGGCGAGCATGGGCATTTACGTGTTCGAGACGAATTTCCTCATGGACGTTCTGCGCGAGGACGCGGCCGACCCTGGTTCCCAGCACGATTTCGGCGGCGACATCATTCCCCGCATCGTCCGCGACGGGAAGGCGGTCGCGCATCGATTCGCGCAATCCTGTGTGCGGGCGCAGGGCGTGAGCGAGGCGTATTGGCGCGATGTCGGCACCGTCGACGCGTATTGGCAGGCCAACATCGATTTGACGGACTTCACGCCGGCGCTCGATCTCTACGACACGGGCTGGCCGATCTGGACCTATGGCGAGATCACGCCGCCGGCGAAGTTCATCCACAACGAGGAGAACCGGCGGGGCGTCGCGGTGAGTTCGCTCGTCTCGGGCGGGTGCATCATCTCGGGCAGCGCCATCCACCGCTCGCTGCTGTTCACCGGCGTTCACACCCATTCCTATGCCAAGATCGAGGCGAGCGTGATCCTGCCGTATGCGACTGTCGGCCGGCACGCGCGGCTGCAGGATGTCGTGGTCGATCGCGGAGTGCGCATTCCGGAGGGTCTGATCGTGGGCGAGGACCCGGTGCTTGACGCGCGGCGGTTCCGGCGCACCGAGCGGGGCGTGTGCCTCATCACGCAACCGATGATCGACCGGCTGGCATGAAGGTTGCGCTGTTCAGCAAGGAGTATCCGCCCAACGTGTATGGCGGAGCCGGTGTGCATGTCGAATACCTGAGCCGGGCTCTGGCGAAGCGGATGGAGGTGGAGGTGCGGGCCTTCGGCTCGGACCCGCCGGTTGCGGGAAACCCGTCGGTGCGGTTCTATCCGGAGTGGCCGGAAGCCAAGCGGGATACCGATCCGCGCTTTGCGGGCGCGGTGGACGCGCTCGAACGCAGCCTGCGGATGGCCAAGGACCAGCTCGAGGCCGATCTGGTGCACTGCCACACCTGGTACACGGACATGGGCGGGATCTTGGCTGCCCAACTCTGGGGCGTGCCGAGCGTGCTGACGATCCATTCGCTCGAGCCGCTGCGCCCCTGGAAGGTCGAGCAGTTGGGCCGGGCGTATCATCTCAGCGCCTGGATGGAACGCACTGCGATCGAGCAGGCCAGCGGCATCATCGCTGTTTCGAACGAGACGCGCGAGGACGTGCTGCGGCTGTTCGACGTGGCGCCGGAGCGGGTGCACGTGATCCATAACGGGATCGATCTCGAGGAGTACCGGCCGTCGCCACACGCGGACGTGCTGGAGCGGCATGGCATCGACAAGGAGCGCCCGTATGCGCTGTTCGTCGGGCGCATCACGCGGCAAAAGGGTATTCTGCACCTGCTGCACGCCATCCCGCATCTCGACCCGGCGCTGCAGGTCGTGCTGTGCGCGGGCGCGCCCGATACGCCGGAGATCGGGGAGGAGATGACGGCCGGGGTCCGCGCGCTGCAGCAGACGCGGCCGGGGATCATCTGGATCAGCGACATGCTGCCGAGGGCCGACGTGATCCAGCTGTATACGCACGCGGCGCTGTTCTGCTGTCCGTCGGTGTACGAGCCGTTCGGCATCATCAACCTGGAAGCGATGGCGTGCCAGACGCCGGTGGTGGCGTCGGCGGTGGGCGGCATCAAAGAGGTGGTGGTGCCCGAGCAGACCGGCATTCTGGTGGATCCGCAGTTGCGGCCCGGCAGCTTCGAGCCGTCCGATCCGGAGGCGTTCGCGCGCGGGTTGGCGGAGGGGATGAACCGGTTGGCGGAGAATGCCGGGCTGCGGGCGCGGATGGCCGCCGCGGGGCGTGCTCGGGTGCAGGATCTGTTCACCTGGGATGCCATCGCGGCCAAGACGGAGCAGCTTTACCGCGAGGTTATCGCGGGCGAGTCACAGTAACTTGACTCGACCCGAGAGCGGCGAGGTGGTGAGTATTCGACAGGCGATAGCGCGACTACCCCCCGAGTTGCTGCTGGCCTGGAAGGTTGGCGCGGTCGACACCACCCCCCGGGTGTCTACCGCGCCACTTCTATTTTGGCGCCATGGCGCCAACTGTCCTTTTATTTGAATTGCGGAATGACAATGCGGGTTGGCATCGCGGGCCTTTCGGGCCGCATGGGGCGTCTGCTGCTGGAGGAAGCCTTGGCCGCCGGGCATTCGGTGGTGGGCGGCACCGTTCGGAGCGGGCGCGGGCCGGAGGCGGTTCCGGTGGTCTCGCTCGAGCAGTTGGCCGCGGAGGCGGACATCGTGATCGACTTCACGCATGCGAGCGCGGTGCGCGAGACGGCGGCGATCCTCGCGGAGGCGGGGACGGCGTGGGTGCTGGGCACGAGCGGGCTTTCGGCGGCGGACGAGGCGTGCGTCGACCGGGCGGCGGCGCGGATCGGGATCGTGTATGCAGCGAATTTCGGGCCGGGCGTCAATTTGCTGCTGGCGCTGGCGCGGCAGCTCGGGGCCGCGCTGCCGGCGGCGGAGTATGATGCCGAGATCGTGGAGATGCATCACCGGCAGAAGGTGGATGCGCCTTCGGGGACGGCGATCGCGCTGGGGCGGGCGGTGGCGGCAGGGCGCGGGGTGACGCTCGAGAGCGTGATGCAGAGCGGGCGGGATGGGCATACCGGGCCGCGGCCGCCGGGGGCCATCGGGTTTGCCGCGCTGAGGGGCGGGCAGGTAGTGGGCGAGCACACGCTGCTGTTCGCGGCGGCGGGGGAGCACATCGCGCTCAGCCATCGGGCGATCGACCGGCGGGCGTTTGCCAGTGGGGCGGTTCGGGCGGCCGGGTGGCTGCAGGGGCGCGCGGCGGGCCGGTACGACATGGCGGACGTGATGGGGCTGCCGGCTTGACCGATCTTGGCCGCTAGGTCACACAGCGTCCGCCAGGCATAAAGCCGGCTCCGCGGCTGCCCAAGCCACATCCCATCTTCCCGCGACAAGAGGAGAAATCCATGCGCGACAAGGGCGAGTACCTGTTCACGTCCGAGTCGGTTTCGGAAGGCCATCCCGACAAGGTCGCCGACCGCATCAGCGACACCGTGCTGGACACCTTTTTGGCTGCCGACCCGCAGGCGCGGGTTGCGTGCGAGACGCTGGTCACGACGAACCGTGTCGTTCTGGCGGGCGAGGTGCGCGGGCCGGAGTCGATCACCAAGGACCTGCTGATCGAGAAGGCGCGCGAGGCGATCCGCGACATCGGTTACGATCAGGCCGGCTTTTCGTGGCGGAATGCGGAGATCGACTGCCTGCTGCACGCGCAGAGCGCGGACATTGCGGTGGGCGTGGATAGCGCGGGCAACAAGGACGAGGGCGCGGGCGACCAGGGCATCATGTTCGGGTATGCGTGCACCGAGACGCCGGCGCTGATGCCGGCGCCGCTGCACTATGCGCACCAGATCCTGCGGCGCATTCGCGACGGGCGGGCGGCGGGCGACGCGGCGGTGGCCGGGCTGCTGCCGGACGCGAAAAGCCAGGTCACGCTGAAATACGTGGACGGCAAGCCGGTCAAGGCGACGAGCATCGTGGTCTCGACGCAGCACGAAGAGGGCATGGACCAAAGCGAGATCAAGCGGCGCCTGAAGGGTCTGATCGCCGACACCCTGCCGGAGGGCTGGATGTGCGACGACGCCGAGCTGTACGTGAACCCGACGGGCATCTTCGTGATCGGCGGGCCCGACGGCGATTGCGGGCTGACGGGGCGCAAGATCATCGTGGACACCTATGGCGGCGCGTCGCCGCACGGGGGCGGGGCGTTCAGCGGCAAGGACCCGACCAAGGTCGACCGGAGCGCGGCGTATGCGTGCCGCTACCTGGCCAAGAACGTGGTCGCGGCCGGGCTGGCCGAGAAGTGCACGATCCAGATCAGCTATGCGATCGGCGTCGCGCGGCCGCTGTCGGTCTATGTGGACCTGCAGGGGACGGGGAAGGACGTCGACGAGGACCGGCTCGGGGTCGTGTTGCGGCAGGTGATGGATCTGAGCCCGCGCGGGATCCGCGAGCATCTGCGGATGAACCGGCCGATCTACGCGGTGACGTCTGCGTATGGTCATTTCGGGCGCGAGCCCGACGACGCGCTGGACAATTTCACCTGGGAACGGACGGACCTTGTCCCAGAGCTCCGCAGCGCGTTCAACCGTTAAGCCGCCTGCCGAGCGGCTCTACGGCCGGGTCCGGGGACATGCGCTCCGGCCCCGGCAGGAGACGCTGCTCCGGCTGACCTTGCCGCGGCTGGCGTTTCCCGAGGCGCTGGCTGTCACGCCGCTCGATGCATTCGCCGCGCGGCCGAAGCAGCTTTGGCTGGAGGTCGGGTTCGGTGGCGGGGAGCATGCGCAGGCGCTGGCGGCGGCGCATCCGGAGGCCGGGCTGATCGCCTGCGAGGTGTTCGACAACGGGATTTGCTCGCTGCTGTCGCGGCTGGTGCCGGAGGGGGGCGAGGCGGCGGCGGCGGTGCCGGGCAATTTGCGGCTGTGGACCGACGACGCGCGCAAGCTGTTGCGGGCGCTGCCGGAGGCGAGCCTGGACAAGCTGTTCCTGATGTTCCCGGACCCTTGGCCGAAGGCTCGGCACACCAAGCGGCGGTTCGTGCACCCCGAGCAGATCGGGTTGCTGGCCCGGGTGGTGAAGCCCGGGGGCGAGTGGCGGATCGCGTCGGACGACCCGACCTATCAGGAATGGGTGCGCTTGGTGCTGGCGGGGCAGAGCGCGTTCGAAATGGGGGAGCCGGCGGCGGAGCGCGCGCCGGGCTGGCCGTCGACTCGATACGAGGCGAAGGCGCGACGGGCGGGGCGGCAGCCGCTGTACTGGAGCCTGCGCCGGCGCTGAGATTGCAAGCGCCGCCTCCCCTCCCCTAATCCGGGCGGAAACAGGGAGAGTGGCTTCATGCAGACCCGGCCCAAGCAGCTCCATCTGGGCGCGTTCATGCGGCCTGTCGGCATCCATACCGCGTGGTGGCGGGTGCCCGGCGCGTTTGCGGATGCGAATTTCAACCTGGACCATCTCGTGCGGTTCGCGCAGACGCTCGAGCGGGGCTGCTTCGATGCGTTCTTCATGGCGGACCACCTGGCCGTTCTGAACATGCCGATGGCGGCGCTCCGGCGGAGCGGGACGGCGACCTCGTTCGAGCCGCTGACGCTGCTGTCGGCGCTGGCGATGGTGACGAGCCGGATCGGGCTGGTGGCGACGGCGTCCACGACGTTCGACGAGCCGTATCACATCGCGCGGCGGTTCGCCTCGCTCGACCACATCAGCCGCGGGCGGGCGGGGTGGAACATCGTGACGACGTCGAACCCCGACGCGGCGCTGAATTTCGGGCGCGAGAGCCAGATGGAGCACGACGAGCGGTATCGGCGGGCGCGCGAATTCTATGACGTGGTGACGGGGCTTTGGGATTCGTGGGCGGATGATGCGTGGGTACGCGACCCGGCGTCGGGGCTGTTCTTCGACCCGGCGAAGCTGCACCGGCTGGATCACAAGGGCGAGTTCCTGTCGGTGGCCGGGCCGCTCAACATTGCGCGGCCGGTGCAGGGGTGGCCGGTGATCGTGCAGGCGGGGGCTTCGGCGGCGGGGCGCGATTTCGCGGCGGCGACGGCGGAGGTGATTTTCTCGAGCAACCGGACGCAGGAGGATGGGCGGGCGTTCGCGGCCGACATGCGCGCGCGGGTGGCGGCGGCGGGCCGTGACCCGGACTCGCTCCGCATCCTGCCGGCGGCGCTGGTGGTGGTGGGCGGCACGGAGGCGGAGGCGCGGGAGAAGAAGGCGGCGCTGGACGCGCTGGTGCATCCGGATAGCGGGATCCCGAACCTGTCGATCCGGTTGGGCGTGGATGCCTCGCAGTTCCCGCTCGATGCCGAGCTGCCGGAGCTGCCGGTGACCAACCAGAGCCAGAGCGGGCAGGCCGCGCTGGTCGCGCAAGCGCGGCGCGAGCGGCTGACGGTGCGGCAGCTGGCGCAGATCGCGGGGGGTTATTCCGGGTTGCAGATGGTGGGCACGGCGGCGCAGATCGCCGACGAGATGCAGGCGTGGCTCGAGTCAGGGGCGAGCGACGGGTTCAACGTGATGTTCCATACGGTGCCGGCCGGGCTCGACGATTTCGTCGACCAGGTGGTGCCGGAGTTGCAGCGGCGAGGGTTGTTCCGCACCGGTTACGCGGGGACGACGCTGCGGGACCATTTGGGCCTCGCGCGGCCGACGAACCGGTTCTTTGCCGATCGGGCCGCTGCCGCGGAGTAAGCGGAGCGCGGTTCAGGAAGGTCCGCGAGCGGCCTGTTTTCGACGGTAGGCGTCGTTCTGGTCGGCTTGAGGGAGGGCTTCGGCGCACCAGCGCGGCAGGCCGGAGCCGGTGGGCGCGGCGGCTTGGGCGCAGAGGATGGCGATATCGTCCGGGGTGCGGCGCAGGGCGGGCGGGCGGCCCGGCATGTCGGCGAGCGCCATGTCGCGGCAGAGCTCGGCGATGAGCTGCTCCCGGGGCCGGGTCGCGAGGTCTTCGGCGAATTCGGGCGTGTCGATGCGGTCGAGGAGCTCGAGGCGGAGGGCGGGGGCGTCGGCGCGGGGGGCCTCGCGCTGGATGGTGTCTTCGACGGCGCGGATGATGGCGCGCCGTGCTGCGTCGCGCCTGGCGTCGCGGGCGGCGGCTTCGGCG
>JAVVHH010000093.1:0-14897 GCA_032249615.1 Acetobacteraceae bacterium
ACGGTGCCGGGCACCCTGCGCGACAGCCTGACCCTGCTCTCGGTGGTGCTGGAGCAGCAAACCGAGCTGCAGCCGACCGAGATCATGTCCGACACCGGGGCTTACACCGACACGATCTTCGGCATCTTCCACCTCTTGGGCTACCAGTTCAGCCCGCGCCTGGCCGACATCGGCGGCACGCGGTTCTGGCGCGTGGACGGCAAGGCTGACTACGGCGCCCTGGACGCCTTGGCCGCCCAGCGCATCAACGTCACGCTCATCATCCAGCACTGGGAAGACCTGCTGCGGCTGGCTGGCTCCCTCAAGCTCGGCACCGTGCAGGCTGCTGGCCTGATCCGTACCCTACAAACCAGGGACCGCCCGACCAAGCTGGCCCGCGCGCTCGAAGAACTCGGCAGGCTCATCAAGACGCTCTACCTGCTCCGCTTCATTGACGACGCGGCCTACAGGCGGCGCATCCTGGTGCAGCTCAACCGCGGCGAGAGCCGCCACCAGTTGGCCCGCATCGTGTTCCACGGCAAGCGCGGCGAACTGCGGCAGCGCTATCGCGAGGGCCAGGAAGACCAGCTTGGCGCCTTGGGCCTGGTCGTGAACGTCATCGTGCTGTGGAACTCGATCTACATGGACGCGGCGCTGAACCAGCTCCGGGCCGAGGGCTTCGACGTGCGCGCCGAGGACGTGGCCCGCCTGTCGCCGCTCGGCTTCGACCACATCAACATGCTCGGCCGCTACGCCTTCATCCTGCCAGACCAGATCGCCCGCGGCGAACTCAGGCCCCTACGCGATCCCCGGCACACCGAAGACGAGGGCTGAATCGAACTTCCGGTTCCATTGCTACCGGACCCCCAACATCATCGCCAACGGCGCCAAGGACCACGACTTCTTCGGCGTCGCGGCGGAACTCCTGGGTGCGCGCACCGGCTACGACCATGTCACCGAGATGAGGAACAACACGCGGGGGCTGCGGGCCGCGCTCGAATCGATTGAGGGGAGCCTCCGCAACCCGGCCTTGGCCCCCGGCCCTCGACAGCAGCTTGAGTTGGCGCGGGAAAGGGGACAAATGACGCTGGAGAGGATGCGGAGCGCGTTGGCCGGAGGCCGTTAGGATGCCGCAGATGGACGCTACTACGTCGCCCATGGGCGACGAGAGGTCCAGGTCGATCGAGGATCTGGAAGGGATCGTCTGGTCGCCGCCGACCCTTCATTCCTACGTGGCCGGGACGAGCCACGCGCTGCGTCGCAAGCCGATCGCTAGCCTGACGGACGAGGAGCTGCGGGTCGGGCTCGAACAGCAGGTCGGGGTGGCCTACCTGGTGCCGCTGGCCATTCAGCGTCTTCAGTCCGATCCGCTCGCCGAGGCGCGCCTTTACCGGGGCGACCTGCTGCAGAGCCTGCTCGACGTGCCGGCGAGCTTCTGGCAGGAGCACGAGGCCCTGAGGCTCGCCGCGGCCGGCCTTGCCAAGGCGGCCATGAGGATGATGGTCGCGGAACCGGAACCGGATGTCGTGCAGCGGGACATCTTTGACGCCGTGACCGAAGCGTATCTCCGGTTCAACGGGACCATTCCCTCTCGCGCCTGGCTGCGCCCGGAGGATGGTAAGGCGCCTCCGCCCGTGACGCAGAGAATGCAGGACTCGCCGGCGTAGGCAACGCAGGGCCGCCGTGCCCCGCGCGGACCCGTTCCCTCGATGCCACCTGCCTGCATACGCGCATTCGCGAATGTCTGCATGATCGCATCCTCAGCCGGCCAGCGGCGGCTCGCCGTTCTTCACGAACAGGTCGTTGAGCGCCTCGACCAGGAGCGCGCTCTGCGGCCGGCGCTGGACGTAGCTGAGCTTGCGCAGGAGGTCGTGCGCCGCCGGGTTGAGGCGGACCATGACGTGCTTCACCGGCCCGGCATCGGCCGGGGTCTCGGCTGGAGCTGGCGCCGCGGCGGCCGGCTTCGTCGCCTTGACCGCGCCCAGCAGGGATACGGGCTTCACCATCAGATCAGGTTCCCTTCCACTTCGGCCCACAGCCGGCGCATCTCGGCGGCGGCCTTGCTCGCCGGGGCAAACTCGTTGACGGCCTCGCCGCCGTTCAGGGCGCGGGCGAAGTCCCGCCGGTCGCAGATAACGTTGCGGGCGACCGGCACCGGGTAGCCGGCCAAGGCACTCCGCGCGTCGGCCGCGACCGAGGACTCGGCCGTGCCGCGCGGGCTGGGGCAGGCGTTCAGCAGCAGCAGCGCGCGGGCATCCGTCGAGCGCACCACATCGGCGGTGCTGGCAACGGCCTGGATGTCGAGGATGGACGGGCGCAGCGGGATCAGCACCAGGGCCGCGAGCTTGGCGACCTGCAAGGTGTCGAAGCCCACCGCGGGCGGCGTGTCGAGCACGACCAGGTCAACGCCGTCCGCCGCGGCCGAGCGCAGCACGCCGGGGAGCTGGCGCGCATCCGTCTCGACCAGCTCGGGAGCCGCGGCTTGGCGAAGGCGCCACCAGCCGCCGAGGCTGTGCTGCGGGTCGAGGTCGCAGAACAGCACCCGCCGGCCGCCGGCCTGCGCCTGGACGCCCATGTGGACCGCGATCGTCGTCTTGCCCGCGCCGCCCTTGCGGGCCAGCAGCGCCAACACATGCATACGTGCATTCTCACATCACTGAATGCGAGCATATGTGCAGGTCCACATGCGCGCAAGCTTGCTGGCTCGCGCGGGCCGGGGCATCTCCGCCTACAGGTCGAGCACGCCCTGGATGCCCGGCGCGCAGGCGGCTTTCCTCGCCGCGTGGACGGCTACCATGGCAGCCGACTTCCTGGCGCAGGTCTCGGGCGCTTGCCTGCGACCCGTGGACGCTGCGGCGCGGCGCGCCTTGCCCACCGGGGTTGCGGCCGCGCGGACGATGCTTTCCCGCGCCTTGGCGCGAGCATCGGGCGAGTGCATCGCCAGCGGCGCGTCTCCCCGCCGGGCGTCCCGCTGCCTGCACCCCTCCCGGACGTTCTCAAGGGCCACCCCGGTGCGCTTGCGACCCCTGTTGGTCGCCGCCGCCTTCCCCCGCGCTGCGGGCGCGTGCAGCGCCGGCACGATCTGTGCGACGTGCTCGGGCGGGAGCTTCCTGCCGACCTTGGCGGCGCGCATCTTCGCCTTGACCGCGGGCACGGCCAGCGCCGCGCGCAGCTTGGCGCGGGTCGCCTCCGACACCTCGGCGCCGGCCACGCCATCGCCCCCGTCGGTCATGTTGTAGCCGAGGCCGTCGCTTCGCCTCGTCCCGAGCTCGTGAATGAAGCGGCGCTCCATCTGCTGCGCGACCTCCCATGACTCAACCTGGCCGAGTTCTGAGAGCACGAAGGCTGCCGCGCCGTGCTTGCGGATCGCCTGGTGCAGCGCGAACGGGCTGCCCGCGCCCGCCTCATAGACGTGCTCGCGCCAGCGTCTCACCGGGTCGGCGGTGATGCCGACATACCGCTTCCCGTTGACGGCGTTCGTGGCCAGGTAGCAGGTGAAGCCGCTCATGCGGCCCAGCCTGCCCTGAAATTGCGGCCTGCGCACCTTACTCGGACCATACGGCCCCGCCCGCCTTGAGGTGCGCTTCGCTGCCCGCCGGGCCGCACGGCGTCCATGGTGCGGGCGGGGATGGGATGCGGGCTACGGGCCGCTGAGGAGGCCGCGACGGATCGTGAGTGCCGCACCGGCCGACACGGTCGAGGGGCGGACGGCGAGGTAGCCCCCGCGGGTGGGGATCACGGCCACCCCCGCCGCCGGGGTCGGCGGCGTCGCATACGTCCCGAGCTGGTCGAGCCGGTCGTAGCAGATCCCCACCGCGGCGCCGGCGGCGAGCGTGCCCGAGAAGGCCGCGCCGTTCGCCCAGCCCTCCAGCGCCGAGAAGACCAGTGTGAGGTCGCCGGGACCGCCGTTGTCCTGGGGGCCGAGCGTGGCCAGTGCCCGCGGCGTGGACAGGGGCATCACCAGGAGCAGGTTGCCGCCTGTCGGCGCGTCGAAGATCGCCCGGCCGGCGATCTGCGCGGTCAGGGATTGGCCGAAGCTCCAGGCGCCCGCGTTGACGCAGGTGCCGTCCACAGGGTCGCTGAACCGCATCGCCGCGCGCGTGTAGCCGGCCCCGGTCATCTCGGTGCAGGTGCCCAGCCCAACGGCCGAGCAGGCTGCCAGGTAGCCATCAATGAACGCCATGGGCGGTCTCCACAGGAGGGGCGCCGGCGAGATCGGCCGGCCGGGTGGCGAAGCCGGGCAGCACGACGGTGGCGACGGCGCCGGGGCGCAGTTCGGCGACGACCAGGTCGCCCGTGATCGGCTCGGCGAGGTCTCGTTGCAGCGCCGCGAGCTGAGCCGCCGCGACGCCCAGCACATCGAACGGCGACGCCGGATCGAGCGCGGCGAGCCCATCGACGTGAGGCTCGGCAAGCCTGGTCGCCAGGCACGGCGCGAAGTAGCTGTGTGCGTCGAAGCGGACCCCGACCACGCGCCGGAGCGAAGGCGACCAGCCGAGCAGGCCGAAGATGTTGCCGGCGAAGGTTTCCGGCTGGGTCGCGAAGCTCGACGCAGCACGCGCGGCGGCCTGGCGCAGGCGACCAGGCAGCTTCTCCGCGGCTTCGTCCATCGTCAGCGCCTCGGTCGCGACCGAGGCGCCTTCCCGGCCGAGGAGGTTCCAGCCGGCGCGCACGCCAGCCAGGCAGGCAAGCGGGTTCATTGTCAGCTTGCTGACGTGGCCCGCGGGGCGGTTGGACGGGCCGCTGAAGGCGGCGGTGTCCGCCCAGGCGAACCCGAGGTCACCGCCAAGGCACGCGATGAAGCCGATGATTGTCACGGCCGCGCCTTCGGCTGCGACAGGCGGCGGATCGTTGCTTGCCGCGCGGCCTTGGCGTGCTCGATGGGGGATGGAAGCGGCGCGCCGGCGGGCAGGACCGCCCGCGTCGCGGGGTTCCTTGCCGGGCGGCGGATACCGTAGCCCATGCCGGCGAGCGGGCTTCCGGTCGCCGCCAGCCAGTCCCGAGACGTGAGCATGAGCACTGGTCTCCTATGGAAGCGGGGCGCCTGCCGGGGGGGCGAGCCACACGGCCACGCCCAAGGCGACGAGCCGGGCGGCCTCGTCGGGCGCGAAGCCGGCGACGTCGCCGCGCACGTAGGCCGGTCCGCCGACGCGGTTGAGCCCATGGCCCCGGACGAAGCGGACGATCGAGAGCGGCGGCGCCGGTGGGCCGGTCGGCTGTCCACGCACGCCCCCCAGCCCGTCCTGGACGCCGCGCACCCCGTAGTCGTTGAGGACCGTCGCCGGTGGGGCGGGCAGGCGAAATCCGTCCAGCGCCGCCGCCGCGACCAGGGCGTTCAGGGCGCCCAGCCGCTCCCGCAGCGGGAGGACCGCGTCGAGCACCGCGGCGGCGGCGATCTCGTAGCGCCCGCGCCACTCGATCCAGGCCTGCTCGCGGGCGGCGGCCTGCAGGCGCGCCGCGCGCTCGGTCAGCTCCCGCTCGCGCGCGTCGAGCACGTCGAGCTGGAAGCGGAGCCGGCGCTCGGCGGTGGCGAGGGGGGCGAGCAGCTCGTCGGCGGCATCCGCCGCGAGCAGCGCGCGCTCGCGGGCAGGCAGCTCCGCCAGCGCCCCGCGCAGCCGGTCGCGCTCCGCGTCGAGGGCCAGGAGCTGCGCCTCGACGTCGGCCACCGTGGCGCACCTCTGGTGCGCCAGCTCGGGGTCCGCGGCGGGAGGTTCTACCTTGGGTTGAGCATTGCGCATGTCACGCGTATGGCGCGGGGCGCCATGCAACCTCACGCGGTTTTTTCTGCATCGCCGCAACCGGGGCAGCTCGCCAGCAGGTCGTAGAGACGCCGCCGGCCGATCCCGAGGCCGCCGTTGAGCCGCGCCAGGCGATGCAGGGCCACGTCCACGGGCGCACTGCCCTCGGGAAGCGCGTCGAGCGCCCGCTCCCAGCGCCAGCGCGTCGCGAGGTAGCCGGACAGCGCCCCCTCGACGATCCGCGCGGCGGCAGTCGGCGGCGCGGCGGGGCACAGGCGACGCGCCAAGTCCCGCACCGCGGCGTCCCTGGCGTCGAGGCGGCGCCGGCGCGCCCTCCAGGGCGGCTCGCCGAGCTGGCCTGCGAGGAACTCCACGTCCTCCGCCAGCAGCGGCCGGCCGGCCACTAGGATCGTGTCGAGGCGAGCATCCATCAGGCCGGACCCGCGCGGGATGCCCTACGCCGCCGGGTCGGCCTGGCCGCCCTGCAGCAGCCGCATCCGGCTCCAGCCGTCCTCGGCGGGCGCTGCGGCGTCGGGGGTTGCCGCGAGGCGCGGGCGGGACGCGGGCGAGAAGCCCAGCTCGGAGGCCGCGCGCAACATGGTCTCGGCGGCGCGGGCGATGATGCGGAGGTAGGGGCTGCCCACGAGCGTCCCGCGCGCCCCTGCCGTCAGCATGGGCAGGACCGGGTGGCGCGCGTCGAGCTGCGCCTGGGCGATGACGGCGCGGCGGTGGCGGTCCTCGGCCTCGATCCAGACGACGAGCACGCCGCGGTCGATCGGTCGCAGCAAGTCGCGCGGCGCGTGCTCCAAGGCATAGTCCCAGCCGGCGCGCTGGCCGTCGCTGAGCCAGTCGGGGGCGTCGAGCGGCCCCGGCGGCGGCTGCGGCTCGTCGGCGCGGTCGCGGTGGCGGGTCGTCCGGTAGGTCCCTTCGAGAACGTGCAGGGCGGTGGGCTTCGGTCGCGGGCCGCGGCGGGGCATGGCGGTTTCTCCTTTTGTGATGGAATCGGGTGCCGTGGTTTCTCGAAAAGTCACCTATGGATGCGGTCCACGGCGCTTGCCCCCCAGGATGGAAACCCCCCTACCGGGGTGCCTGGTGGGCCTCGGCGGAGGCCGGCGCCACACAGGCGGGTCATCTGCCCACCCCCGCCAGATCCTCGCGCAGCACGGGAATGGTGGCGACGAGATCCCCGTCCGCATCGAGATCGAGCGTGCCCACGAACCGCCGGCCGACCCAGATTTCCAGGGTCGCGTCACGGTGGGCGGGGGTCCGGACGCTGAGCATCGGCGATCCCAAGAGGCGTCTGAGGGCCACCTCGATGCGCGCCAGCTGGGGTGGCGGCGAGGCGGGCGGCGGCGCGCCCGAGTCGGTCCTCGTTCGTTCCGGGTTCACGTGCGGCCTCCTGCGATGTCGTGGGGGGTCGGTTCGCCCCATGGCAGCGGCCGAGCGGGCACCGGCGGGACCTCGACCGGCAGTGCGGCCACATCCGGCGCTGCGGAAAGCCCGGCGGCTGGGCGTTGTGGGGCGGTTGCGGGCCTCGCGACGGCCGGCGGCGCCTCGATCTCGCACACGGCGAGGGCGCCCAACGCCCGTTCCAGGGCGGCGCGCGGGTCCGGGCAGCGGGCCAGGTCCACCAGCGCCACGGCCGGCCGATGCCCGGCGCCGGCGAGCTGGTAGCGCACGTGGACCAGGCCGGGTCCGGCGCACCCAGGCGCATCTCTGGTGCGCCAGACGGTGCGACGAGGTGCGGGACATTCCCCTATGGGAGTCTCTCCATAGGGAAATGTCCCGCACCTCTGCCATGCCTTCCTGGCCGCTTCGCCGCTGCGCCAGAGGTTCGGGTAGGCGCGCGCGGCGTGCGCTGGCTCACGGCAGGCCAGGCCGCCGGCCGCGAGCTGCAGGTCGTCCGGGCTCGGGAGGACGCAGGGCTGCAGCTCCACCGGCATCGGCAACGGCAGGTCGCCGAGCACCAGCACGGCCACCGGGTTGCCGGGGCCACGACTTACGCCGCGGGCGCGTCCGATGGCCTGCACGACCTCGGCCTCGCACGCGGCCCAGCGCAGGGCCTCGGCCAGCGGGTCCGGGTGGCGCCAGGTCTCCGCCGGCTCGCGCGTGCCGTCCGCCATCTCGCGGAAGGCTTCGGCCCGCTGGTAATCCGTCGCGGGCACGGCCGCGCCGGTCAGCGTCGCGGCGGCGCGGCTCATGGCCGCCGCCGGCGGCAGCGGCCGGCCCACCACGATCAGCGCGGCCACGTCGCGCCAGCGGTCGAGGCCGCGCAGCTTCTTGAAGTGGGCCATCTCGACGTTGCCGGGCAGGCCCATGCCTTCCAGCCGCGCGCGCACCCGCTTGTTGCTGACGACCAGGACTCGCCCGGCGTGGCGCCGGGCTTCCGCGTGCAGGGTGGCGTGGAGCCGCAGCAGGTTGCGTTCCCGCCGCCGCCGCTCCTCGGCTGTGATGCGCGGATCGTCGGCGTCCAGGGCCGACAGGCTGAAGGCGGCGTCCGTGATCTGGCGCACGCGCTGGTGCGGCGCCTCGACGGCGAGGTCCGCCACCAGCTCCGCCGCGGGCCAGGTGTGGCGCACCAGCGCCATGTTCAGCGTGGCGTCCAGCAGCAGCGTCGGCACCCGCCAGCTGCCGTGCAGCTCGCGCCGGGCGCGCAGGTGCAGCTCGCGCGCGCTGCCGGCGGTTCGCAGTTCCGTCAGCCCGGAGGCCTGCGGCCCGTCTGCGGCCAGCAGCGCCGCGAGTGCGTGCGCCAGCATCACGCGCCGGCCCAGGTCCGCGTTGCGGGCGGCTTCCGCCAGGGCCTTCGCGCGTGCGGCGGGCGCGGCGCCGGGCGGCAGCTTGGGCTCGATGAGGGTGCGCCATTCCAGGGCGAGCAGCTCGCGCGCGCTGTCCGCCGTCATGCCCGACGCCGTGAAGGCGTCCCGCGGCACGGGGCCGTCCGGCAGCTCCGCGAGCGCGTCCAGGACCAGTCGCCGGAGGCTCGCGAGGCGCTGGCTGGCCAGCCGGTCCCGCTCGATGGCGTCGTAGCGGGCGAGGTCGGTCACCGGGAGGCGGATGATCTCTTTCACGCCCTCCAGCGCGGGGCCGGGATCTTCGTCCACCACGAGCGCCGCCAGCTCGCCGAGCGCCTTGGGCCGCTGCTGGTGCAGCATCGCGGCCGGCACGACCCACAGGTCCGCCCGCGCCTTGTGCTGCGCCAGGTAGTCGCAGGCTTGGGCGAACGGGCAGTCGCGGCAGGCGAAGCCCATCACGTCCAGGCGCAGCCGGCGCGCCTCCGCGACTCGGGCGAGGTCCTGGCACATGCTGCCGTCGCGGCCGGGGGCCGGGCGCTCCCGGCCGCGCCACACGCGCACGGCGAGGTCCGGCGCCAACTCGGCCAGCGCCGCCGCGGCCTCCGCCGCCAAGCCGTGCTCGGGCACGGCCAGCGCCACCGTGCGCATGTCGCCGCGGGCGCGCAGCCGGCGCACCAGCGCCACCAGCTCGCGCCGGGCGGCATGGGACTTGCCCGCGCCCAGGTCCACGCGGATCGCCTGCACGGGCGGGACTGCCCCGGCCTCCGCGGCCTCGGCAGCCGCCGCGAACGCCTGCGCGGCGCGATCCAGGCGCACGCGGGCGATGGGCAGGGGCACGCGGCGGACCGGGGCCGCGCCAGGGTCCAGCGCGAGCGCGATCCTGGCCCGCACCGCTTCGGGGCCTTCGGCCGCGAGCAGGTCCGCGAAGTCGCGGCCGTCGCCGCGGCGCACGGGCCAGGGCAGCACGGGCAGCACATCGAGCCCGGCGCGAGCCCAGGCGCGCAGCGCGCGGCGGCGGGCCTTGTCGGCGGGCGAGTGCGGCCGGTCGTCGTCCGCGGCCAGCAGCGCGAAGGCCGGCGGGGTCAGGCGCGACGTGCCGCCCAGCGCCGCCCAGGTCTCATGCCCGGTGGCGCTCCACAGGGCCGCCGCGGTCTCCGGTCCCTCCGCGATCAGCACGGGCAGGCGGCCGGGCAGGCGCACGACGCCGGCGGCGACGGCGCCGAGGCTGCGCTTGACCACGCCGGCCGCGTCGGGCCGCTTCTGGCCCTCCGCCGTCAGGAACACGCGCTGGATGGCCACCAGCTCGCCGGCCGGATCGCGCACGGCCAGCACCCAAGCGCCCTCGCCGGCGTGCCAGCGCATCGCGTCCGCGGGCCAGCCGCCGGACGGCCGTGGGATGCGCCGCACGTCCACCAGGTAGCGTTCTGCCACGGTCTCCTCGACCGGCACGGCAGCGGCCCATAGGCGCCGGGCGCGGGCCTGCTTGGCGGCTGCCTCCGCCGCTTCGGCGGTAGCCTGCCGCTCGCGCCGGGCCGCCGCGGCGGCACTCTCCCGGCGTGCCGGGCGACGTTCGGGCGCAGGCGTGCCGAGCCATTCCTGCGCCCAGGCCACGGCCTCGCGGAAGCCGCAGCGCCGGATGTGCCGCACCAGCTCCAGCGGGCCGCCGCCGGTCCCGGCCTCGTGGTCGAACCATGCGCCGCGCTGCGCGCCGGACAGCTCCACCGCCACGCTGCCCCTGGCGCCCCAGCGCCGCGTGCGCCGGCTGCTCAGGCGCTGGTTCCGCTCGCCCAGCAGGTGCTCGGCGAGCACCTCGACGGTGCCGCGCAGGGCGTCGCGCAGCGCGTCCAGGGTATCGTCGCGGGCGGCGCTCATGCTGCCCGCTCCACGTCCGGCTCGCTCGCTCGGCGGGAGGCGGGATCGGAGGGTGGAGCGAGCAGCTCGCGCCAGGTCAGCCGATGCCAGGCAAGCAGCCGCGTCGCGGAGGCGGCCGCCGCATCGCGCTCGCCGGCAAGCGGACTGCCAAGTAGGCCGAGGATCGAGGCCAGCCTGAGGGCCTCGCGGCGCGGAAGGTAAGATGATGACATCGGCTGCGCTTTCGGTGCGCGCCCGGCAACTGCCCTTGTCAGGAAAACAGAACGGCTCTACGTCTCGCGTGCGAGGTCGAGACATAGGCTTTTTGTTCTGCTCCCCTGCCCGGCGTGGCTGCCGCGGCAGGGGTTGCTTTAGGCGGCGAGGGCGGCGCTGGGTGCCCGGCGTCGGGCCGACAGAGCCAGCTCCGCGGCGCGCGCGACCGCCGCGATCTCGCTGAGCTTGCCAGCCTCGACGAACCATCGCGCCCCGACCTGCACGGCCGGCACCGCTCCATCGGTGACCAACCGATACAAAGTCTTGTATCGCGTCTGCGTGCCCGTGACCTCGCGCAGCTCGCGCGGCAGGAGCGGGAGGGCGATCAACTCGGAAGTGGTTTGTGGCTGCATGGGGGGCGATCCTTCCAACAGAGTTAGCGGGACCAGGAGATCCGTCACTGACTGTGCTGGGCAGAGTTGCCCGCGCGTTTGAGGGGCTGAGTGGCCCTTCGGGTGTCCTAGAAACTTCTTACGACACGATCCTCTCCTGAAGGCCTGAGCCTACGCGCGGTCACGTAGATACTGCAAGGACCGAGTCGTGGGCAGCTCCCGCCGCGGCCCGGACCGCCCGCCGGGCTTGGGCTTCGGCAAGTAATTCTCCCCGCGCGGGGCGCCGCGGCGGCGGCCCGGAGACTGGCTGCCGGCCAGTCCCGGCGCGCGACTCGGGCGCGGCGGGTCGTCTCGACTGGCGGCGACTTGCGCCGTTACTCGAAACAGTGTGCCAGAAGTGACGTTATGGAAAGCGACGCGCCGGGGGGCGCGCCGCCCGCCACCCTCGCGCGCGTAGGGGCGGCGGGCGGGCGGCGGGTTAGCCGAGCCACCAACAGGACACCATCATGGTCAGCAGGGGCAACACGGTAGCAGCTACATCATTAGCCGCTATCACGAGCATAGCCGTGATGACGACATGCTTGCGCTCGTTATGGGGGACGGCGGACAGTGCAGAAATCAGATTTGCAATGTCCACGACGGTGCGATTATTCGACATGGCGGGCCTCCAATCTCTCGTTGACCCCGAGGATTCCCATGGGCCCTCCGTGCATCCGGTGTCTTACCTGATTGTGCTACGGAATTTCAGTTCTCGATTTCACAGTATCAGACGGATACTGATGCTCCGCTCGCGCGAGGGCGTGGGCCGCCGTGCTGGCCGCCGCCGGCGCCGCGGTGCAGGATCAGCGCATGGGCTCTGGTGCCATCCTGCTCGGGCAGGTCGCCGAGCGCACCGCCATCCTCGACGTGGCCTGCACCCGGTGCGAGCGCCGCGGCCGGCTCCGCGTCGCCGGGCTGCTCGCCCAGCACGGCCCCGAGAAGCCGATGACCCTGCTGCTGGACGAGCTGGCGGCCGACTGCCCGCGGTCGGGGAGCACCGACATCTATAACCAGTGCGGCGCCCACTTCCCCGACCTGCCGCGGCTGTTCCCCAGGGCGGAGCCGCCCTGACACCGCCGCAGCGGCGGCGTAGGGTCGGCCCATGACCGGCCAGACCTTCGCGGCCATCATGGCCATGGTGCAGGAGATCGCGGCAAGCCAGGCGCGCACGACGGCGACGCTGGACCGGATCATAGGCGCGGCGGACCGGATGGGCGCGCAGGCGGATACCCAGGCGCAAGCAGGCTTGCGCCGGATGGCGGGCAGCGCGGCCAGCGGCGAGGGCATCTTGGACCGGCTCGAGGCCAAGCTCGATGCGCGCCGAGGACCTGACTGCGATCGCCGAGGGCCTGGATCGCCTCAACGGCCACCTCCGGGCGCAAGCCCCGGCGCAAGCGGGCTTGCGCCGGACGGCGGCGATCCGCGCCATGGGCGGGGGTGCGCCCGATAGCCCGCAGCTGTAGCTGCATGGGCTGCCGGCCGGCGTTGCAGCTACTCGGCCCCTAAATCCGGGCCTACAAGCCTGCTGGGGCTGCCGCCGCTATCCAACCCCACGCCGGGCGCCGGAGCGCCTTCCCCGGCCTTCCCTGGCCGCCCCTGGGAATGTTCCCCCGTCGCCCTCGCACACGCCTACGCGCGCCCGCCTGGGGGGGGGCTGACGCCCATTCCGGTCCCTGCGGAACCCGCCCCAGGTTCTGCGGCCGGCCTCGCCCGCGCGAGGCGCTCCGGCGCACCTCTTGGTGCGCCGCGGACCCTCAGCGGGGCGCTGCTGGCCCGCAGCCGGGGCCTCGCGCGCGTGAGGGCGCTGACCCGCCACAGGGCGGCTCGGGGCGGCCTCCCCGCCGCGTCCAGCAGGTCTGACGCCCTGCGCCGCGCGGCCGGGCAGCGATCAACCCCGCGTGTTCAGAGGTTCTGAACGCCGCTCGGGGCTGTCTGCACAGCCGGAACGCGGGTGCTGGACGGGGTGCACTGACGGGGGCTAGCGTGCCGGGATCGCCGCATCCCGCGGCCCGGAGACGGCCTGATGCCGCCATAAGCCGAAGGGCGCCCGAAGGCGCCCCCCAACCCATCCGCCGTGAGGCGGGATAACTGCTCGCTCACCTGACAGTGGCGAGCATCCCGCAACACGCACCGCTCTGCAAGACCCTCTGAACGGGGAACGGGAGCGGCTTGCCTTCACGGCGGCGGGAAAGGTGGGCGGTGGACAGGCACCCCGGCGGGGAGACCTGACTGGATGCACCCTCTCTTCCCCGCGGACGCCCCAGGGAATGCTGGCGAGCGGCCACGGCGCGGCTGGCACCACGGCAGCCTCTACGGGCCTGGGCCACGGCGTCCCCTGTCGGCCGGCGCACGCCGCGCCTGGCTCGCCCGCGCCGAGCTGGAGCGCCGCGCCGGCGCACTCACCGCGCTCCACGTCGAGGTCGGCCGTGCGCTGCTGCGCCGCCTGGGCGCGGATGGCCGCTGCGATCCCGCCCACGTCACCCTGGCGGCCGACGCCGGCTGCGGCGAGCGCACGGTGCGGCGTGCGCTGGCGGCGCTGCGCGCGCTGGGGATGCTCACCTGGGAGCAGCGCATCGAGCGCCGGGCCTGGCCCGAGGGCGGCCAGGGCGCGAGCCGGGCCGAGCAGGTCAGCAACGCCTACGCGCTGGTGCTCCCCACGGCGCCCGTGTCGCCGCTGCTGTGCGCCGCGGTGCGGGCGCTGCGGGGCGCACGGCCGCGCGCCAACACCGGCGGCCAGCCTGGCCGTGGAACCCCAGGAAAGTATGTATCTACTCCGCCACCCGCCTTCGATCCGGCCGCCAAGGCGGCTCTCCAGGAGATCGCGGCGGCCCGCACCGTCCAGCTCCGGAGCGAATGGGCTGCCAGGCAGGCCGCACGGTGGGGGAGGAGCACCCCGTAGCCGGGCAGCGCCGCCGCAACCGGCCCGAAGGCTGGCTCACCAGGAGGCAGCGGGGACGCTGAGCGGCCCAGCACGTCCGAACAGCAGGCAGGGGCGCCAGCGCGGGACCACCAGCCGCCAGGTGTGCTAGACGGCCAACCCGGAGGGCACAGCCATGGCTGGGGATGCCGACAAGGTGTTGGACGCGCTCGCCGCGCTGCGGGCCGAGCTGCACGCCGACGGCGCCGCGATGCGGGCTGCCATCACGGACCGTCTCGACCGGCTGCAGGACATCGCTGACACCGCGCAGCGCCGGGCGCGCAGCGGCCAGGACGAGGCGCGCGATCTCTATGACCTGGTCACCGCCATGCAGCGGCAAATCCGGGTCCTGGAGGCGCGGGTGGACGCGATGCCTGGCGCAACTGGCGCAGCCTCGGCTGCGCCTGGGAGCCTTGCGCCTGAGGGTCGGGACGGCGGCCGCGGCGCCGGATGATGAGCGGCTCCGAGCCTCCCCCCGACCCGCCGCCGGACTGGGACGAGGCGCGGCTGGCCGAGATCGCCGCGGCGCTGACGGAGAGCGAGGCCCAGGTGGCGGCCGGGCAGACGGTGCCGCTCGCGCCGCTGCTACGGGAGCTGCAGGATCTGGCCGACGAGGTCGCCGCCCGGCAGCAGGCCGCCACGACCCTGGACCGTTGATCGGACTCAGCCTGGCGGCCCAGCAACCGTCCCGCAACAGTCGGCCCATACCGTGCGCACACGTTAACGCACGCGCGGAGGAGCCGACATGCCTGACACCAATCCTGAACAGCTTGCCGAGTTCACCGTTCGCCCGCCGGCTTGTGCCCTGGTCAGTGCTCGGGCACTGGACCTTTCTATGGGAGGCAGCGACGACGGCGACCCGGAGGATGCAGCCGGGCTAACCAGGCCGCAGCGGCTCGCCATCGCCAAGGTGGACAACATGGGGGTCCGGTAGCAGCGGAACCAAAAGTTCGATTCAGGTTTCTCGACGGGCCTC
>JAVVHH010000094.1:0-14783 GCA_032249615.1 Acetobacteraceae bacterium
GCATTAACCGCCGTATGTTGATCTGTCTCCGGATCGGAGCACAAGAGTTCTGCGTCGACATCATGGCCGTTCGGGAGATCCGCGGCTGGACGGAAGCAACCGCACTTCCACAGGCGCCCACGTTCGTGCGGGGTCTGATCAACCTGCGCGGTGTCGTCCTGCCGATCGTCGACTTGGCAGCCCGGTTCGGCCTGCCACCCTCCGCAACGACGGCACGCAACGTCATCATCGTCGCTCAGATTGGAAGTCAGCAGGTTGGTCTGCTGGTCGACGAGGTGTCTGACATCTTGACGGTCGCCAACGACTCGGTCCAGCCGGTGCCACATCTGGGCTCGGATGCGGCGAAGGCGTTCGTGCGTGGGCTGATCGCCATCGACGGGCGGATGATCAGCCTCGTTTCGCTGGACGACGTGCTGCCTGTTGCTAGTCTGGAAGCGGCTTAGGGCCGGAACCCGAAATGGGCCACCTCAGCGCTGGCAAGTCGGTACTTGCAGAGGGTGAAATCGCTTTCACCCCAAAGGATTTCTCACGCATCGCTGCAATCATGCGCGAGGATGCCGGAATATCTCTGCCAGTTTCTAAAACAACCCTCGTCTACTCACGCCTGTCCAAGCGCATCCGCGTTCTCGGGCTGCGCAGCTTCGAAGAGTATTGCAGCTTGGTGGCGGATCCGAAGGCAGCCGAACGCCGGCAGTTGCTGACGGCATTGACCACCAACGTCACTCGTTTTTTTCGTGAGCCGCATCATTTTGATCATCTGAAAACGAAGGTTCTGCCGCCGCTACTCGAGGCAGTCCGGAAAGGTGCTTCGGTAAGGCTATGGTCCGCCGCGTGTTCCAGCGGGCAGGAGCCTTACTCGATTGGGCTGACGCTCCTGTCGCTCATGCCTGACGTTGCCAACTACGACGTCCGCATCCTGGCAACCGACATCGACCCGAGCATGGTTCGGCAAGGCCGCGAGGGCATCTACGATGCTGCAACGCTGGAACCGGTGCCGGCCGACATGCGCCGCTGGTTCGTCCGCGCCGGGTCGCGGCGGGAAAGCGAGTTGCGGGTTGGTGACGAGTTACAGAGACTGGTTGTCTTCCAAGAATTGAATCTTGTTGGAAAGTGGCCGATGAAGCGCCGGTTTCAGGCCATCTTTTGCCGCAACGTCGTGATCTACTTCGACGACGACACTCAGGCCAAGCTCTGGGAGCGTCTGACGCCGATTCTCGAGCCGGGCGGCACGCTATACGTCGGCCATTCCGAGCGTATCAACGGCCCAGCCGCCGCCCGCTTGAGTCCGGATGGTATCACGACATACCGGCTCCCAGCGAACGAGGGTGAATAATGCCCGTTCGCGTTCTTATTCTAGACGATTCCGCCACGATGCGCGGCTTGATCGCGAGCCGGCTGCGGCGAGACCCCGAGATTGAGATCGTCGGCGAGGCGGCCGACCCCGTCGAGGCACGTCAGGCCATCAAAACCCTCAATCCCGACGTGCTCACACTTGATATCGAGATGCCAAAGATGAACGGCCTCGATTTTCTCGACAAGATCATGCGCCTGCGGCCGATGCCAGTCATCATGGTGTCGACTCTCACGCAGCAAGGCGCCGACGCGACCATCGAAGCCTTGGCGATGGGCGCGTTCGACTGCGTGGCGAAGCCAACGCCGGAAATGCCCGACACCTTTGCGGGTCTTCCTGAGAAGGTGAAAGCCGCCGCTCAGGCGCGCATCGGCGGTCGCGGAGAATCCGGCCACGGTTGCTTGAAGCAGACAGGAGCATCTGCTGTCTTCGAAACAAATGGAAAGCTCGTCGCAATCGGCTCGTCCACGGGCGGAGTTGAGGCGCTCTTATCCGTTCTGTCGGCCTACCCCCCAAACGGCCCGGCAACGGTCATCACGCAGCACATGCCGTCCACGTTCACTCGAAGCTTCGCCGACCGTCTCAACCGCGCGTGTGCGTCCGAAGTTTGCGAAGCATTCGACGGAGCGCCCATCGCAGCGGGGCACGTCTATCTTGCGCCCGGTGGTTCTACTCATCTCGAGATCACGGGATCGCACCCGCCAAGGTGCCGCCTGCGATCGGGCGATGCCGTAAACGGACATCGTCCGTCGGTGGACGTCTTGTTCAACTCGGTCGCGGCTCATGCGAAATCCAACGCCGTGGGCGTCATCCTTACCGGAATGGGGTCCGACGGCGCGAAAGGACTGCTTGCGATGCGGGATGCTGGAGCACGCACGTTAGGTCAGGACCAGGCATCGAGCGTGGTCTACGGGATGCCGAGAGCGGCGCAGGAAATTAATGCGGTGCAGCGACAGTTGCCGCTGCACCGCATAGCGGCACAGATCATCGAAAGCACGCGTCAAGTAACGAGAGGAACGCGCTAAATGCCCGCCGCAAATTCAATCAAAGCACTGGTCGTCGACGATCAACTGACGATACGGCAACTCGTCAGAAACGGTCTCCAGCAAATCGGTATCACCCAAATCGAGACTGCCGGCGACGGGGAAGATGGACTTCGATCGTTGCTGACCACGCCATCGAACCTCGTCATCTCTGACTTCAATATGCCCAAGCTGGACGGAATCGACCTGCTCCGAGCGATCCGCAGCCATGAGCCGATACGTTCTACCGCGTTCATCATGCTCACGGGGCGCGCAGATAAGGATGTGGTTCAGCGGGCAATCCAGCATGGCGTCAACAACTTCCTTGTGAAACCTTTCACTGTCGCCAGTTTGAAAGAAAAGATTGAAGGCGTCTTTGGCAAGCTGACTTGATGATTGCTGCCTATCAAAAGGACCTGGAGAGACAATGTATTCACGTCGTTCAGGGTGACTTCGTCGTCGTCACTGACCCGACGGTCATGCTGACCACGGTGCTTGGATCTTGTGTTTCAGCTTGCATTCGCGACCCAAAGGCTGAGGTCGGTGGCATGAATCACTTTCTTTTGCCGGGAGATGGGCCGGGATCCGAGAACCAGGACTTGGTTCGCTATGGCGTCCATGCGATGGAACTGCTCATCAACGCCTTACTGAACCGGGGAGCACAGCGCCACCGGTTGGAGGCCAAGCTGTTCGGCGGAGCGCACCTTCTGTCCGGAAAACAAAATGTCGGAGCGCAGAATGCAGATTTCGCGGAGCGTTTCTTGCGGGATGAGGGGTTAAGCTTAATTTCATCAAGCCTGCGCGGGTATAGCGCTCGCCGGGTGCAATATTGGCCGGTATCCGGTCGAGCCCGCCAGATTATACTAATGTCGGATTGTATAAACGAGCTTGCGCCCGCTAATCGTAAGCTCGCCCCGGCTGCGAACAACGATGAGTTGGAGCTTTTTTGACCAGGTCCAGCTTTCGCGGTACGCCACTGCCTGACGCGCTCGATGCAGTCGCCAACGAATTGAAGATCCTTGCGTCTATGAGCGCGGACATTCAGGGGATGGTCGGGCGGCTGATCAATGACCCGGCGACGCCCTTGTCTCAGATTAGTGAGCGATTCCAGCAACTTGATCTGATGACGCAACAGGTCAGCGAGCTGGCCGTATTTCTCGATCACCTCGGTCGAGGTGCACCAGCGGATTGCTATCTTGATACCGCGGAGGCAGCGAAAACTGTTCGGCTGACGGACCTAGCCGACCGCCTAAGCGGCTGTTCCAGTCCTTCTGGTAAAGCCCCGGCGGGAGACCCTGAATGGTTCTGACGAAGGCTAAGATCCCCCGGACGGTTTAGGAACCGTGATCTGCGCGCTCGGAGATGCTTTATGCTGGACGATGCTGGACCTGGGCGCAAACGTGCCTCAAGGCTCCGCGTCCATGTGGGCAAGCGCCGCACGCATCGGCGCACTCGAGAGGGCGATCGTGCCACTCAGCGCGTCGCTATAGTCCAGGATGAGGTAGAGCGGCGAGGCGATCGACAGCGCCGACAGAGCAGCGACGGTGTACACCACCCGACCCGGCGGCGACGTCATGCCGAAGATTGCGAAGATGATCGAGAGCCACGTCGTCAGCGTCAATAAAAACGGCCAGGCGATGGTGGATCGCGCGGCAAAGATCAGCTTCCAGCGCTGTTCCATGACGGCGGCGATGCGGTCGCGCAGGCGCGCCGCCAACCGCCGGTGCATATCGTCGGCTGGCATCAGCCGTTCGATCTCGACATCGACCCGGTTCAACATGTCACCAAGCTGCTTGCCTTCGAGCCCTGGGGCAGGCGGGCTCGGCGGCAGCGGCGCGAGCGGGCCGCCCGGACTCGCCTCGCCGGGCCAGGAATCGGCGATCACGGACGCGGTATAGCGGCGCAAGAGCGTGCGGATCGGGTCGGCATCGGACCCGTAGGTGCGGAGCCGGTGGTCGAGTTCGATCAGGTCGGTGCCGAACGCGCTGAGGTCATCGTTGAGGCCGTCGAAACGCTGCTTGGCGTTCGAGGTGAGCAAGCCGAGCACCAGGGCGGAGAACGTCAGCAGCATGCCCATCAGCAAGCGCACGCTGTCGATCGAGGCGACGGCGAGGTAGCGCTCGTGCAAGCGGCTGCGAACCCACCAGCCAGCCGCGACGCTGAGCAGCAGGACGACCACTAGGATCAGCGTGTAGAGAGCGTCCATTCTTGGCTGCGTGCCGACTGACGGGGGTCAACAGGAAAATTCGGTCGAAGATCCGACCGAAGAAGAGCTTGGCGTATCGCGCCAGGCTTGTCTCCCCGCCGTTTCGGAGTGTCCGGTCCCCGTGCCCTGGGCGCCCGCCCGGTTCAGGCGCCGCGGGTGACGTAGGCGCGAAGGGTCTCCACGTCGTGCTGGTGCTCCATGATCCGGTATTTCACCAGATCGCGCACGCTGATGATCCCGGCCAGCTGCCCGGCCTGCATCACCGGGAGATGGCGGAAATAGCCGGCATCCATGATCTCCAGGGCATGGTCGATCGAGGTGTCGGGGGTGACGGAGGTGGGGTTTCCGGTCATCAGGTCGGACGCCTTCAGCGACAGCACCGCCTCTCCATGCTGGGCGAGACCCTTGACCACGTCCCGCTCGCTGAGAATGCCCAGCACGGTATCCGCGTCATCCAGCACCAGAACGGCACCGATGCGGCGGCTGCTGATGAGTTCCGCGACCTCGCTGATACGCGCGCTGGGCGGCACGGCGATCACGTTGCGTCCACCCTCCTTGTGCTTCAGCACGGCCGCGATGGTCATGTGTGTTTCCTCCGAAAGTCTCGTTCACGTGCGAACTCGCCGGCGCAAGGGAGCGCGGTCAGTGACCACAGGCTTGATCTGCGGGTGTTCCGTAAAGGATCAAGTGCGCGCGCCCTCAAAACCATTCGTCTTCACAATGTCGGCCCTCGAGCGCACCGGTATATCGCCTGCAGGTATCATCGCGCCGCCGTGCGGGATGCGCCCGGGTGGTGGCCTGGCTTCTGTGGCAAAATCAGGACCAGCGCGACCATAACGGCGGCGATCACGAGAGAAGCGAGCGGCCGGCTGAGCGCCAGGCCGCCGTGGGCGACCGGCTTATCGAGGAAATCGCCCACGGTCGCGCCGAGCGGCCGGGTCAGCACGAAGGCGGCCCAGAACAGCGCCACGCGCGATAGGCTCGTCCAGTAGTAAAGCACCGCCAGCATGACGAGCCCGGCGCCGAAGAGAAGCGCCCCGCCCTCGTAGCCGAGCCCACCGGTATCGGCGGCCCAGTCGCCCAGCGCGGTGCCGAGCGTTTGAGAGAAGGTGATGGTGGCCCAATAGAACGCCTCGACCCGCGGGCTATTTACCGTGTCGACCGAGACGGTGCCTTCGGACCAATACCAAAGCCCGAGGACGGCCAGCAGGCAGGCCGCCAGCAGCGTGGTTCCGCCCGTGTAGCCGATACCGAGCGAGCGGTCGGCGAAGTCCGCCATGGTGGTCCCGAACGTGGTCGAGGCCACGATGGTCGCCCAGTAAAGCCAGGCGCTGAACGCGCGGCCCCGGATTTCGCCCACGACCAACACGATCAGGATGACGGCGAAGAGCGCCGTTCCGGCCAGGTAGCCCCAGTTGAGGGTCATGGTGACGGTGTCGCCGCCGGTCTCGCCGAGGGTGGTCGCCAGTATCTTGATGATCCAGAAGCCGAGGGTAACAGCCGGCACCTTGCTCAGCGTGCGGGTATCGATCGACACATCATTCTCCAGATGCAAAGCACGGCCGTGCGCCGGTCCGTCTGGACCGATGCCCCAGGCGCTCATGATCCAACGCCAAGCAGCCGCGAAGTTGCCCGGGTGGTCCATTTCGACTAACCGACCCTGCATGAGCATCCGAGATGTTTGAGAGCGCGCTGGCCGCCATCGCGAGCTGGATCATCGGGGTGATCTCGGCGGGCGGCTATGCGGGCGTCGCCGGGCTCATGGCGCTCGAATCGGCCTGTATCCCGCTGCCGTCCGAGATCATCATGCCATTTGCGGGCTATCTCGCCTCAACTGGCCGCTTCAACCTGTTGCTGGCCGCCACGGCCGGCACGATCGGCTGCAACATCGGGTCGACCCTGGCCTATGCGGTCGGTGCCTATGGCGGCCGGTCGGCGGTCGAGCGCTGGGGCCGCTTCGTTCTGTTGGATGCCGGCGACCTCGACCGGGCGGAGCGATTCTTTACACGGTTCGGCGCCACAGCCGTGCTGGTCGGCCGCGTGCTGCCGGTGGTGCGGACCTTCATCGCCCTGCCCGCCGGCATCGCCCGGATGAACCAGCTGAAATTCCAGTTCTACACGTTCCTCGGCTCATGGCCCTGGTGCTTCGTGCTGGCCTATGTCGGCGACCGCCTGGGCGAGCGATGGAACACCGACCCGGCGCTGCGGGCCGTGATGCACAAATTTGACCTGGCGATTGTAGCGCTCGTCGCGCTCGGGGTGGTGTGGCTGGTCTGGCGACGGCTGCGGGGCCACCCTACGCAGAGCTGAGTTCAGCCCTCAGCTGCCGGACGGGCGGCACGGAGAAGTCCAGGATGTCGTCGATCGAGATGGGCTGGGCGACACGTCCGCACGGCTGCTTCAGCAGCACGGCGGTCATGCCGTTGAAACCCGTGCCAGCATCGATCAGCGCCGCGTCGCGTAGGATCAGGGCTTTCATGAAGACCCGGGCTGCCCCCCGCATCTCTTCGTCGCCTCCAAAGCGCAACACCATCGTTTCGGCGCTCCGCCCGGCTTCCCGCCAGGAGGGGTCGGTATTCAGGATGGCGCGGGTTCGCAGGCCGTGCAGTTGCGGCCTGAGGTGGTCGAAGGCGTGGAGGTCGAACCAGTTCACGTGGGCGTGGGGTTCGCCGCCCTGCACCGAGACGGATACTTGTTCCAGCGGCTCCGCGGGCACGGTGATGACGACCGCGCGCCGCGCGACGCGGAGCAGTTCGGTGACCGCCTTCGTCGGCTGCGAGACATGCTCGAGGCTCTCGCTGCAGAGGACGACGTCGAAGCTTTCGTCGGCGAACGGCAGCGCTTCCATGACGGCCGGCATCGTCTCGAGCCCGTAGATCCGGCTGGCCAGAGCGCAGGCTTCCGGCGACAGGTCGGCGCTGACCACGCGCGCGCCGAAGAAGTCGCGGATCATGGCGCCTTTGTAGCCTTCCGCGCCGCCGACATCGACCAGCGTCTCGAAGGAGAGCCCGGCCAGCTCGGTCATGATCGCATGCGTGATGGTATACCGCTCGAGCCAGCCGGGCTCGCAGGGCTGCCGCCCGAAGCCGTACAGCGGCTGGTGGCCATTGAAGATGCCGTTGGCATAGCCGGCCTCCTCGAACCGCCATTTGAGGAATCGCATCGTCGATCGGCGATAGTCATCCGGGTTGTCGACGCCCGTGACAGCCGAGATTGCCGGCACCGTCCGCGGCGAATTGTCCAGATCGGTGGGCGCATTCCGGCGGCGCGCCGTGACCGTGAGCGCCCGTTCGTCCCGCGGCAGATCGACCGGCAGGACGAAACCGAAATCATTGCGGCCGTCCTCGTCGAGATCCGGGCGGCACCGGTCGGCGACGACGGAGGCGAAGAGTTGGCCATCGATGCTGATGTCGATGACCGCGTGCGTGTCTCCATTCCCGGGCAGCGCCCAGCCCGCGATGAGCTTGCGGCTGACGAAGTCGAGCGAACCGCGCTGCCGCGGAGGGGGAGGCGGTGTGCGATCCGCCTTTATGCCGAGCAGGCGATACAATCGATGCGTCATCCGCGCTAGTCCATCGGCGGCCCGGTGTCGTAATACCCGAGCCCGAGCAAATCATTGGCCACAGGATTGATGACATACAAGCGAATCATGCCCTGGCTCGTCGCCATTGCGGGCACGTTGTTATACCATCGGTACACGATCGCAAGCGGGTTCGACGCGGTTCAGGCCGATGTTGGCGACAGCCGGTACATCGCTTTCATGCTCGAACATTGGAACACCTGGGCGCACGGCCATGCGCGATTGGGGTCGCCGCTGATCTTCTGGCCGGTGCTGGGCACCCTCGGCTATTCGGACGCGCTAGCCGGCATGGGCGTGGTGCACATCGCGTTGCGTGCCGCGGGCCTCGGCGTGTTCACGGCGATGAACGTCCAACTCGTCGCGCTGAGCCTGGCGGCCTTCGCGGCGACCTACTGGTTGCTTCGCCGCGGCTTCGCGGTCGGCATCTGGCCGGCGACGGCGGGGGCCTATTTCTACGCGTTCTGCTGGCCGCGCTTCGCCGAGCTGGTGCACGTGCAGATGCAGTTCACCTTCGTGCTGCCGCTCATGGCCCTGCTGGCGCTGGAGGCGCTGCGCGATGGCGGGGCGCTCAGCCGGACCGGTTTCGCGCTGCGCGCGATCGGCTTCGTGGCCCTGCTCGCGCTGACGATGGCAACGACCGCCTATTACGGGGAGTTCGCCATGCTGTTCCTCGTGCTGACGGCCGCGCCTGCGCTGCTGTGGCGCGATGCGAGGCGGTCGTTCGCGCGCCTGCTCGTCCGGCAATGGCCGGGCGTGTTGGCGGCGGGCGCGGCCGGGCTGCTGCTGGCCTGGCCGATCGCGCTCGTCTACCTGCCCGTCATGCGCCAGAGCGGCGGGCGGAGTTGGGCGGAGCTGCAGACCTTGCTGCTGCGTCCGACCGACCTGCTCTGGATGGGCCGCGAGAACTACGCGTGGGGATGGCTGTCGGCGCGGTGGCCCGACCGGGCCAACGCGAATTGGGCCGGCAAGCGCCTCGGCGTAGGCTTGGTGGCGAGTCTGGTCTGGCTGTGTGCCTGCGTCTGGGCGGCCTGGACGCTCGTGCGCTTCCGCCCGGGCCCGCACGCGGCAAGCAACCGGCGCATCGCCGCGCTCGCGGTCCTCGCCACCGCCGCCGTGCAGCTCTGCAGCGTGCACATCGGCGAGAGATCGCTGTGGTGGTTCATCTGGTCCGGCTTTCCGGGCATGAGCGGCCTTCGCACGATTGGACGCATCCAACTGGTCGCGACCCTGCCGATGGCGCTGGCTTTTGCACTGGCGGTCGACGCCGGCGCGCGGTCACGCTGGCGCTGGGCGATTGCGGCCCTGGTCTGCGTCGGCGCCGCGGAGCAGGCCGGCACGGTGCAGCGTTACAGTGCGCGCGACGCCGAGGCGCTGGCCCGCCGTGTGACCGACGCGATCCCGCGCACCTGCCGGGCGGCCTACGTGCTTGCGCCCGCCAACACGGTCCCGGACCCACCCGTCATCACCGACCCGGCGCAGTTCGATGCGGCGGCCTACCTCCGGGCCAATCCGGACGTGGCGAGCGGGTGGAAGGATACGGCGTGGAACCACTACGACAAGCTCGGGCGGAAGGAGCATCGTTCGCTCGATCCGGCGGTCGCCGCCTACCGGACCGGGCTGATGTTTTTCTACAACTACACGATCCCGCTGGGTGCCTCGCTGGCGGGCATTCCGGTGGTGAACGGGCTGTCCGGATGGCAGCCGCCGGGCTGGGCGCTGTTCGACGTCTTCGAGAGCGACGCCCCGGCCAAGATGGCGGCGTGGGTGTCCCGCCATGGGTTGGATGCAAACGACGTGTGCGTCGTCCGTGTCCCGCTATCGCCCGCGTGGCTGCCGACGGTCGAGGTCAACGGCGCGTCTTGATGCGATTGGGGGAAGCTCGCGGCCTTCCGTGCAACGCGGTCCCGCGGTGCGCTTTGTTATGGCGCGCTGGGAGGCTTCTGGATGCGTCTGGTTGGGACGGGGTGGTGGCGAGGTCTGGCTTTGGCCATGTTGTTGGCCGGGCCGGCCTGGGGACAGGCCGGCCCGCGACTGGCGGCCGCGCGCACGCGAGACCTCGCCATCGGAACGAAGGAGGCGCCGCCCTTCGCGATGAAGGGGCCGGACGGGCACTGGCACGGGCTGAGCGTCACGCTTTGGGAGCGCGTGGCGCAGCGGCTGGGGTTGCATTTCCACTGGGTCGAGGCGCCGATGGCCACTCTCCTAGCCGATACCGCCAGCGGTAAGCTGGACGGCGCGATCGCCGCCGTGTCGGTGACGGCTGCCCGCGAAAAGACGATCGATTTTACCCAGCCGTACTATTCAACCGGGCTCGGGATCGCGACGGTGCGGCGGGGCAACGCGGGGGCGTGGGCGCTCGTGCGGGCCGTGTTCTCGATGGCTTTCGCCCAGGCGGTGTTCGGCTTGATTGCTTTGCTGCTGGCGGTGGGCGTCGCGATCTGGCTGCTCGAGCGGCGGCGCAACGATCAATTCGGAGGCGGCTGGCTCCGCGGCCTCGGGAACGGGTTCTGGTGGTCGGCCGTGACGATGACGACCGTCGGCTATGGCGACAAATCCCCGAGCACGGCCGCCGGGCGCTTCGTCGCGATCGTCTGGATGTTCGCCTCCGTCATCCTGATCTCAGGGGTGACGGCCGGCATCACGACGGCGCTGACCACGGCCGAGATCAACGGGGCGATCCACGGCCCTCAGGATCTGGGTTCGGTTCGGGTGGGCAGCATCGATGGATCGGCGAGCGCGGCCTATCTCGAGGGGCAGCAGATCGTGTGGACCGGCCTCCCGTCGGTGCATGATGGCCTGGAAGCGGTAGCCTCGGGCCAGATCGACGCCTTTGTCTATGACCGGCCGTTGCTGCAATATGAAGTTCGGCACATGTTCCAGGACCAGGTGGAGGTGCTGCCGGCGACGTTCGACCGGCAGAGCTACGCCATGGTGCTACCGCAAGGGAGCCCGCTGCGGGAGCCGATCGATCAAACGCTGCTCTCGGTGATCCAGAGCCGGGAATGGAGTGACGAGGTGTTCAAGGCGGTCGGCAACCGCTGAGAGACGCGCAGCGCGTTGACGGGCGAGGTCACCCCCGCCCGCCGCAGAGCAGAGTGGTTACTTCGTGGCCGTGGAGCCCGAAGAAGAGGTCCCCTTGCTGCTGGTGCTGCTGCTCGGCGTGCTGCTCGACGACGACGAACTCGAGGGCGTGCTGCTCTGAGCCGTGCTCGAGTTGGAACCGGCGTCGCTGCTCTTGCTGGAACTCGTGCTGGAGCCGCTCGACTGCTGGCTCGCGGAGTCGTCCTGCGCACGGCTCGCGGTCTGGATGGTCTGCTCGGCCTGGGTCAACAGCTGCTCGGCGCGTGACTTGTCGCCGGACTGCAGAGCCTGTTGGGCTTGGCGCACCTCCTCGTGGACGCTCCGGAGCGCCTGGACCTGGCGGTCACGCTCGATCAGGAGCACGACAATACCGCGATCTTCCGGCTGGCTGGACATTTGGCCCCGACCGGAAGAGTTCTGGCCGTAGCCGTTCTGGCCGTAGCCGTTCTGGCCGTAGCCGTTCTGGCCGTAGGAGTTCTGGCCGTTGGAGTTCTGGCCGTAGGAGTTCTGGCCAGAGTAGTTGCCCTGACCCATGTAGCCCTGCGAGCTGCCCTGGCTCGACCAGTTGTTCTGACCGTTGCCGGAATTGGAGTAGCCCTGACGCGACTGACGGTCGAAATTGCCTTGGCCGCCATTCTGGCCTGAGTTGTATTCGTTCGATCCGTTAGAGCCGTTACCGCCGTTGTTGTAGCGGCTCTGGTTCATGCCATAGTTTTGGCCGTAGTTCTGCCCGTCGTGAGTGTTCCATTGGTTCTCATACTGGCCATAATTCTGGTTGGACTGACTGGAGCTGGGAGAACTGTTCCAGCTGCCGTTCGAATAATTCTGCGCACGGGATTGGGTCGGCGCAAGCGCAAGCCCGCCGGCCAGCACGGCCGACGTTGCCAGAAGGATCGTTTTCGTCATCTTTATCTCCAAGGTTGAACGGGAATCGGGTCACTGCAAGCCGGCTGAGCGGCTCGCAGGTTCCGCGCCTCTAATCAGTCGTGGTTGTTCGAGTACCCATTCTGGCCGTAGCCGTAGCTGGTGCCGTCACCATTTCTCGTGCCATTGCTGCCGTAGTTGTTGCCATTGCCGTAGCGATTGGCGCTATAGCCCTGGTTGTAGTTGGTGTTACCCTGGTTGTTGTAGCCCTGATTATAATTGCCCTGGTTGGAGCCCCAGTTACGGCCCTGGTAGCCGTAGCCCTGGTTGTTGCCCTGGCTGTTGTAACCCTGGTTGCTCTCGTTGTTGCCCTGCTCGTAGTTGTTCTGATTTCCCTGGCCGTAATAGCCGCCATTCGAACGCCAGTTTTGGTTCTGGCCCTGATTGTAGTTGTAATTCTGACCCTGATTGTTCGAGGAATTATGATTCTGACCCGACTGGCCGTAATAGTTTTGAGCAGAGGCCGGGCTCGGCGCGAGCGCGAAGGCCGAAGCTGCGGTAGCGATGACGAAGCCGGCGATGAGCTTGTGGTTCATGATTATCTCCTTTGATGCGTGACGGCGGTTCCAGCGCGAGACTTTCGCGTCCCTTATGCCTGAAACCAAGACGAGCCGGCCGCCTTCGACAGGACGAGTTGGACCAGCCCAATCAAAACGCCCCGTCCGGCACCCGGTTCGCCCCTAATAAGACATCGCGCGCTTGTGAGTAGGATAACGCGGATGCAGTATTACTCGAAGCAGAGTAGTGTCGCATAGAAAACGGCCGGTCCAGCAACTTGCAATGCTCGGACCGGCGTGGAACTCACTGTCAGGAAACCTTCGCCAAACGGGCATCGCCACTCGCTCCCGAAACGTGCAATGGTCCCGACTGCGCAATCGCGTCAACAGAGGTCGTGACCATGGCAAGACGTCCACGGGTTCCCGCCCGCCCTGTCTCGGAGAAAGCCGCCATGGCGGTCCACCCCGTCTTTGCCGAACCGGTTGCCTCGCCCGATCCGACGACGTTCGCCACCGAGCACGGCTCGGACAACGCGGTCTACGCGCAGGTCGAGACGCTGCTCAAAACACAGGTCGTCGCGTTCCCAAAATCCCGCGCCGTCGATGACGCCCTCTTTACCCTTGCCGACGCCTATGGCCCGACCGGGGAGGCGGTGGTCGATCAGATCAAGCAGTCCGGCCGCCTCGTGTTCCACTCCGTCGGCGACACCGGCGCGTCCGATGTCCGCCGCTACCAGAACGAACAGCGCGTCGCCGATCAAATCACCACCGATGCGCACTCGTCCGAGGTCAGCAACCGCCCGGCCTTCTTCTTCCACCTCGGCGACGTCGTGTACAATTTTGGCGAAGCGCGATATTACTATGACCAGTTCTACGAGCCCTACCGCGCCTACCCCAACCCGATCCTGGCCATCCCCGGCAACCACGATTCTTTTGTCATCCCCGGCACACAAGCGGGCGAGACCCCGCTCGATGTGTTCAGCCGCAATTTCTGTTCGCCTGTTGTCGCGGCCACCACCGAAGCGGGCTCACTCCACCGCACCGCCATGACGCAGCCCGGCGTCTATTTCGCGTTCGACGCTCCGTTCATCCGCATCCTCGCCCTGTTCAGCAACGCCCTGGAAGACCCCGGAACCATCTCGAGCGAAAACGGGCGCTGGCCCGGCGTCCCGGACTACCAGCTCGACTTCCTGCGCGCCCAGCTGCAGCGCATCAAGAAGGAGCAATACGTCGGCGCGGTCGTGATCGCCACGCATCATCCGCCATTCGTCTATTCGTCGCCGCCCAGCAAACCCGGTGCAGCGGGCAACCATGGCAGCAGCAGCAACATGCTGCGGCAGGTCGACCAGATCTGCAGCGAGATCGGCGTCTACCCGCATGCTTGGCTGTCAGCCCATGCCCATTGCTACCAGCGGTTCACCCGCACGCTCAGCTTCGGCGGTGGCGAGCGCCGGGTTCCCTTCGTGGTCTGCGGCAATGGCGGCCACAACGTCAATCCGCTGGTCCGCGCAACGAGGGACCACGCCGCGCCGGAGCCGGAGAACGGCGCCGACGTGTCCTACCTCGAGGTCAAGCCAGCGGTGAAGGCCACCCGTTTGCAGCTCGATAAATACGATGACCACGACTACGGCTACCTGCGCATCAGCGTGGACGCCAAGCAACTCCGGATCGCCTACCACCAGAGCAATGCGCGCAGCCTGCTGCAGTCGCGCTACGATCTGGTCACGGTCGACCTCGCCAGCCACACGCTGCTGCCCAATGGCTAGAGCATCCGTCTTGATCAAGCGGCCTTTGGCGCCCGGTTCCGCTGTTCGCGAAGGAGCGCGTTAGCGAGGATGGCGAGCTTTCGCATGGCGGCGATGATCGCGACTTTGGGCGGCTTTCCGGCGGCCAGCAGCGCCTGATACTTGGCCTTCATGTCCGCATTGAACCGGATCGCCACCAGGGCCGGCATGTAGAGTGCCTGGCGCAGGTGAGCGCGTCCGGCGCGGATGAAGCGTTTGCCGCTGTGCTGTCCTGAGTCGCGCGCGCGCATCGAGCGCGTCGAAGCGGGCAAGCATGGCGGCATCGACGGCGTCGGTCTTAGCGCGTTGTCCGATAGCTTCGGCAAAGCGCCGTGCTT